>NZ_JBQNBV010000086.1:0-8936 GCF_052169755.1 Selenomonas sp. | reverse complement strand
ATTCGAACCCATGAACCCGCCGTGAGAGGGCGGTGTCTTAACCACTTGACGAAGGAGCCTTTTGAACAAAAGCTATTATATTACATATTTTGCAGTTTGGCAAGACTTTTTTTGAGGCGATCGAGAGAATTTTTTTTGCCGAGCATGAAGAGCGCTTCTGTGACGCCGCCCGGCGTGACTTTCTGTCCTGAGACGGCGATGCGCAGCGGCCACATGACGGCGCCTTTCTTTTCGCCGCGTCCCTCTACGAAGGTGTCGAGTGCCGCGTTGATGGCGTCGGGTGTCCATGGTTCTATGCTTTCGAGCATCGGCAGCGTTTCGGGAAGAAGCGCACGAGCTTTTTCCGGTGTGGTTTTGTTGCGCTTGTTTGTGTAGCAGTCGATGTCGTAGTCGGGCATCTCGATGAGGAAGCGGATCTGCGGTGTGATTTCGCCCAAGCGGCTGAGGCGCGGGCGCAGGATTTCGGCGATGTAGTCCCACTTCTCGGCGAGTTCTGCCGGCAGATCGCCTGCGAAGGGACGCGCGAGCTTGGCGAAGGCGGCGGGATCCATCGACTTGAAGTATTCGCCGTTCATCCAGTCGAGTTTTTTGTAGTCGAAGATGGCGGGCGATTTGCTGATGCCGTCGAGGGAGAACGCGCCGATGAGCTCTTGCATCGTGAAGATTTCCTGATTCGTGTCCTTGGGCGACCAGCCGAGGAGCGCGACGTAGTTCGTGACGGCTTCGGCGAGGTAGCCTTCGTCGAGCAGCTGACCGAAGCTCGCTGCGCCGTGGCGCTTGGAGAGCTTCGACACCGTGCCGTCCTCGCTCTTTCCCATGACGGGCGGCAGGTGGATGAATTCGGGCAGCTGCCAGCCGAAGAATTCGTAGAGCAGTACATGCTTGGGCGTCGAGGTGATGTACTCGTTGCCGCGGATGACGTGCGTGATCTCCATGAGGTGATCGTCGACGACGTTCGCGAAGTTGTACGTCGGCATACCGTCGCTTTTCAAGAGAATTTGGTCTTCGAGTTCGCTGTTTTCGATTGTGATGCTGCCGAGGATCAGATCGCGGTACGTCGTTGAGCCGACAAGCGGCATTTTCTGGCGGATGACGTAGGGCGTTCCCGCCGCGAGCTGCTTTTCGATTTCTTCGGGCGCGAGGTCGCGGCAGTGGCGGTCGTAGCCGCCGAACTTTTCGGATTCTGATTCGTGTGCATGATCTTTCGCCGCGCAGAAGCAGCGATAGGCGTGGCCTGTGGCGACGAGCTTTTCGGCGTATTCTTTGTAGATCGCCTTGCGCTCGCTCTGCACATAGGGTCCGAAAGCGCCGCCTTTTTCGGGGCTTTCGTCGGCGACGATGTGCGCGGCGGCAAGGCTCTCGTTGATGACTTCGCGTGCGCCTTCGACGAAGCGCTCTTGGTCGGTGTCCTCGATGCGCAGGATGAAGTCGCCGCCTTGGGACTTCGCGAAGAGATAGCCGTAAAGCGCCGTGCGCAGGTTGCCGATGTGCATGTAGCCCGTGGGGCTGGGTGCGAAGCGCGTGCGTATGTGCTTGCTCAAGATGATTCCTCCCAGTAATTTTTCGGTAGATAATATGTGTAGTATAGCAGTAATGTGTGTGATGTGCAAACGAGAGATACGGGCGGTAGAGCTGGACAACGATTTCTAAGAATCGCCTGCGCCCTTCGGGCTTGCCGCTTCTAAGAAATCGTAGTACAATAAAATAAATGGTGGGGATGGAAGGAGAATCTTTCTGTTTCGTGAGTTTTTGGGATGGAGGACGAAGTATGTTGAACAAAAAGACGAAGATCATTTGCACGCAGGGGCCTTCGACGGATGCGCCGGGGATGGTGGAAAAGCTTATTGAGAACGGTATGAATGTCGCGCGCTTCAACTTTTCTCATGGTACGCATGAGGAGCATTTGAAGCGTATCAACCGCGTGCGCGAGGCGGCGAAGAAGACGGGGAAGGTCGTGTCGCTTTTGCTCGATACGAAGGGACCGGAGATGCGCCTCGGTGAGTTCAAGGATGGCTCGGTTATGCTTGAGGCGGGGCATTCGTTCGTGCTGACGTACGATGATGCGCCGGGCGACGTGACGAAGTGCTCGGTCAATCACAAGAAGCTTTATACGGAGGTCAAGCCCGGCGACAAGCTGCTCCTTTCCGATGGGCTTGTTGAGCTGAAGGTCGAGAAGATTCAGGGCAAGGACATCGTGACGACCGTTTTGAACTCGGGCAAGATGAGTACGAGAAAGCGTGTTGCTGCGCCGGGCGTTCCTTTGGGTCTGCCGCCGATTTCGGAGCAGGACAAGAAGGATATTCTCTTCGGTATCGAGCAGGATATGGACTTCATCGCGGCGTCGTTCATCCAGCGTGCCGATGATGTCAAGGAGATCCGCAAGCTGCTCGATGAGCATAGCGGCAGGATGGAGATCTACCCGAAGATCGAAAATCTTGAAGGCGTGAAGAATTTTGACTCGATCCTTGAGGTTTCGGACGGCATCATGGTCGCACGCGGCGATCTCGGCGTGGAGATTCCGGCAGAGGATGTGCCTTTGATTCAAAAGGAGATCATTGCGAAGTGCAACAAGGCGGGCAAGCCTGTCATCGTTGCGACGCAGATGCTCGAATCCATGACGACGAATCCGCGCCCGACGCGTGCGGAGGCTTCGGATGTCGCGAACGCGATCTTAGACGGCACGGATGCGATCATGCTGTCGGGCGAGACGGCGAGCGGCGCTTATCCGGCGGAAGCGGTCGAGACGATGGCGACGATCGCGCTTCGCGCTGAGTCTTCGCTGCATTACAAGAAGATGTATCAGGGGACGGGGCTTGAGGATCTGAAGTCGCGCACGCGGGCGGTCGCTCATGCGACGGTGCAGATGGCGATGGAACTGGGCGCCGATGCGATCATCACGCCGACGGTCAGCGGCTATACGGCACGCATCATCTCGCATTATCGCCCGAAATCGCTCATCGTCGCCTACACGCCCGACGAAAAGGCGATGCGCCAGCTGAATTTGCGCTGGGGCGTTTACCCCATCAAGGCGGCGGGCATCTGGCCGGATGAGGGTGAGATGCTGGCGAATGCGACGGCTTCGGCGGTAGAGCAGGGCTGTGTCGAGCGCGGGGATCTGACGATCATTACGTCGGGCATCAAATCGGAAGAGGGCAACACGAACGCGATTCGCGTCTATACGATCTGATGCGGATGTCTGCGATTTCGCGCTTGCAGCGTGTTCGCGGCTGTGCTATAATGATGGGACGGTGGGCGCGTGCTCACAAAGAGGCTTTGACCCAGCGATGGGGGAAGGTCGGACCAAGCGGGCGCATAGTTCGCTTGTAAGTATTGCCCCTCTGGGGAAAAGTGAGGTGTATTAGAATGAAGGAAGGGCTTCATCCGGAATTCTTCGAGGCGAAGGTGACGTGCGGCTGCGGCAACACGTTTACGACAGGCTCGACGAAGAAGGAGCTGCGCGTTGACGTCTGCTCGAAGTGCCACCCGTTCTTCACGGGTCGCCAGCGTGATGTCGCTGCCGGCGGACGTATCGAAAAGTTCAACAAGCGCTACGGCAAGCAGTAAGATGCTGGGGCAGGGCAGAGATGCCCTGCTCCTTCTTTTTTAAGGGGGAAATTTTTTGGAAGAAAAACTCATGGTCGGCGGTCAGGCGGTCATCGAGGGCGTGATGATGCGTGGACGGGGCCGCACAGCGACGGCGGTGCGCACGCCTGACGGTGCGATTTCCGTCGAGGCGAAGGATGTGCGGTCGTTTTCTGACCGCTTCCCCATATTCAAAAAGCCTTTTTTGCGCGGCACGGTCGCGCTTGTCGAATCGCTTGTCATCGGCATACGTTCGCTGTCTTGGTCGGCAAAGATGGCAGGCGAGGAGGAAGAGCAGCTTTCGGATAAGGAGCTTGCGGGCACGATTGCCGTCGCTTTCGTACTTGCCGCCGTGCTTTTTATCGCTCTGCCGACAGGGGCGGCGAAGCTCTTCCATGCATGGTCGGACGATCCCGTGTTCTTGAACCTTGCGGAAGGCTTCTTGCGGCTTGGCGTCTTTTTGGCGTACATATGGGGCATTTCACGCATGAAGGATATTCAGCGCGTGTTCCAGTATCACGGCGCCGAGCACAAGACGATCTTTTGTTTCGAGGCGGGACTTCCCCTGACGACGGAGAATGCGCAGAAGTTCGAGCGGTTTCACCCGCGCTGCGGCACGTCGTTCCTCTTGATCGTCATGCTCGTCTCCATCTTTGTGTTTGCGTTTCTCGGCTGGCCCGATCTCTGGCTGCGCATCGCGAGCCGCATCGTGCTTCTTCCCGTTGTCGCGGGCATTTCCTACGAGGCGATTCGTCTGGCGGGCAGGAGTCAAAATGTGTTCGTTCGTATTCTCTCGCTGCCCGGACTTTGGCTGCAGCGGTTGACGACGCGCGAGCCGGACGCTTCGATGCTTGAGGTGGCGATCGAGTCGCTCAAGGCGGCTCTGCCGCCGGAGAAGATTCCGGCGGGAAGCGGCGATTATCTGCGGGAAGCGGCTTCTGAGACGGCGGTATATGAACAGCCGGCAGCGGCTTTTGCCGCGAGATGCGGCAAGTGAGAAAGGAGATGCGACGTGCTGGATAAGCTCCATGCCGTAGAGGAAAAATATCGTGAACTGGAGTCGCTCATCAGCGATCCGGCGGTGCTTGCCGACATGCCGAAGTGGCAGCGTCTGAGCCGTGAGCACGCGCAGCTTGCGCCTATCGTGGAGAAGTACCGCGAGTACAAAAGTGTGTGTGAAGGGCTGGCTGATGCCAAGGCGATCTTCGACGAGAATCCCGAGGAGGATATGCGCCGTCTCGCCGAGGATGAGATCGCGGAGCTGCGCCCTCGGCTGGATGCGTTGGAGCGCGAGCTGCCAATCCTGCTCTTGCCGAAGGATCCGAACGATGAGAAAAATGTTATCGTTGAGATTCGAGGCGGCGTCGGCGGCGAGGAGGCGGCGCTTTTCGCCGGCGATCTTTTCCGCATGTACGCACGCTATGCCGAGCGGCGCGGCTGGCGCGTCGATGTCATCGAGCGAAATGCGACGGAGATCGGCGGTTTCAAGGAGATCTCCTTCTCCGTAGACGGTGCGGGCGCATACAGCTTTTTGAAGTATGAGAGCGGCACGCATCGCGTGCAGCGCGTACCCGTTACGGAGTCAAGCGGGCGCATTCATACGTCTGCCGTGACGGTCGCCGTCTTGCCCGAAGCTGAAGAAGTCGAGGTCGAGATCGCTGCCGCTGACCTTCGCATCGACACCTACTGTGCTTCGGGCGCGGGCGGGCAGTATGTCAACCGTACGGAAACGGCGATCCGTATCACGCATCTGCCGACAGGAATCGTCGTACAGTGCCAGGACGAGAAGTCGCAGCTCAAAAATAAGGAAAAAGCGATGCGCGTCCTGCGTGCGCGTATTTTGGAAAAGGCGAGAGAGGAGCAGGCGGCGACGGTCGCCGCCGACCGTAAGAGCCAAGTCGGCTCGGGCGACCGCAGCGAGCGCATCCGCACCTACAACTTTCCGCAGGGGCGCGTGACGGATCATCGCATCGGCTTGACGCTGCACAAGCTCGAAGCGGTGCTCGACGGCGATTTGGAGGAGCTTCTGCACGCGCTGATTACCGCCGATCAGGCGGAAAAGCTCAAGAAGGCGCAGTGATGGCACAAGAAACTTGGACGATCGGCTCGATCTTGCAGTGGACGCAAAACTACTTTAGAGAGAAGGGTGTCGAAACGCCGCGCCTTGACGCCGAGGTGCTGCTTTCGCATGTGCTGAAAAAAGAGCGCATCTATCTCTACGTCCATTTCGATGAGCCGCTGGAAAAGGCGGAGCTTGCGGCATTTCGCGAGGGCGTAGCAAAGCGTGCGCGGCGCGTGCCGACCGCGTACATCGTAGGGCGGCGTGAGTTCATGGGACTTGATTTTGCAGTGTCGCGGGCGACCTTGATCCCGCGCCCGGATACGGAAATCCTTGTGGAAGCGGCGGTCGAACGGCTCGGGCGCATGACAGAGGGCGGCGTCCGAGCCGTTCGCTTCGCCGACATCGGCACGGGGACGGGCGCGATTGCGCTCTCTGTCCTGCGGTACGCCGCAGGCGATGTGACGGCTGCTGCCGTCGATATATCGCCAACAGCGCTTGCCGTTGCGCGTGAGAACGCCGAGCGGCTTGCACTTGCCGCTCGTGTGAGTTTCATCGAGGGAGATTTGCTCCTGCCGCTTGCTGACGGGGCGTTTGATGCGATCCTCTCGAATCCGCCCTATATTCCGGACGGCGAGGTCGAGAGCCTTGCCCCTGAGGTGCGCGTCTATGAACCGCTGCTTGCGCTCAAGGGAGGCGCGGACGGCATGGATTTTTATGCGCGGCTCTTAAAGGATGCGCCGCGCTGTTTGCGCGCGGGCGGCTTTCTTGCAGTCGAGGCAGGCATCGGGCAGGCGCAGAAGATTCGTGCGATGGCGAAAGCGCCTTGGGGTGAGGTCGAGATCCTCTCGGATCTTGCCGGAATCGAGCGTGTCGTCGTGCTGTGGTTGGGGAGGTAGCATATCGGTGCTTTCGACAAGAGTTTTGCCGCCGACAGCGGCTGCGATGGAAGAGGCGGCGGCGATCCTTCGCGCGGGCGGCGTCGTCGCTTTTCCAACGGAAACGGTCTACGGTCTCGGGGCAAACGGTTTTGACGCCGCTGCCTGTGCGAAAATCTATGAAGCGAAGGGTCGCCCTTCGGATAACCCTTTGATCCTGCACATCGCGCACCGCGCCATGCTCGATGAAGTGGCGCTTGCGGTGCCCGAGATGGCAGAGCGGCTCTTGGCGGCGTTCTGCCCCGGTCCTTTGACCTTGGTGCTGCGCCGCCGCGCCGCTGTTCCCGCGAGCATCACGGGCGGTCTTGCAACCGTCGGCGTGCGTCTGCCGGAGAACGACGTCGCCCGCGCCCTCATTCGAGCGGCAGGCTTTCCTCTAGCTGCGCCGAGCGCCAACACGTCGGGCAGACCAAGCCCGACGACGGCGGCGGCGGTGCTTGCCGACCTCGCGGGACGTATTCCGCTGATTCTTGACGGCGGTCCCTGCCGCTTCGGCGTCGAGTCCACGATCGTCGATGTGACGGGCGATGCTGCGGTCATCCTGCGCCCCGGTGCGATCACGCGCGAGATGATCGAAGAAGTCGCAGGCGCGGTGCAGCTCGACCCCGGGCTTCTTGCACAGGAACGCGCGGCGCGGGCGTCAGGTGCGGAGGCTGTGGATGAGGCGGGCGATGCACTCTTTGACGCTGCACCGCGCGCCCCTGGCATGAAGTACACGCACTATGCGCCGTGTGCGCCGCTGACACTGATCGCAGCAGCCCCCGCCGATCTTCCCGCCGCCTTTCGCCGCGTACTTGCCGAAGAAACGGGCAAGGCGGTCGGTCTGCTCGTGACCGATGAAACGGCAGCGGCGCTCGCAGATGACGCTGAAGGACGATTCCTCGTGCGCCTCGGTGCGAGAGACGACATGCACGCCATCGCCGCGCGGCTCTACGAAGCCTTGCGTGCTTTTGACGAAACGAGCGTTTCCTGCATCTTCGGCGAAGCCTTGGACGAAAACGGTTTGGGGCTTGCTGTTATGAATCGGCTGAAAAAGGCTGCGGGGTATCGGATTCGTTCTTTTTAAGCAGAGGTGCATGACATCCTGCCGGAAAGCCGTTTGTTTTTGGTATTCGTATCATGATGGATTACAGTAATCATAAGCCGCCGCATATTCGAGCGGTTGAAGGATCGTGCATTTTTTACGTCTGCTTTGACGGTTATGAACGGTACAGCGGCGTGGGATGTCACAGGGACTCATGATGTGACGAAGTGCATTGACATGGATCCATTCGTTCTCTACGATGCATCGGTTGTTTCCGACTCTCTGGAAGAATTTGCCCAAAAAGCCCAAGACTAAAGATTTATGGTTATCATAGGTAATAAGTCTAAAGTATGATAAGATTTTAGAGGTTTATAAAACTTTATCCTGCAAGGTAGATTTTCTTATGGAAGCGTAGTATAATAAGTGCTGGAAAAAAGTGCTTGTTATCATGAAAATCAAGGGGAAAGCCTGTATGGCGCAGCCTGATTGATTCTTTCATGCACGGCGAAGAACACGAAACGTATTCGGCAAGTTTATAGTGATTCGCAGCAGTGAAATTTCAGATATGGGTATTATATCCTGCTACGGGGAGGGTCTGTTTTGCGGCCAGGTGACATGGGAACGAGTATTGCTCTGCTTTATCGCTACAGTCAGAGCTATTTTAACGAGGAGATGAAAAAGTACGGTCTTGGCAACGGGCAGTATGTGTTCCTGCTGTATCTTCTGGATCACGAGGGCATCAATCAGGAAACTTTGGCGCACATGGTGAAAATCGATAAGACGACGGCGGCGCGTGCTGTAGCAAGGCTTGTTGAGGCAGGTTATGTGAAGCGTACGGTCAGCGACTCGGATCGGCGAGCCTATGTGTTGACGACGACGAAAAAGTCGCAGGGGATCAAGAAGGAACTCAGAAAGACAATGGCTGCTTGGCAGGAGATGGTGGAGACGGGGTTCACACCGGAGGAATGCCGTCAATTCGGGCATCTGTTGGACCATGCTGTAGAGAATGTTGTGATGCAGGGCGTGTAGAGCCGCGCTGTTTTGTTTTGCAAGGATAAAGCCCCGCGGGGCTTTTCTGTGCCTTTCAGACGCAGGTCGGAAAGCGTTTTTTCGTGTGATTTTGCGCCAGCCGCAGCTTCCGTGATGAACGCATACGGGGCGGATGCGAGAAATCATAGGGTGTGCGGCGGCGTGAGACACCCCTCACCGCGTGCGCTCGGAGAGCGTGAAGATCAAAAGCGCCGCCCAGATGCAGGCGCAGGCGGAGAGCTGGGCTGTGCCGAAAGGCTCGTGGAAGAAGAATATGCCGAGGAGGAGCGCGATCGTCGGACTG
>NZ_JBQNBV010000085.1:0-8977 GCF_052169755.1 Selenomonas sp. | reverse complement strand
TCACAAAAGCTCCGTCATGCGCTTGAGCGGCGCAGATGTGTCGAGGTGTCCGCCGAGAGAGTCAACCTTTTTCCCATCAAGAAGAATCTGCACCGATTTGACTTCAGGGAACTCGGTCAGCGTATTGACGATAGAGCCGACAAGCATTTCTTCGCCGGTCGAACCGCCGGTGAAATTCTTGATGAGATCGTCATTGAAGTCGGCCGTCGCGATGCCGTTCTTGACTTCGACACTCTTGATCTTCGCTTTCTTGGGGATGATGGTAATTGCCCCCTTTGCTTTCGCTCCGGAAAGCAGCGATTCCACTGCTGCCTTGTACTTATCGCCCTTCGTCTCAATCGTGCGTGTCTCTGCGATGAGCTTCATACCGTTGTCGTCAGGATAGTAAACTTTGATGTTGATTTTTTCTGCCGCCTTTGCCGCACTGTCCTTTTTTTCTGCGTCTTTTTTTTCCGTGACCGCCGCCTTCTCCGAAGCCGGAGCTGCACCATCCTTCGATGCATTGTCCTTTTCACAGCCCGCGGCAAAAAGGAGTGTACAGAGCATGACGAGGGCGAGCATAGATTTCATGATATTCATTCTAAAGAAACCGCCTTTCTTTTCGCTAACCTTTCAGAATATATTCAGCCGTCACGCACAGCCGTAAACTTCTGCGCTTATCCGCCGATGAAGAAACGACTGAGTCCCTTCGCTATGGCAAACGCCATCTTATCTTGGAAGTCATCCGAAGTCAAAAGAGCTTCTTCGCGCTCGTTTGAGATAAAAGCAAGCTCCACGAGAGATGCCGGAATGCTTGAGTGCTTGAGCACATAGAAGTTCGCTTCCTTCGTGCCGCGATCCCGCAAACCGCCTGCTTCAAGAAGCTCTTTCTGCAAAAGAAAAGCGAGTCTGCCGCCCTCGACGGAATCGTAATAGGAATACGTCTCCGTACCGTTCGCCGCAGGATTGGAAAATGCGTTGCAGTGGATACTCAAAAACAACTCCGCTCCCGGCGTACGTTCAGCCACATCGACGCGTGCCTGCAGCTCTTGCCCCGACGTGGCATTCGGACCATAGACGTCGCGATCTGTCGTACGCGTCATCACCACATGTGCGCCCGCGCCTTCTAAGAGGCGCTGTACCTTCTTCGCGACTTGGAGCGCTACATCCTTTTCGCGCACGCCGCTCGGACCGACAGCGCCCGAGTCGCTGCCTCCATGACCGGGATCGAGCACGATCGTATGTCCCGCAACGCCTTCGATACCGTCTGCTGTCAAAGGTTCCGGCACAGGTGCGGCGACGGGCGTCATGACGTCGATGACGAGGCGATACGGCTTCTTCGCACTGCGGTCGGCAGGCAGCGTATAGACCGCGTAATTCTGCTCATCCACATCAGAGGCGAACGCCACCATGATCTCTACATGACGCTGCCCCGCAGGCCGCAGCGTCATAAAGCGACCGAGTGCGCCATCGAGCGTCACGTCCTTCGGCGCAGCGCCGATCTGCGCATCCTGCAAAGCAACGATCAAATGCTTTGGCTTGGCGGGATCCTTCTGCACTGTATAAGAAATATCCTCTCGATTCATACCGATCTCAATGCGCAGGACCGCACGCCCATTTTCCTCTATGACTTGCGTCTGAAGATCATGAATCTCATGCAGGCGCGCAGCGTATGCCTGCGGCGCAGCAAGCGAAAAGATCAGCAAAAAAAGACTGCAAACCAAAAAAAATCGCTGAAACAAAAAAACCACTCCTATCAAAACACAGAAGAGCGTCAAACTCCAATGGCAAAGATCGGCGCACATACGCCGCCTTTCACCGCGCTCACTCTCCCTTGAGATCCTTCAAGAGAGCCGCCGCTTCTTCACGCGCCTCCTTCGTACGCTCTTCATCGAAGGAAATCTCCCATCGGATATAGTCGCCCTCAGAAAGCCCAACAGGCAACTCATCTGCAGGAAAAACAACCTTCTTTTCCTCCTCGCCCACGAGAAGAACCGCTTTATCCGCTTCGAAACGGTCAATGACGGCAAATGCCATTTACTTCTCCTCCTTCACGTTATAGGTCTTGCCATCTGAGATCACGGCGATCGTGCCGCCTTGGTCGGTGCGATAGACCTTGATGTTGAATTTCTTGTATCTTTCGAGGACTTCCTTGTGCGGATGCCCATACTCGTTGCCTGCACCGCAGGAGATGGCGACCGCTTCGGGCGCCGCCGCCTTTAAAAATGCCGCCGTCGACGAAGTCTTGCTGCCGTGATGCGGCGCTTTGAGGACAAGGCTTTTGATCTCAGCAGCGCTGTGATGCGAGAGCACAGCCTTCTCCGTCTCCTTTTCTGCGTCGCCCGTAAAGAGCATGGTAAAGTCGCCGTATTCGAGTCTGCCGACGATCGAATTGATGTTGAGATTCGGCTTGCCGTTCTTCTTGCCGCCCTCCTTCACCATCTGAGCCGTCGGACCGAGAACGCGGAAAGAAACGCCGCCGCCAAAGTCGAGCACATCGCCGTCAACAAGCGCCTTGTAGGGTATGCCCTTCGCCTTGATGGTTTTCAAATAGTCACGGTAGAGTTTCGTCGTCGTCGGCTCGCCGTTGTCGTAAACCGCCTTGACTTCGCAGTTCTTGAAAATGACGGAAGCTCCGCCCAAATGATCGGCATGAGGGTGCGTGATGATGAGCTTGTCAACCGTCTTGATATTTTCCTTTTTGAGCGCCGCTTCGAGCTTTGGATGTTCGTCGACATCTCCCGTGTCGATGAAGATAACCTCGTCCGCTGTCCGTATGAGGATGGCGTCTCCCTGTCCGACATCGAGCACCTTGACTTCCAAAGCGCCGTCTTTCGCCTGCGCCGATTCCGTCTTGCCCGCCGCACTCGGCTGTCCCGCCGCACATCCCGTCAAAAGGGCACAAACGACAACGAACGCCGCAAGTACAAGCATAATTTTTCTCATGAAGATTCTCCTATCGTCCGTTGCATAACCGCAGATTTCAGCACATACACGCCTTTATTCTTCACCGACGCCATTCTTCTTTTCGCGCGGCAGATCAAAGACGACGCGCAGGATGAGGAACACCGTCCACAATGCCATCGAAACGAGGTAAGCGATGTCAATGGTCTGCAGATTATTGTAGTCGAGCGTAGATATGAGCCAGACCGCCGCGATGAGAATGAACCAATCGAGCTTGCGTATTTTTTTCAGTTTTTCCATCCGATTCACCTTCACTTCACCGAAATTCTCTGCCGAAAAGCATCCCGTCACAAGATGCAACATGTAAAAAAGCCGCTCTCACGCCAAGCGCCTTGGCTGAAAGCGGCTGCTCTCTCTATTTCCGCTGCATCTGAGTGTCAAGGGCGTCGTGCATACGATGGTTGATTGTACTCAAACCGCGGTAGACCGTCGTGATGTCAACCTCGTCCCCGCGGTTTTCCATGTAGCGTTCGAGCTTGCGCTTCACGCGCTGCAGGGCGTTGTCGATGGACTTGACATGACGGTCGAGATCGACGGCAATCTCCTGGTACGATTTGCCGTCAAGATAGCTCATGAGCACACGCCATTCGAGATCACTCAGAATCTCCTCCATCTTTTCCTCGATGTCGATGAATTCTTCCTGACTGATGACGAGTTCCTCGGGATTCGAGACGCGCGCACCCGGCAGGATATCGAGGAGCGTCCGATCCGAATCTTCATCGTAAATCGGCTTATTGAGCGATATGTAAGAATTCAGCGGAATATGCTTCTGCCGCGTCGCCGTTTTGATCGCCGTGATGATCTGGCGCGTCACACAAAGCTCGGCAAACGCACGGAAAGATGACAGACGGTCATTTCGAAAGTCGCGAATCGCCTTGTAAAGACCGATCATGCCTTCCTGCACGATGTCTTCGCGATCAGCGCCGATGAGAAAGTATGAACGAGCCTTCGCACGAACGAAGTTGCGATACTTGTTGATCAGGTAGTCCAGAGCAATATTGCTGCAATTTTCTTTAATTCTGGAAATGACTTCCTCATCCGTCAGACCATCAAATCCGTCAAACAGTGTATCGTTGCCGTCTTTCATTTCTGCTTCCATAGCATCGACCCCATTCGTGTTGTTTTCCGCATCCGTAGAAAACGCTGTCTCTCCCTAACAGCTTTGATTATACCCCAGAGATGCCCGAAACGTCAAGCATGACGCGGCTTTTTCCATCTTCGGCGCATTTTATTGTTCTTTGTTCTCATTTATCCGCGTATTTTCGTCTGCCTTTCAGCGCTGCTTTTTCCGCAGGGCATCGAGCTTTGCCGCCGTTCGGCTGTCGATGCGTGAGCCGACCTCGTTGCGCAAAAGGGGCAGCGTCACCTCGCCCAGATACTCGTCGGCGATCTTTTTTTTCGTCCTTTTCACGCGCCGCCAAAGCTCTGCCGATGAGATGCGATAGGCGCCCGCGCCGAGGATCGCCGACTGTTCGGCGCCGTCGGACGTCACGACATGCACCTCGCGCGAGGCGCGCACGGATTCATAAGCAAGCCGCTCGATGCAGCTGTCTGCCGTCACGCCCTCGCCCGTGTAGATGATTTCAAAGTGCGGCGCAGCCTGTTCTCTGTGCTCTTCGCCGCTTGCAAACAGCGCATCGAATACGACGGTCATATCGTATTTTTCATACGCGCCGTATTCCATAAGGAGATGAATCAAACGATCACGCGCTTCTGCGAGATCGCCTGCGAGAGCGGCAAGTTCGGGCAGCGCATGAATGACGTTGTAGCCGTCGATAATGAAGTGTTCACGCTTCTTCGCCATCGTCTTACGCCTTTTTGAGAAGGCGCGTGCGCCTCGCCTCGTACATGAGGAGCGCTCCGGCGACGGAAGCGTTGAGCGAGTTGATCTTTCCGTGCATCGGTATGCGCACGAGAAAATCGCACGTCTCCTTGACAAGCCTGCCAAGCCCCTTGCCTTCGCTGCCGATGACGATGCACAAAGCGCCGGTCAAATCGGCATGAAAAAGATCCTGCTCGCCCGCCATATCCGCGCCTACGAACCAAAGACCGCGCTCCTTGAGCCGCTTCATCTCCTGCACAATATTGCCGATGCGCACGACGGGTACGTGCTCAACAGCTCCCGCCGCAGTCTTGGCGACCGTCGCGGTCAGCGCGCAGCTCCGGCGCTCGGGCACGAGCACGCCATGCACCCCCGCCGCATCCGCCGTGCGCAGGAGTGCGCCGAAATTGTGCGGATCCTCGATCTCATCGAGCAGCAGGAGAAGCGGCGACTCCCCCTCTTCTTCGGCGCGTTTGAAAACATCGTCAAGCGAAGCGTAGGCGACAGGCGCAGCGTAGGCGAGCACGCCTTGGTGGCGCAGATCGGGCGCAAGCAGGTCGAGCTTTTGGCGCGTGCTCAAACGCACGGGCACGCCATGCTCACGCGCGAGCGCGAGAAGCGGCGCGAGCGCCGCATCCTTCGCGCCCTGCGCGACGAGGATGCGATTGATGCCGCGCCCCGCTTTCAGCGCTTCCCATACGGCGTTTCGTCCGACGAGGATCTCATCGGCTGCGGGCGCGGCAGGCGCCGCTTCTTTCCTGCTCTTTTGCACCTGCTTCGGCTGATGCGGCATTTCTACCCGCTTCGCCGGATTCGTCCGCTTCTTCTTTTCCATCGCTTTGCACCAACTCCCACATGTCAATGTGCTTCGGGCTTCACGATGTACCTCGCAAGCCACGGCTCTTTTTCGACGAGGAGATCGCGCATCAAGAGCATCATTTCGCGGATCTCCCACTGCGCTCCCGGCGTCGTCACGCGTTTTTCGTAGACGTCCATGAAGGAGCGCAGGTTGAGCGTCGTCACGAAGTTCGTACACGCCGCGCCCGGCAGCACGAACCGCGCATCCTGCTTCGCCACGCCGAGCGCGAGGAGATCGTCGTAGGCTCGCTGAATCACCTGCATCGTTTCCATATAGCGCACATACGCCGCTTCCTTCTCACGAATCGTCTCAGGCACAACATGGGCGAAGATGCCGTCCGCCTGCTTTTCCGACTGCTCCGAGACGTAGCGTTGGCTCTGGACGCTCAAGGAAACGCCGATGCGGTGGCGCGAATACTGCGCGAGAAGCGTGCGCGAGACGCCCTTGACGGCAAACGTCATCGAACAATGCTCGACGACCGAGAGGTGCTTGCTCGTCATGATGCGCTCCAACAGGCGCAGCATGTCCGCCTCGCTCTTTTCCTCGGCGAGAAGCTCGATGGGCGAATCCGCGCTGTAGCAGGTTCGCGCCGCCGTCCAACACGTTTTGAGGTAATTCGGCGTCTTTGCAATCAACTGTATTTCCACGGCTTTGTTCCTTCCTTAAAGCTGCACAGCATCATTCGATGCATCTTTCTTCACGCGCCGTTCGCGCTTTTTTGCGATCTCTTCCATCATATCACGCGCGATGGCTTGAAACGCCCATTCGGCGATCTCGCCCAAGCGCTCCATATCCTTTTCCAAAAACAGCGTGCCAAGAAGCGCCTCGAAACCCGTGCTCGCGTGATACTCGGCGACACTCGCGCGGCGCGGCGCATGGCTCTTGGCGTTCCTGCCGCGGCGAAAAACGGCGCGTTCGCGCTCCGTCAGCCGCGCTTCAATCGCCCGATACGCCTTCGCCTGCCAGACCGCCGAGACGATCTGCGCGGCGAAGTCGCTCAACACATGCACCTGCGACTGCTCGAAAGAAAGCAGCCGCGTGCGCACGAAGAGATGGAAGTAGGCGTCGCCGATATAGGCGAGCACCAGAGGGCTCGCCAGACGCACATCAAGCCCGTCGTAGCGCTCGGCGATGCCGCCCTCGCCGTCGGGTGTAAACATCGCGCCGACGATGGCGCGAAAACGATCGAACCTCATGCGCGTTTCCACCGTGCGCCCTGCGGCGTATCCTCGATGACGACGCCGCACGCTTTCAGCTCATCGCGCAGGTGATCGGCGAGCGCCCAGTTCTTCTCCGCACGCGCCTTTTGCCGCAGATTGAGAAGAAGTTCCATAAGGCTGTCAACAAGTCCATCGTCCGCCTTTTCTTCCTTCGCTTCAAAAATGCCGACGACCTCCGCCATCTCTGCATAGATGGCGCGCACTTTGGCGAAATTCGCCGCATCAAAAGCCGCGCCGCCCGTCGTGACGTCGTGATAATAGCTGTTGATTTCCTTTGACAGCGAGAAGAGGCGGCTGACGGCGAGCGCTGTGTTGAAGTCGTCGTCCATCGCCTCGTAAAACGCCGTCTTTTCTTGCATCGCCGCTGACAGAAGGGATTTCGCACTGTCCGAAGCCGCATCGTCATGCGTCATCAGCTCTTCGGCATTGTCCCACGAAGTCTTGAGACGCGCAAGACTTGTCCGCGCCTCCGTCAAACGCTCGTCGGTGAAGTCGAGCGGACTGCGGTAGTGCGTCTGCACGATGAAGAAGCGCACGACTTCACCCGCATATTTTTCTAAAATATCTTTTACCGTGAAGAAATTGTTCTTCGACTTCGACATCTTCTCATCATGAATCGTGATGAAGCCGTTGTGCAGCCAGTAGCGTGCAAAACTGTGATCGTCGCCCGTACACGCCTGCGCCTGTGCGATCTCGTTCTCATGATGCGGGAAGATGAGGTCGCTGCCGCCGCCGTGAAAATCGAATGTCTCGCCGAGGTACTTCATCGACATCGTCGAACACTCGATGTGCCATCCCGGACGCCCCTTGCCCCACGGGCTTTCCCAGAAAGGCTCGCCGGGCTTCGCCGCCTTCCACAGCGCGAAATCCATCGGATGACGCTTGCGCTCATCAACGCCGACGCGCGCGCCCGCCTGCATATCATCCAAGGCGCGGCCGCTGAGCTTGCCATAGCCTGCAAAATGCTCCACACTGTAGTAGACGTCGCCTTCCAGCGCATAAGCATACCCCTTCGCAATGAGCTTCTCAATCACGGCGAGGACATCGTCGATATGCTCCGAAACACGCGGATAGGCGTCGGCGCGGCGCACATTGAGCGCGTCCATCGCCTTGAAATACGCCGCGATATAATGATCGGCAAGCTCCTTCCACGTTTCGCCCGCTTCCTTCGCACGGCGAATGATCTTGTCGTCAATATCCGTGAAATTCTGCACATAGCGCACGGCATAGCCTTTTTTCTCCAAATAGCGGCGCACGACGTCCCATGTGACGAAAGGGCGGGCGTTGCCGATATGCGGATCGTTGTACGGCGTCACGCCGCAGCAATAGATGCTGACCTTGCCCGGCTCAAGCGGCTTGAACTCTTCCTTCTCGCGCGTCAACGTATTGTAAACCCTCAGCATTTATTTCTCCTCCATTCGCTCCAAAGAAGCGACGGCATAGGCGGATATGCCCTTTTCCTCGCCTGTGAAACCGAGCTTCTCCTCCGTCGTTGCCTTCACGTTCACTTGGTCAAGCGCCAAATCGAGCGTTCCGGCGATATTTTGGCGCATCTTTTCGATGTATGGCGCGAACTTCGGACGCTGCGCCACAATCGTCGCGTCGATGTTGCCGACGCAGTAACCTTTCTCACGAATCAATGCTGCGACATGCTCCAAGAGTTTCATGCTCGACACGTCCTTCCAACGCGCATCGCTGTCTGGAAAATGCCTGCCGAGATCGCCGAGCGCCGCCGCGCCCAACAGCGCGTCCTCAACGGCGTGCAGCAGCACGTCAGCGTCCGAGTGCCCCAAAAGCCCATATTCATGCGGGATGTCTACGCCGCCCACGATGAGTTTTCTTCCCGTCACCAAGCGGTGTACGTCATATCCCATGCCAAATCTCGTCATATCGTCACCTTCATTTCATCCGTACTTCTTAAGGGTGCGCCAAAAGCGCCTCCGCCAGCCGCAAATCTTCCGGCGTCGTGATCTTCATATTGCCATAGTCACTCTCAACGACAAAAACCTCTTCACCCAGACGCTCTACGAGACTCGCATCGTCCGTGCCAAGGAAGCCGTCCTTTGCCGCCTTCTCATAAGCGCGCACCAAAAGCTCGCGGCGAAACCCCTGCGGCGTATGCACCTCCCAAAG
>NZ_JBQNBV010000084.1:0-8982 GCF_052169755.1 Selenomonas sp. | reverse complement strand
GACGAGCGCCGCCAACTCGGCAAGCGTCTTCATTGCCATCCCTCCATGAAATTTATCGGACCGATTCCTTCGCACCTGTCGCAAAGTAGACCGTCTTCGGCGTGCTCATGCCGAGCTTTTCCGTCGCGATGCGGCGCACGCGCTCGGGCGATTTCATCTGTGCGATCTCAATCTTCAGATGCTCATTTTCCTTTTCGAGCGTTTCCGCCTGCTGCTGTATCTTCACGAGATCGTAGCCGCGGCTCGCCGTGATGCCGCTTCGGATCGTCACCGCCATCGCCATGATAGAGACCAGCGCGAGCAGCAAGAAGCAGCGGGAGCGCAGATGCGTGTTGAGCGTCGGCCGTCTCTTAGGCGGCGGCGCGGGTTTCTCGATCCGCTGCGGCTGCGGCTGCAACTCCTCTTCAAAATACTCATATTCCCTTTGTCTTGCGAGCATCTGTGATCCCTC
The DNA here is from genome assembly GCF_052169755.1 of Selenomonas sp. Taxonomy (GTDB): domain Bacteria; phylum Bacillota; class Negativicutes; order Selenomonadales; family Selenomonadaceae; genus Selenomonas. Next base: position 8,531 of record NZ_JBQNBV010000084.1, on the reverse strand, counting down.
CTTGACGATAAACTATGCGCAACAAATATCGTGCGCCCTTTCCTTATATCTTCTCCGCCACGCGCAATTTCGCGCTCTTGGCGCGTGGATTCTCTGCAGATTCTGCGGTGCTCGGCTTCTGCGCCTTGCCCAAGAGCCTGACCTCCGGCTCGTGACCGCAAACGCAGACGGGAAGCCCGGGCGGGCATATACAGCCGCGTGCGAGTTCCTTGAACGCCTGCTTGACGATGCGGTCTTCGAGCGAGTGAAACGTGAGGACGGCGATCCTGCCGCCGGGCGCAAGCGCGTGCACCGCATTCTCTACACTCGCCTGCAGGATGCCGAGTTCGTCGTTCACCTCGATGCGGATCGCCTGAAAGATGCGCTTCGCCGGATGACCGCCCGCCGCGCGGCGCACACCCTTGGGCACGGCGCGGCAGACGATGTCAACGAGTTCTCCCGTCGTCTCAATGGGCTTTTCCTGCCGCGCCGCTGCGATGAATGCGGCGATGCGCTTCGCCCAGCGCTCCTCGCCATAGTCGCGGAAGATGCGCCAAAGCTCCGCCTCGTCATATTCGTTGACAACCTCGTGCGCCGACAGGAGACGCGACGTGTCCATGCGCATGTCGAGCGGCGCGTCCTGCATGTAGGAAAAGCCGCGCTCTGCCGTATCGATCTGATGCGACGACACGCCGAGGTCGAAGAGCACGCCGTCGACAGAAGCGACGCCGAGACTTTGCAGAACCGAGGCGAGCGCACGGAAATTCGAGCGCACGACATCGACGCGGCACGAGACGCCGGCAAGCCGCTCTTTCGCCGCGCGGATCGCCGCCTCGTCCTGATCGAGCCCGATGAGCCGTCCTGCGGGCGAGAGCCTGTCAGCGATGCGCCGCGCATGACCCGCGCCGCCCAGCGTACAGTCGACGTAAGTGCCCGCAGGCTTCACGGCGAGAGCCGCCAGAGTCTCCTCCGGCATCACGCTCGTATGGCGAAACTCCATGCACTCACCTCAAATCCCGAGATCCGTCAGCGTCTCCGCGATCTTCGTGACCATCGGATTCACCTCGGCGTTGTAAGCATCCCAAGCCGTGCGGCTCCAGATTTCGGCGCGCGTCATGACGCCGTTCAGGACGACATCCTTCTTGAGGCTCGCATAGGCGCGCAGGTTCGCAGGCACGAGGAAGCGTCCCTGCTTGTCCAATTCCAGCTTGCGTGCGCCCGCAAAGAAGAAGCGTGCAAAAGCGCGAGCCTCAGGTTTCGACATCGGCAGCGCCTTGAGCTTCGCCGACAGCCGCTCCCATTCCTCCTCGCCGTAGAGAAAGAGGCAGTTATCAAGCCCCTTCGTGATGACAAACGAGCCGCCAAGTTCCGGGCGAAAATCCACAGGCAGGATCACGCGCCCCTTCGCGTCAATCGTATGCGTGTATTCGCCCATCAACATCTCGCTTGTCACCTCCTTCACCAGTGCTCTCTATATTAAACCACATTTCCCCACTTTTCGCCACTTCATTGTCTAGTTTTAATTCTTTCTTTCCCGTCTTTTTCCTGCCTCTTGTTTTCATTTTTTTCATCATGCGCCCATTTGCCGCAAAAAATAAAGAGAAAGCACCCCCTTTACCAAAGGCAAGGGACTGCTTTCCCACAAACATATTTTCTTTTTTGAAGCAAGAAGAAGCCGCTCTTTTCCCTACCGCTTCTGCCAACCGAAATTCTCGAAAATCGGCAAGTAGCGCAGACGCTTCTGAAACGACCCTTCCGTGTTTTCCGTATGGAAGATCGGCACGCGGTCGATCGCGTAGAGATTGCTCGCGCGATCCGCGTTGCCGTAGCGCACGGTGAACGCCATCTTGTAGCCCGCTTCCTTCACGAGATGCGCGATATGCAGGTTGTACGCGCCCCCCGGATAGGCGAAGCATGTGACCGTCTTGCCGAGCTTCTCCTCGATCATGCGCTTCGAGGCGGAAAGCTCCTCCTTGACCTCGTCATCCGTAAGGCTCGTCAACGCACGGTGCGTCATCGTGTGCCCCTCGATGGAAAAGCCGCTCTGCTCCATCTCGCGCAGCTGCTCCCACGTCAGATAGCCCTTCTTCTTGCCCACCATCTCCGTGACGACAAGGATCGTCGCCTTGAAACCGTACTTCTTGAGAATCGGGTACGCCTTTTCATAATTGTCCACATAGCCGTCGTCAAACGTGATCATCACAGGCTTTTCCGGCAGCTTCCCCACACCTGTCAATGCGCCGTAAAGCTCTTCCGGCGTGATGGACTGAAAGCCGTTTCTCTGGAGCCATGCCATTTGCCTATCGAAATCCTTTGGCGCGACGGCAAGCGAATGATTCATATCGTTGACCATGTGGTAGTTCAAAATGCGCACCTTCGCACCCTGCTCGACTTCCTGCGAAATGCGTGCATCAATGTCCCCCGTACCCGCCGCCAAAAACAGCGCAAAGAACAGCACGAAAAGCGGCAGAAATTTTTTCATGAAACCCCAAGCGGTCAAGCCAAAGGCGCAGACCGATTGGCTAGGTTTCTGTAAGGACGGCGCACAATGTCCACAAAGCGGACGTTTGTGCGTGTAGTTTGTCATCTCTTTCCTCCTCCGACTCATGCCTTGCTCACACCCAACTCGCGCATCAGGGCGTTCTGCAGGACGTTGGAAAAGTTCACATTGTGCTCTGCAGCGAGTGTATCAAGCCATGCGGGAACGGAGAGCGTCTTCTTGACGGATTTCGCGTTGTATGCCCTGTCATAGGCGAGCTTGTCGAACGGCACCATGAGGACGAACTGGTCTTTTTCGAGCGGCAGATCCTGCGGCAAGGACGGTGCAGGATAGTCTGCAGGAGTGACATCCTCCAGCATGAGTCCGATGGCGTCCTGCGTCATGGCAAGCGCCTCCTCCATCGTCTCCCCCTGCGTCATGCAGCCGGGAATGTCAGGGATGAATACGGAGTAGCCCTGCTCCTCACGTTGAAATACAGCAGGATAAAAATACAGTCGTTTCATTCGCTTCATCATTGACCTCCATTCTGCTCGGGACGTTTCAATCCCGCTTCCTTCAGAAGCTGCTGCTCGATGCCTTTCTTAAGCTCCTTTGCGTGTACGGGAACACTGACCGTAATATTCTTTTCCACATTGCGATACTTCTGATGAGAGCCGTTGTTACTCTTGATATAGACAAACCCATTCTCCTTGAGGAGCCGAATCATCTCCTTCGGTGTCAGCGGCATTCGCATCCTCTCCTTTGCCTCGATTATACGTCATATGACGTACTGCGTCAAATTCTTCCAAAAAATGGTCAGCAGAATAAAAAAGAAACCTCTAATTTTCTCTACATAAAAGTCTTGTCGGGGGGGGCATTTGTAGTATGATATTACATATTATGAACAAATGAGGCAAAACGATTTCGTGGAGGTGTTTTTATGGGTTTAGGAAAGCGCATTGACCCGCAGGCAGAGGCGGCGTCTCCTTTGCCGCCGAAGAAAAGCGAAACGGAGGAAAAGGCGTCCGATACCTTTGCGCCCGAAGAGCCGAAGTACACGTTTGATGACATGATCCTGCCGCCGCGCGTTCGCGAGCAAATCTTGAACGCTGCCGACTATGCCCAAAACAGCAAGATCGTCTTTGAACAATGGGGACTCGAAAAGACGCACAAATATTCCAAGCGCATCGGCATCAACCTCTACGGCGAGCCAGGCACGGGCAAGACGATGGCGGCACATGCCATCGCCAAGCATCTGGGGCGCAAGATCATCATTGTCAACTATGCCGATGTCGAATCCAAATACGTCGGCGAAACGCCAAAGAACATCCGCAAGGTCTTTGAAGCGGGAAAGGAAACGGGCAGCATCATCTTCTTCGATGAAGCCGACGCCATCTTGAGCCGCCGCGTCACCAACATGACGAGCGCCACCGATGTCAGCGTGAACCAGACGCGCTCCGTCATGCTCATGGCGATGAACGAATACCAAGACTTCATCATCTTCGCCACAAACTTCATCTCGAATTTCGATCCCGCCTTCATGCGGCGCATCTCCATGCACGTCAAATTCGAGCTGCCCGACGAAGATTGCCGTCAAAAGCTCTGGGCGATGTACCTGCCTGGAAGTTTGCCGCACGATCTTGATACGGCTGAAATCGCTACGAAGTACGATGGCGTTACCGGCAGTGACATCTCCAACGCCGTACTCAACGCCGCCTTCCGCGCTGCCAGAAAGCGTGAGACTCGCGTGCCCCGCGCTCATTTCTTCGAAGCCGTCGAGGACATCCTGCACAGCAAGAAGGCGAACCAAGGACGCACGCATGAGACGGAGACGACCGTCCGCCCCGTATCCGAGGAATACGTCAAGGAGCAGCTCGCAAAGGGCAAGGAGATTAAAATATGATAGTGGAACTCGCAACTCTCGCCATCGCAGGAAGTTTCATAAAGAATAAAAATCAAAACAATCCGCTAAGCGGCACTGCCGTGAAAAAGGTCTCAGAAAATGAAATAAAACCAGAGATACTAAAACGCTTAGAAGCAAAAATCAAAACATCCAAGGCATAACTATAGCAGTTATGCCGCTGCAAAACCCATAGGGAGGGAATATCATGATACCACTTTTAATCGCTGGAGGCTTGTTAATCGGCACTGTTCTAATTGTAGCAAATTGGAACGATATTGTAGACTGGATTCGGGACTTCATCCCTAAATTAAAGGCTGCTTGGGAAAAAATTCGTCCACATGTTCCACATGAAATGCAATTCCTCGGTGACAAAATCGTAGAAGCAGGCGAACATCTTGTACAAATCATTCACAAGTTTTATTACCGCGATGAAAAAACCAACGATTTAATGGAGGGAACTACAATTCGCAAAGTCAACGAAAGCGAGGTGCCGCCCCATATTCTAGCAAAAATCTCAAAGAAGCAGCCCGCCGACATTTCACGAGAAATGGAATTAATTATGGAAAACTAGCGCAAAGGAGGCCCTCTTATGAAAACGGGAAATTTCAGCACCTTTGACAGAAACATCCTAGCGGCAAAAAAGACAATCGACAGCATCTACGACTTTTTCTCTAAGATCAAGGATTTCCAGCGCGAACTCGACATCGATGAAGCCGCGAGCTTCTATACGCAGGGAGTCGACGATGTTATCCTTGTCGAGCAGAAGAACAAGAATATCCTCTATGTAGGCGGACAGTTGAAGCTGCAGTACATTGACGAAAACATCTTCCTGCTGAAGCTCGACCTCTACTTTCAAGATGCTGAAGAGAAGTGGGTACAGCGCAGCACGCAGACGACGAAGGCACTGAAATACCTGACGCCGCAGGCAGTGCAGGAATTGCGCGAGAAGCGCGAGATCGCCTTTGAAATCGACCCGCCGAAGGAACAGGCTGCACCAGCACCAGCATCGGCATCAACGCCCGAGCCGATACTCGCCCCCTCTACAAAAGCAGCGCCTGCCGCAGACGGCAACGAGCACGCATGACCTCGGACGACCGCTTCCCATGTCAACGATGTGCCGCCTGCTGCTCCTTGGTCGGCGAAACAGCGCTTGGGAAAGCGCTTGCCTTACCCGACGGCAGTTGCAAGCATCTGGACAAGCAGACGAATCTTTGCAGCATCTACGAACATCGCCCCTCTTTTTGCCGCGTTGATGAGTATTACGAAAAAAACTGCGCATCTACAATGTCACGCGAAGCATTTCATCGCCAAAATCTCACCTACTGCGAAATGCTTCGCGACAAGCAAAGGAAAAAACAAAAAGCAGCAAAAATATAGCTAGCCATACAAAAAGGGCTGTGACAAAATTCTCTCGCATTTTGTCACAGCCCTTTTTTTGAACAACATAATTGCGCTTCACGTTTTTCATGTCCCGTCCACCGCTCCACCTTGACTATACTATAAAGCGCGTTCAAGGCGACAAGGCGACGATCCCTCCTGCGAGATGCACGCAACAATGTCCCCATACCCATCGCTAGGAGCAGGAGCAGCGCGGATGCAAGCAAGATTGACGGCAAAATTACCGCCAGAATCGTGTCATGTTCTTTCCTCCCTTAGTCGCGAATCGCATTGGCAATCGTCGCCGCCTTGACGGCAGCCGCCTTTATAGCATCAGCATCCGCCCCCGTGACGTTGACATTCTTCGTGACCTTCGCCTCGTAGCTCTCACCACGCACGATGTCCGCGAGGTCGATGCCCGTCGCCGCCTTGACCGTCTGAAACGTCTTCGCCATGACGAGCGGCACATTGTCTGCCATCGGCTCGACCGCAGAGGCGCTACTGCCGCCGATGATGGATACATTGCCGATGCGCTCAAGCGGCTTTGCCACTTCCGAAGCGATCTGCGGCAGAATCTCAACGATCATCTGCGCCATAGCCGCCTTGCCGTATTTCTTCAGCGCTTCCGCCTTGCGATCCATCGCAGCGGCTTCCGCCTCGCCTTTCGCCTGGATTGCGGCAGCTTCAGCCTCGCCCTGCGCCTTGATTCCTGCCGCTTCCTGCTCTGCCGCATAGCGCGAGGCCTCCGCCTCAGCCTTCTTTGCCTCCGCCTTGCGCTGCGTTTCGTAGAGCGCGGCTTCCGCTTCACGCTGACGCTTGGCAAGATCGGCCGCCGCCTTCTGCTCGACGGCATACTTTTCTGCGTCCGCCTGCTTCTGAATCTGCGCCGCAAGCTCCTGCTCACGCACGGACACCTGCTGCTTCTTCAGCTCCTGCTCACGCTCCGCCTTCGCGATCTGCGCATTGACCGTAGCGGCCTGAACGGATTTCTGCTGCTCCTGCGCCTGAATTTCGTAGGCTGCATCCGCCTCCGCGCGCTTGATATCGGACGCCCGCTTAAGCTCCGCCTGCCGGATGGCAAGATCGGTCTGCCTCTGGGCAATCTCAAGATCCGCCTCTACCTGCGCATCGTTCGCTTCCTTTTGCGCCTGCGCCTTTGCTACCGCAACATCGCGCTCCGCCTCAGCGCGCGAAATAGCCGCCATCTTCTTGATGCGCGCCGTATTATCCGCACCGAGGTCGACGATCAGACCGTTATTGTCCGTGACATTTTGAATGTTGCAGGAGATGATCTCTATGCCGAGCTTCTTCATATCCTGCGCCGCTTTATTGACCACCTGGTCGGAGAAACTGTCGCGATCCGTATTGATGGCTTCGAGCGTCAGCGTACCGATGATTTCCCGCATATTGCCCTCAAGCGAATCCTGCAAATCCTTCGCGATCTGCTCTCCTGAGAAATTCAGGAAATTGCGCGCCGCGAGCTGCACGCTTTCCTCATCGCGCCCGACCATGACCTTGGCGACAGCATCGACATTCACATTGATATAATCGTTCGTCGGCACGGGCGTCTCCGTCTTGATGTCCACAGAAATCTGTCCGAGGAAAAGAGAATCCATGCGCTCAAAAAAAGGAATGCGTGCGCCGCCCTGCCCGATGAGGATGCGCGGGCGCTTCTTGATGCCGGAAATAATGAGTGCCGTCGACGGCGAAGCCTTCACATAACCGCGCGCCAATACGGCTAAAAGCACAACAACAAACACGACGGCAAAAGCAATCCCTGCGATAAGAAAAATCCCCATAAATCTCGCGGCGCATCGCAAAAGCCAAGCGCCGCTTCCACCCCCTTTGCAGATATCTCCCTCTCGTCTATGCCTTACTCACACCCAACTCGCGCAGCAGAGCATACTCGTTTTCTCCTTTTCTTGGATTATACGTCGTATAACATATTTCGTCAAATTCCGTGAGGTGGCAGTGTCAAACCGATTCCCCCTCACTCGTTGCATTTTTCGTCCGTATTTGATAGAATGTATAATCGCAAATAAAGGGGGATTGGCCATGTTTATTCTAAGATACAGTGCATACATACTCATTTCTGCCCTGCTGCTCTTCGCAGGCGGCGATACAGCTCTGGCAAGAGCAATCGAGCATGCCGAAACGAATGAGCAAAACACTCATCCGATGATTGTCAAAATGCCGAAGGATTTATCCACGCTTTCCGAGGGCGAGACCATCACACCGGAATCGATGCTCGAAATCGAACCCGTCGTCCTGCGCGCCCACGGTGAGCAGCTTGTCATGGAGCTGCCGCCCCTCGGTGAGCCATTCGCTGCCTATGAACTCGCTACCGGAGTCACTACATTCATCAATGCACATTTCTTGAATATGGGTTCTCCCTTGCCAATGTCCGCCCTCGTCCTTCACATTCCTTCCCGCGCGGATACCCAGCCTCCTGCCGAACAAGACCTTAAGAATACAATCGACGATTTTATCGGCTCGTATCAGGAAAACTCCCGTGTAACGAATCTGAAGATCCTCAGCAATGAGTCGACGGTACAGGACGCGCATCCCGCTCGGCATCTTACCATGCGTGCGGATCTCGAAGGGGCAGATACCATTCTCGACGTGCTGGTTCTCGCCTCAGAAACGGGAACCTGGCTCATTCACCTAAACTACGACCCAAATGATAAAAACATCGTCAACCACGCGCATTTCCTGTTTTCCTCCATCAGCCTCAACGAAGATTCCGAAAAAACATCGCCATAAAGCGAATGGTACCGTACGGACATCCACAAT
>NZ_JBQNBV010000083.1:0-9360 GCF_052169755.1 Selenomonas sp. | reverse complement strand
GATGATTTCTATGCTATAATTAAAGAAGTGAAAATGCGAGAAGTGTGATATAATAGATAGGAATGCCAAAAAGCGGCATCGAATATGGAGGAATCTGTTGCATGATTTATATGAAGGATGTTTCCAAGGTTTATGATAACGGCACGGTGGCGCTCGATCATGTGAATGTCAAGATTGAAAAGGGCGATTTCGTTTTTCTCGTGGGGGCGAGCGGTGCGGGCAAGTCGACGTTTGTGCGTATGCTGCTGCGCGAGATCTTGCCGACGAGCGGCAAGCTGCGCGTCAACGGGCATGATATGATGAAGCTCAGGGCAAAGGATGTGCCGTATATGCGGCGTGGGCTTGGCGTGATCTTTCAAGACTACCGCCTTTTGCCCGATAAGACGGTCTATGAAAACGTCGCCTTTGCTATGGAGGTCATCGAAGCGCCGCGCCGACTTATGCAGCGAAGCGTCAACGCCGTATTGGATATCGTGGGGCTGCGCGAGAAGTGGAAGAACTTCCCTTCACAGCTTTCGGGCGGCGAGCAGCAGCGTGTGGCGATTGCGCGTGCGATCGTCAACGATCCTGCGCTCATCATCGCCGATGAGCCGACGGGCAACCTCGATCCTGAGACTTCGTGGGAGATCATGGACATCTTCCGCCGCATCAACGATGCAGGAGCGACGATCGTCATGGCGACGCACGACAAGAACATCGTTGATACGATGAAGAAGCGCGTCATCGCTATCGAGGGCGGCCGCATCGTGCGCGACGAGGCAAAGGGGGGATACGGCTATGAAGCTTAGGACGGTGGAATATTTCATCCGTGAGGTCTGCATCTCGATCAAGCGCAACAACTGGATGTCGTTTGCGTCCATCAGTACGGTCGCCGTATCGCTTTTCGTACTCGGCATGTTTCTCATCATCGTGCTCAATATGAACCGTATGGCTTCGATGCTTGAATCGCAGGTGCAGATCAATGTCTACTTGGAAGATACGCTCAAAGACTCGGAGATTGACGATCTTGAGGATGATTTGAAAAAGATGCAGGGCATTGAGAGCGTGCAGTATGTGAGCCGTGAGGATGCAATCGTGCGTCTTCGGGAGCGTCTTGGCGATCAAAAGTACCTGCTCGATGCGCTCGATGAAAAGAATCCTTTGCCGAATGCTTTTGAAGTCACGGTCAAGCAGCCGACGATGGTGGAGACGGCTGCAAAGGCGATTGAGAAGTTCGGCGGCGTCGAGTCGGTGAAGTATGGACAGGACGTCGTCGAGCATCTTTTCGATATGACACGGCTCGTGCGTATCTTCGGCTTTACACTCATGCTTCTCTTGGCAGGCGCGACGCTTTTCATCATCTCGAACACGATTCGACTGACGGTTTTTGCGCGGCGCAAGGAAATCGCCATCATGAAGTACGTCGGTGCGACGGATTGGTTCATTCGCTGGCCGTTTCTCTTGGAGGGCGTTGTGCTTGGCTTCTTCGGCGGCGTTTTGGCGTCGATTGCACTTCGGAGCATCTACGGACTGATTACGGCGAAGGTCTACAGCACATTGGCGTTTTTGCCGCTCATACCGCAGTACCCGTTCGTCAACTTCATCAGCATCGTGATGGTTTTAAGCGGCATGGGAATCGGCGCCTTGGGCAGTACGATCTCCTTAAAGCGGTTCCTCAAGGTCTAGGGGGCTTTTTCATGTTTTTGGATTCCACAAGGAAAAATGCGGGAAAGAAAACGGCGGCTGCGGTTTTTTCTGCGCTTTATCTCATGACGCTTTCGCCGCTCGTTCAAGCGGAGAGCTTGGAAGAACAGCGCGATGCGCATATCGAAAAGGCGGAGCAGGCGCAAAAGAAGAAGGATGAGATCGACTCTACGATTGAAGGCTTATCCGAGGAAAAGCGCGCCATTGACGAGGCGGCGGACGAAGCGACGAAGGCGTATAAGGACGTCCGAAAGGAGCTTGACGCGACAGAGGAGCGCATTGATGAAAACGAGGAGAAGCTCCAAGTCTTGAATAAGGATTTCGCGAAGAAGCGCAGTCAGCTTGCCAAGCGCGTGCGCGACATCTATATCAACGGGCAAATCAGCTATCTCGACGTGCTTTTCGGCGCGAAGGATTTTCAGGATTTTTTCACGCGCATGGATCTCTTGAAGCGCGTCATCGAGCAGGATTATAGTCTTGTACAGGTCGTGTTTGCGGAAAAAACTGCCATCGAACAGTCGCAGAAAGCGCTTGAAACGGATCGCGCGGCGAAGGAAAAACTCGTTCAATCGGCTGCCGAGCGCAGGAAAGAAGCGGAGAAGAAGCAGTCGGCGAAGCAGGCGATCATTGATAAGATGGAAACGGATCGCGCGACGCAGGAACGCATTATCAACGAAAATCTTGCGGCATCCAAGGAAGTCGAGCAGATGATCCGAAACAGCCGCTATCAGCCTGCTTCTCCGGCGCTCTCGGGGGGCGGCGCTCTCAACTGGCCGCTTGGCGGGCCGATCACGTCGCCTTTTGGCTGGCGCGTGCATCCGATCACGGGAGCGAGCCGCTTCCACTCCGGCATTGACATCGGCGGTGATTACGGCGATACGATTCATGCGGCGGGCGCCGGCGTCGTTTCCTATGCGGGTTGGATATCGGGCTACGGCTACGCCGTCATCATCGATCATGGCGGCGGTATATCGACGCTTTACGGGCACAATCAAGCGCTGCTCGTCAGTGAGGGACAGAGCGTCTCGCAGGGGCAGCCGATCGCCGAGTGCGGCTCTACGGGCAATTCCACGGGACCGCACTGCCACTTTGAGGTGCGCGTCGACGGCGAACCGGTCAATCCTATGGGGTATCTTTGATGGATTGCCTTGGATGAGGTGACAGATATTTTGAAAAAGAAAACGATGTTTTTGCTCATCGTCGCAACGGCTTTCGTGACGTTTAATGCGACGGTGTTCGGCTTCTATGCTTTGATGGGCTTCAACGATCATAAGGTGAAGGACGTCATGCGCTTCTTTGGCGCTCTGCGTTTTATTGAGACGCAGTATGTACGTGATGTGGACTATACGAAGCTTATCGACGGCGCTATTGCGGGTATGGTCAAGACGCTGGATGATCCGCATTCCATCTATCTCGACCAGCAGATGTACGAGCTTATGCGCTCGCATACGGAGGGCAGCTTCGGCGGTGTCGGCATCGTCATGGGCTTCAAGGACAACAAGATCACGGTCATTTCCGTCATGGAGGGAACGCCGAGTGAGACGGCGGGCATCAAGACAGGCGATGAGATCGTCGCCGTCGATGGTACGCCGACGACTGAGATTGAACCGGAGGGCGTCGCGCTGCGCATTCGCGGTGCGGTGGATACGGATGTGACGCTGCGAATTCATCGCGCGGGCGAAGAGGACAAGGATTATATCGTGCGGCGTGCGATGATTCAGGTGCATACGGTCGCGGGGCAGATGCTGCCCGATACGGACGGCATCGGTTATATCCGTATCGCATCCTTCTCGGAACATACGGCAGACGAGTTCAAAGAGGCTTATCGTGCACTGGAGGAAAGCGGCGTCAAGGGCATGATTATCGATCTGCGCGAAAATCCCGGAGGTCTTGTGACGAGCTGTGTAGAGGTCGCCAACATGCTCGTGCCGCAGGGACCTGTCGTCTCCGTCGTGCAGCGCGACGGCACGCGCGAGGAGTATGATTCGGATCTGGCGGAAGAAAAGTATCCGCTCGTCGTGCTCATCGACGGCAACAGCGCTTCGGCGAGTGAGATCCTTGCAGGCGCTTTGCAGGATACGGGGGCGGCGACGCTCGTCGGTGAGAAGTCGTACGGCAAAGGCTCGGTGCAGGTCGTCCTGCCGCTCTACGACGACGATGCGCTGAAGCTCACGATCGCCAAGTATTATACGCCGTCGGGCAGAAGCATCGACGGCACGGGCATTGATCCGGACGTCGCCGTCGAGCCGCAGGCGGACGGTGCGGATGACGTGCAGCTCTTGAAGGCGATTGACGTCATGAAGGGGAAGATTGCGGGCGTTGGCGCAAAGGTTATATAAAGAAGAGGAGCGGAGACTGTGGCAGAGATTTGCCTGCGCATCGATGATGTGAAAAGGGAAGCGGAGCAGACTTGTGAAGACGTGGGAATGTTCATGTCTATGGCAATCAGCCTCTACTTGAAAAATTGAAGATGGCTCCATGCGGTTCTCACGATGGAGATAAATAAGATCCGTATCCATGAGATACCGGTGAATATCACGACGAATCGCTGCGTCAAATTGCGCGGCGATTTTTTATTTGAGAAGAAAATGGGACATTTAGATTTATTTTGTAATTTTTATATAAATTTTGCTATATGTTCTATAAATTTGTGCTATAATGGATAGGCATATATCCGCCTGTATCATAGGGCGCAAATTATTACGGGGAGCGATATCATGAAAAATGAACACAATGAGTTTATGCAGCATGAGCTGCGGCTGCCGGAACTTACCGTGCGCGGTATGCTCTTGGGCGCTGTATTGACGGTGATCTTTACGGCGTCAAACGTCTATCTGGGTCTGAAGGTCGGTCTGACTTTTTCATCCGCCATTCCGGCGGCTGTCATCTCGATGGCGGTTCTCAAGATGGCAAAGAATTCCAACATCCTTGAAAACAACATGGTGCAGACGCAGGCGTCGGCTGCGGGTACATTATCCGCCATCATCTTCATCATTCCGGGGATGCTTATGATCGGCTACTGGCACGGCTTCGAGTTCACACAGACGCTTCTGGTCGCGGCATGCGGCGGCTGCTTGGGCGTGCTCTTTACGATTCCTCTGCGCCGTGCCATGGTCGTCAACAGCGACCTTGCGTATCCCGAAGGCGTTGCGGCGGCGGAGATTTTGAAGGTCAATACGCATGGCGAAGGCGGAAAAAGCGAGGGTACGGGGCTAAAGGAGATCCTCTCGGGCAGCTTCGTCGCCGGCATCATCGCGCTCTGCACCAGCGGCTTTCAAGTGCTGTCCGGTGCGCTTTCCGTCTGGATTCCCATTGGGCGCGGCATGACGCAGTTCCCGATCGGCTACTCTACCGCTCTGGTCGGCGCGGGCTACCTCATCGGCATCGCGAGCGGGATCGCCATGCTTGTCGGCGTTCTCATCGCTTGGGCAGGCTTCGTGCCTTTTTATACGATCACGGGTACGCCGCCCGACGGCGTGACGATGCAGAAGTTTGCCGCCGCCGTCTATCAGGAGCGTGTGCGGCTTATCGGTGCGGGCGCGATGGGTGTCGCCGCGATCTGGACGCTCATGACGCTTGTACGTCCCGTCGTCGAGGGCATGAAGGAATCGTTCGCCGCCATACGTATGCCTGAAACGGTCAAGGACAGACATCGCATGGATATTGATATGTCGGCGAAGAGCATCGGCTTTGTATTCCTGCTCACGGTCATCGGTTTGATCGCCGTCTTTTATGCGTTTGTCAGCCCCGAGGGGCTGCCGGAGAGCCAAGTGCTCGCCTTTACGCTGGTCGGCGTCGGCGTCGCTGTGTTTATGGGCTTCTTCGTCGCTGTCGCCTGTGCGTACATGGCAGGTCTTGTCGGCACGTCCTCAAGCCCGATTTCGGGCATCGGCATTCTCGGCATCATCGTCGCTTCGCTCGTCATGTATGCGCTCTGCTCTTCGTTCGGCATTTTCGATCTGCCGGGCGGTGAGAAATTCGCGACGGCGACGGCGATTTTCACGACGTCGATTATTCTTGCCATCGCTTGTATCTCGAACGACAACATGCAGGATCTCAAGACGGGCTGGCTCGTCGGCGCGACACCGTGGCGTCAGCAGGTCGCGCTGCTCTTGGGCTGCGTCGTCGGTGCGCTCGTCATCGCGCCTGTGCTGAACCTTCTCTATGAAGCGTATGGCTTCGTCGGCGCCCTGCCGCGCGAAGGCATGGATCCCGCGCAGGCGCTCGCTGCGCCGCAGGCGGTGCTCATGAAAACGATCGCCGAGGGGATCTTCTCGAATAATCTCGCTTGGGAGTATATCTATATCGGACTTGGGCTTGGCGTCGCCATCGTGCTCGTGGACATCATGCTGCGCCGCACGACGAGAAGTCTTGCGCTGCCGCCTTTGGCCGTCGGCATGGGCATCTATCTGCCGCCGAGCATCCCGACGCCGCTCGTCATTGGCGCGGTTCTCGGCTATTTGCTCGATAAGGCGCTGAAGAGCCGCGGCAAGGAAGCGGGCAAGGCGGCGCGTCGTCGCGGCACGCTCTTCGCCTCGGGGCTTATTGTCGGCGAATCCATCGTCGGCGTCGCGCTTGCCGGACTCATCGCCGTTTCCGTATCGAGCGGCGGCAGTGAGAGTCCGCTCGCGCTCGTCGGCGCTGATTTTGCCGACACTGCGGAAATGCTCGGTCTTGTCGTATTCGCGGCTGCCGTATTCATCTTGAGCCGCGTGGTGCTTGCGAAAGGAAAATAAAAGCAAACGAAAAGCTGCTGCATCTTGTCGGATGCGGCAGCTTTTTGCGTCCGGTGGAAAGAGACATGAGAAGAATAAACAATTATATGTACGATAAATAGATATAAAATATAATATAAACTTTGATGAATATAAAAAAGATAGCAGGATTTTTTAATTTTTTGGAGAAGAATGGTTATAGAAAGAGTTCGTTATGTATACCTAGAGGAGAGGGAGGAATTTTGTATGAGTATCGAAGGAAAGACGAATGTTCGCGGGGGGGGGATAGGATTTCAAATCAATGCAGTGACGGGCATGGGTATAGCCGTCATGCTCATCATCGTTACGAGCTTCATCGCCTATATGAGCTTTGAGGCGCTGGTCGATGCCGGCAAACGTGAAACGATGCTGGAGAATAAGCAGATCGCCTATCGGATTGAGCAGCGATACAGCCGCGCTGTGCGAATCAGCGCCCGCATGGAAAGAGAGTTGCAAAACAAGCTCTCTGTCGCGTCGCCCGAAAATAATCGCGATGCTATCGTCGCCATGCTCGTCGATGAGATGTCAGAAAGCGCGGGCATCACATCGGCATCGATCATCTTGGAAGGTTCTTCGGGAGCAGAGGCATTGAATGTTTTCGTTGACTATGAAGGAAAGATCGGTACGGTGCAAGATGCCATGCAGAGCGATTGGTACAAGACTGTGAAAAATACGGGCAGACCGTTCCTTGCACAGCCCGATTTTACGCAAAACGGACGTCTGGCAGCGCGCTACGTTTTGCCTGTTGAGGTGAACGGGCGGGTTCGCGGCGTTGTTTGTGCGAATATCAGTATGACGGAGATACAGGAAGGCATCGAAAAGCTCAGTCGGGAAGAAAATTATTATGGCGTCTTTACGCGTCAGGGCAGCATGATCGCACATGGCTTGGAAAAGGACTTGATTCTCAAGAAATTTTATGATCGATTCCCCATGACGGATGCGGAAATTGCGGAAGCTTTCGACGAAAGTACGGTCACGACTATGGAGCGTGAGTCGCCGAGTACAGGCGTCGATTCGGTTTACTGTTTCTACCCCATGCACCTTGAAGGGGTGGATTCGGAATGGATGGTGTTCTCCACGACGGAGCGCGACGTCTTTACGGCGACAGCGAAGAAGATGGTCTGGTCTGCCGTCGCCATCGCATTCGTCTGCTGCGTCATCCTGCTTGTATTCATGGGCGTCTTCGTCCATAAGCGCATCGCTACGCCCTTGGGTGAGATCACGTCTGTCATCGAGAAGCTCGCGCATCTCGACGTGCGTGCAGACGAGTCGCACGCTTATCTCAGAGAGCGCGGCGATGAGATCGGCACGATGTCGCGCAGCATCGCCACGCTTCGGAACAACCTGCGCACGGTCATCGACAAGATCAGCTACTCCTCTCAGGCTGTCGCCGCGACGAGCGAAGAGCTTACGGCGACGGCGCAGTCCACGGCAGACTCTGCACGCGACGTCGCGTCCGCCATCCACAACATTGCCGACGGCGCGACGAGTCAGGCGCAGGATACGCAGAACGCTTCCATGCATATCGACGAGATCATGGTGCTCATGGACGAAAATAAGGAAATCCTGCACCGGATCAATCAAGCGACCGGCAACATCCGCCGTGAAAAAGATGAAGGCGCGGAAATCCTCAGCAATCTCGTGAAGAAGTCGGAAGAAACGGCACAGGCGACGGAAGATGTCGCACGTGTCGTCGAGGAGACGAACAAGAGCGCCGAAGATATTGAAAAAGCCAGCGAGATGATTCAGTCGATCTCGGCGCAGACGAATCTGCTCGCACTGAACGCCGCGATCGAGGCGGCTCGTGCAGGTGACGCGGGGCGCGGCTTCGCCGTCGTCGCTGAAGAGATCCGCACGCTTGCCGAGCAGTCGAAGAGCTTCACCGATGAAATTAGCGCCATCATCGTCGGTCTCAAGACGAAGGCGCAGGAAGCCGTCAATACCATGCAAGTTTCCAAGCGTCTTTTCACCGAAACGCAGGTCAGCCTCGAAAAGACACAGGGGAAATTCCAGAAGATCACGGAAGCTGTCGATACGACGGAAGAAGTCATGGGTACGATGAATAAGTCTACGGATGAAATTACCGCGAAGAATCATGCTATCGCGGAAGTCGTGCAGGGACTCTCGGCGCTCGCAGAAGAGAACGCTGCGACGAGCGAAGAAGGAAATGCCGCCGTTGAGACGCAGACACATTCGCTGCAGGATATCGCTGAAGCGAGCGAAGGTTTGGCGAATGTCGCCATGGATTTGAACGGCGAGATCGGCAAATTTAAGGTCTGAGTTTTTGTCAAGAAACCAGCCCGATGGAAGTGTTTCCGTCGGGCTGGTTTTTTCGATGACGACGGGGCTGCTGTAAACGGCGGTGCAGATATGTTTCAACGCTGTGTTTTGGATGGATAAGCAGACCGCTTGCTCGAAAGGGAATAAAAATACTTAACAAAAAGCTGAATATTCGATATAATAAAAGTAGAAGAAGCATTGATGAATTCCGTCGATTGTCTTTACCATGAAACCCCAAGAGGTCAAGCCCGAAGGGCGCAGATTCATGGAAGGAGGTTTTTGCGATGGATGTCCATGTGGAACGGCTGCATCGTGTGAAACCGCTGGCGCCGATTCACTTCTTTGAGGAGACGGCGCGGCGCGAGAAGAAGCAGGAGACAGCGGAAGAAAGAAAGCCGCTTCGCGGCACAGAGTCGGATGCTTATGCGGTGGAGATCTCTGCAGAGGGCAGACGTGCGGCGGCAGGTGTTGAGACGTGCGGCAGGATGGTGGAGGGCTTTTGATGGTTGTGTGGGACGACGAGAAAAGCCCCGCTTGAGCGCTTCTCGAAAGAGAGGACGCGCAGGCGGGGCTTTTTGACTGCTTGCGATACTGCCAAAGGAAGCTGTCGAGATTTTCCGCCTTGACAATGTGCGCTGCAGTG
>NZ_JBQNBV010000082.1:0-9549 GCF_052169755.1 Selenomonas sp. | reverse complement strand
GCAATCTCTTAATCAGCTTCCCTGCGATCGGTGCGGCTTCCGCACCGCCTCCCCCGCTGTTTTCTACGATGATGGCATACGCCACCTTGCGGCCGTTTACTTCTGCCGAGCCAATGAACCACGCATGATCTTTGCCCGCATTTTCCGCTGTACCTGTTTTCCCCGCCACACGAGCGCCTATTATCTCCGCCGCCCTTCCCGTGCCCTCTCGAACAACCTCTTCCATAAAACCATGAATCAAGGATGCACGGGCGGCTGTCGTAGCCTCGAACCATTTTTCACTCGTATGCTTTTCCAGCGTAATGCCGCCGGGCGTCACAACGCGCTCCACCAGATACGGCTTCATGACGACGCCGTCGTTGACAAACGCTGCGGCAAGCAGCGCCATGTGCAGCGGCGTGACGAGAAGAGTGCTCTGTCCGATGCCAACCTGCGCCGTATCGCCTTGACCGAGCGCGTCAAAGTTTGGAAGATGCGCCGCCGCTTCTTCCAAATCACCCTGTACGGTTTCTTCAAAACCAAATCGCCGAAAAGCATCTGCCAAACGCTTGCCGCCAAGGCGCAAAGCGAGCGTGCCAAACGTCGTATTGCATGATTCGATCAAAGCGTGCTCCACATCGAGTCTGCCATGCACCGCGCCGTGGCTTTCATGAATGACCGAATCGCCCACTTCGAGCGCTCCGGTGCAGGTAAATATTTCCTTCAAGTCTGTAACTTCATTTTCCAACGCCGCATCGAGGATCAACGGCTTGATCGTCGAACCCGGCGGGTAGAGTCCCTGCAAGGCGCGATTCAGCAGAGGACTTGCCTCATCCTGACGCAGACTGCTCCATCTCGACTGCACATCTGTCGGATCGAAGGAAGGACGCGATACGAGTACAAGCACTGCACCGCTCTTCGCATCGAGCATGACGACGGCGCCGCGCCGCTCCCCGAGCGCCTCGTATGCCGTTTCCTGCAGCTCGGCGTCAATCGTAAGATAGACGTCATCGCCGTGCGCAGAAGAAAAAAGCTGCGCAAGCGGCCCTAAGCGCCCCAAGAGACGGCTACTGCCAGAAAGCTCCGCCCCCTTATAGGCTTCGATGCCTGTGCTGCCAATCGTATCATCAAGATAGCCCGTGACAGGAGCCATGATTTTCCCGTAGGGATAACGCCGTTCCCCCGCTGTCGGACTGAGCGCCAAGGCTTCGCCTTTTCGATCCAGGATACTGCCGCGCTGCACGCTATCCTCAGCGACTGCCGCACGGCGGTTCAGCGGATGCTCCGAAAGCCAATCCGCTTTCCAGACCTGTAAATAAACGACGTAAAGAGCCAAGCCGGAAAACAGCAACAGGAGAAATACAGCAGAGCGCAGGATATACTTCGTATTATTTCGCTCAATCATGGCGATTCTCCTTTTTAGAAAGCACAGTCAAAATACCGAGTAAGATAAAGCTCGATATCATGGAACTGCCTCCGTAACTCACAAAAGGCAAAGTTATGCCCGTCAGCGGCAAGAACTTCGTCACGCCCGCGATGATGATGAAGGCTTGCAGGAAAAACACGACCGCAATACCGGCGGCAAGCAGCATATTTTGTCCCTCGCGGCAGGCGAGAGCGATGCGTATGCTGCGGTAAAAAAACAGCGCAAAAACAAGCATGACGCCAATGGCCCCCAAAAGCCCCAATTCTTCCGCAATCGCCGCAAAAATAAAATCCGTATGCACCTCGGGGATCAATGTCGGATGTCCGTGCGCAAAGCCCGCGCCCCAAACGCCGCCCGAGCCAAACGCAAAGAGCGACTGCACGACTTGATATGCGCTGCCCGAAGGATCCGCCCACGGATCAAGCCAAATATGGAACCGCACGCGCACATGCGAAAACATGAAATAACTGATTACAGCCGCCCCGAAAAAAACGGCGAAGGCAAGGGCAACATACGACTTTCTCCCCGTAGCCATATATGTCATGAGCACCGCTATGCCAAAAAAGAGCAAGGCGGAACCGAGATCGCGCTGCACCACAAACATCAAAACGGCGACGCCCCATATACAGAGGAGCGGCGCAATAAAGCGAAGTACAGGCAGCTTCAGCCAAAGCACCTTATGACGCGGCAATATCAAGACTTCTCGATGCTCTGTCAAATAGGCGGCAAGAAACATAATGATGACGATTTTACCGAACTCCGATGGCTGTACGGCAAACGAGCCGAATACGATCCAATTGCGGCTGCCGCCGATCTCCGTGCCGAAAAAGAGCGCCGAGCAAAGGAGCAGCAAACAGAAAATACCGAGTATATAGGGATAAGAAAGCAGACGCAGAATCCTCCTGCCGCAGAATACGACGGCAAGATAGACAAGGACGCCGAGGAGCAGCCAGCGCATCTGCGTCAAAAAGAGCGCAGGCTTCAAGCGTCCAATCATGACGACGCCAAGACTCGCAAGCAGCATTGCCGCCGGAAAAAGCGTTCGATCCGTCCCCGCATGGCGTCTGCTCAAAGCGACGTATACCAAAATCGTACTTACGATAACGGCGCCGCCCCACAAGAGCAGGGAATCACTCAGCGGCACGATGCGCTGCAAAAGCAGCACGCCCACACCCAGCAGCAGGATGCCGAGCGGAGCCAGAAGCAAATACCCGCTATGCTCTTTCATCGCATTCCACAACAATCGCCGTGATATTGTCAAAACCACCCGCCGAAAGTGCCAGCTCAACGAGTCGGCGCGCCTTGTCTGCGGACTCTCCCTGCAAAGTCTCACATATAGCCGCTTCTTTGACCATATTCGTCAATCCGTCCGAGCAGAGGAGAAACACATCGCCTGCTTCGATGATAAACCTTCCCGTATCAACCGTAAGATTTTCCTCCACGCCGACTGCACGCGTCAAAAGATTTTTTTTCGGATGACGT
Organism: Selenomonas sp.; assembly: GCF_052169755.1. Lineage (GTDB taxonomy): Bacteria > Bacillota > Negativicutes > Selenomonadales > Selenomonadaceae > Selenomonas. Next base: position 6,662 of record NZ_JBQNBV010000082.1, on the reverse strand, counting down.
TCCGCTTCTTCTTTCGTAATGGATCCTTGATCCAGAAGATCCTGCACGAAGGAATGGTCGTGCGTAAGACACTTGAGCTCCCCCGCACGCAGGAGATACAGGCGACTGTCTCCCACATGCGCCCAGTATGCCGTACCATCGGCACACTGCAGGGCTACAACCGTCGTCCCCATGCCGTTTTGCGCCGCATTCGCCGCCGCCTCCCGCAAGATTCTGCGATTCGCCGCCTGTACGACATGACGCAGGGATTCTTCACTGCGTTCCCGTCCTGCATCGGAAAAACTCTCTCGAAAAGAATCAATGAGCATCGCGCTCGCCACCTCGCCTGCCGCATAGCCGCCCATGCCGTCGGCTACGACGTATGTATCGGGCGGTATGAAAGCGCACGCGTCCTCATTGATCTCTCGCACCCTGCCTCGGTCAGTCGCTCTTGAGACTTTCAAAAAAATCACCTCTCAAACCTCAGTGTAACGAAGCCGATGCGTATGAGATCTCCCGGCTTCAAGTATGCCTTTCCCTGCAAGACAGTATCGTTCAGATATGTATGGTTCATGCTGCCCATGTCTTCGATGACATATTGATTGTTCACAAGATGTACGACGGCATGACGATGCGACACAAACGAATCGGTTATACAAATATCGCTCTCGGCGCTGCGCCCGATGGTTATCCCCTCGGTAAAAGCAAATCGCTTGCCCGAAAGACTTTCATCGCCCGCTTCCACGACATGCAGCACAGCTTCATTGGGCAGAATCTCACGCGGTTTCATTTCTTCGCGCAAATCCTTGGCATCTCGAAACATCGCTTGTGCAAGATGTGCAATGAAACGAAAAAGCAGCAGCAAAATGCCGTATTGAAAAACTACGCTCAAAACGCGCAGCAAAAAATCTGACCCCGGCAATCATATCACCTCGTAACGCAAAACGGAACTCCCGATTTGGATTTCATCGCCATGCCGCAGCCATGCCTCCATCACAGGACGCCCATTGAGAAGCGTGCCGTTCGTGCTCTGTTCATCCTGCAAAAAATGACGATGACGCTCATAGCGAATGGACGCATGAACACGCGAGGCATTGGGATCCGTCAGTATAAAATCGCTGCGATCACGTCTGCCGAGAAAGATTTTTTTCTCGCCGAATACAAGGTAGGAATCCCTATCCGCACCCTCTGAAACCGTGAGTGAAGCAATCTGATACTCCGTCGGCAAATTGAGCGGCGGCTGAAACGACGGCCGCTGCAGTACGATCGTATGCTGCTCTTCCACCGCCTGCGCCACGCGCTGCACCATATCGGAAAAGGCAGATTTCACACGGCATAGGCCAAGGGAGAGCGACGTATCTTTCTCAAGGGCAATCGTCAGTCCGCCATCCATAAAGCAGTCAAGCAAAATGACCTTTTTTTCAGCCAGCACATGAAGCTCATCGAGAAAACGCTGTGAGGAAAGATGGTGACAATCTTCTTCATTCATCAAAATTGTATATTGATTTGGCAAAATCCATTCCTGCCTGCTCTTCTTGTCGCGCTTCTTTGCATTTGCCATTTCTTTTTCAAGTTTTTTCTCCACCTCGACAGGTTCGAGGGCGCTGCCGAATTTCTTGTTAAAGAATCCTTCGATATGATTCTCCAAAAACGCTTCCCATTTTGTAAAAGCCATGAAACACCTCACAATCTATTGCAGCTTTTCCTCGGCGGACATGTGGCGGCTGCGCAGTTGCCCACATGCCGCCTGTATATCGCTTCCCATTTCGCGGCGAACCGTAGCGGTGATGCGCTGATGCGCAAGGATGCTGCAAAATGACGCCACACTCTCGTCTGTCGGTCGCTCAAAGCCGCGTTCAGGCACGGGATTGACAGGAATGAGGTTGACGCTTGCGGTCTGTCCCTTGAGCAGCTTCGCCAATTCCCTCGCCTCACGCTCGCCGTCATTCAGATCACGGATCAAAATGTACTCGTATGTGACGCGCCGTCCCGTTTTCTCTGCATAGCGCCGACCTGCCGCCACAACGTCCGCCAACGGATACTTGCGATTGATCGGCATGAGATCGGTGCGAAGCTCTTCGCGCGGCGCATGAAGCGAGATGGACAGCGTGATGGGCATACCTTCTTCCGCAAGATCGTCGATTGCAGGAACGATGCCCGATGTGGACAGCGTGATATTGCGATAGCCCATGTTCAGTACGTATTTCTCATGCAAAAGACGAAGAAAGCATACGACATTATCATAGTTCATCAAAGGTTCGCCCGATCCCATCAAGACCATAGTATCGACCTTTTCGCCTTCTTTTGACAGCATTTCCTCTATGAAGAGCACTTCGGCGAGCATTTCCCCCGCCGTCAAGTTGCGCGCCAGCCCGTGCAGCGTAGAGGCGCAGAAAGCGCATCCCATATTGCAGCCCGCCTGGGTCGAGATACATATACTGTTGCCGTACGGTTGGCGCATGAGTACAGATTCTACCGAAGCCCCATCGGGAAAGACCAGCAGGAATTTGCTCGTCCTGCCGTCTGCGCTGTCAAGACGTGTGCGCAGCGTCGGCTTTTCGATTCGATACTTCGCGCCGAGAGCAGCACGCAGGTCTTTCGGCAGATTCGTCATATCCGAAAAGCTCTTCGCAAACTTCTTGTAGAGCCACTCTGCCACCTGCTTCGCACGATATTTTTCGAGATTTTGGGCAGAAAATTCCGCCTGCATCTCCTCAAGCGTCATGCCAAAAATACTCTTCATGCGCTCACCTTCTTAAAAGACGCGCGATGAAGAAGCCATCCGTACCGTCGCGCTGCGGATAGAGCTGAATCATCTTCTGTGTGCGTTTTTGCAAAGGCAGGAAATCGCCGGTGTTTTCCAAAATGAAGTCCTCATGCTGCGAAAGGAAGTCTTCGATGACGGCTTCATTTTCCTCACGCTCGATCGTACATGTGCTGTAGACGAGCACGCCGCCGCGCTTTATAGCCGCAGCGGCAGACCTGAGAATGTCGCGCTGCAGGGGCACGAGAGCGGCGATCTCTTCGGGCGTCTTTCGCCAGCGTGCGTCGGGTCTGCGCCGCAGCACACCGAGACCGGAGCATGGCGCATCAACAAGCACGCGGTCAGCTTGGCAGGAAAAGCGTGCGCCCGCTTCCCGCGCATCTAAGAGCAGCGGCTGCACCGATGTTATGCCGAGCCGCTCACAGTTTTCCGCGATGCGCTCGATCTTATGCGCGTGAACGTCGAGCGCGACGATGCGCCCCTGATCTTCCATGAGGGCGGCGATATGCGTCGTCTTGCCGCCCGGCGCACTGCAAACATCGAGGACAAATTCGCCCGGCTCGGGCGCGAGAACATGCGCAACGAGCATGGAACTTTCATCCTGCACTTGAAAAAGCCCCTGCTGCAGAGACGGCAAATCATCGAGCGCACCGTGACGGCGGCACAAGACGCCTTCCGGCGCCCAAGCGGAAGCCTCCGCCTCCACGCCCTCTTGCGAGAGCCGTTCGATGAGCTTATCCCGCGTAATCTTTAAGGTGTTCGTGCGAAGCGAAAGCACCGCCTGTGCATTATCAAATGCACAGAGCGCCCTTGCCTCTTCATAGCCGAACTGCTCGATCCAACGCCGCACGAGCCACTCGGGATGCTGCAGGGACAGGGCGAGATTTTCCGCTTCATGCGCCTTGCCCATCGGGAATGCCGCCTTCTCGGGTTCACGAGCCGCCGTGCGCAGAACGGCGTTGACAAACTTCACCGTACCCGCATGGCTGCAGCGCTTCGTCATCTCCACCGCCGTATTGCAGGCGGCGGAGGCAGGCACGCGCGCAAGGAAGAAAAGCTGGTATATGCCCAAACGCAAAATATCCCGCACCATAGGCGGGATCTTGGAAAGCGGACGGTTCAAGTAACGCCGCAGCATCCAATCGAGCGTACCGCCCGCCTTCACCGCGCCGTAGACCAGTTCCGTTGCAAAGCGGCGGTCCACTTCGGAGAGTTTCACGGCACGCAAAGACCGCGCCAATGCCACATTGGCATAAGCGCCCTTTTCATTCACTTCATGAAGCGCCTTGAGCGCCGTCTCCCGCGCCTTGTCCATAGCTCCTCCTCATTTTTGCCTATCCCCTTCGTCTTCAGGCACATCCTTCTCCTTCTTCTCTGCATCGTCGTCAAGCAAGAATTTCTTGATCTCCTCGCGCACCTTCTCTATATCGACATGCGTATTGAAGCACGGACCGTTGGGGCGAATATTCAGCACACCGACCGCCGGCAGCGGATAGACGTCTTGAATGCCGCTCGTCAGATCGCGCTCACAGGCGATCGCCATGACCGCCTTCGGGCGAATCTTCTTGACCGTCTGGCGCGCGAGCGTGCCGCCCGTCACAATGAAGAAATGGAAGCCCATCTCATCGGCAAGATTCACGAGAGCGCCGACGTCGCAGCCGCCGCATCGCTTGCAGTTGTGCGGGTCGCGCGTGATCTTGTGCGGACATGTCGCCAGCTGCAAACAATGCGGCGTGACGACGAGCAGTTCATGCGCATGTACCTTGATGCCGCGATGGTGGATGATCTGGTTGCTGACCTCGATAAAAGAGCGCTCGATGCGCCGACGGTTGAAGCCAAACACTTTGCCGATCACGATGGCGACAGGAAAAAGCAAATTGATCAAGGTGTACGACTGCTTCTGAAAAATATGAAGAAAAGGCAGACCGAGAATCGCTCCAACCATGCTCAATATACCAAAACCCGTAAGAAAGACGACGCTTGCAAAAAAAACGCCCAACACGAGAGGAAGGTACGCATTGATTTCAAGCAGACCAAGGTAGCTCACGCGCCAAACCGCATAGGCGAGGAAGGTCATGCAAAGGAAACTCAGGGACAAAAGCGCCATGAAAAGCCTCTTGTGCGGGCGCTCAAGCCCCGGTATCGCATTTGTCAAAACACCCCCTCCTTTCTCGGGTGATACAAGCATCAACCTATATCGAAGCATACAGGCAAAAGAAGCCCGTGACCGCGCATATAGTCGCCTGCCGCCATCTTCTTCTTACTCGGCGCCTGCAGCTCCAAGATTTCCAACAGTCCTTCGCCCGTACCGACGAGCAACCCTTTTTTCGTCACGGAAATGATCTCTCCGGGATTTGCCGTGCCCTCCGCTACGCGCGTGCGCCAGATCTTGAACTTCTGTCCAGCCAGCATACTATAAGCGCCCGGCCATGAATTCAGACCGCGCACGAGATCATGGATCTCACGCGCGGATTTTCGCCAGTCGATGCGCCCCATTTCCTTAGCAAGAAGCGGCGCGTAGGTAGAGCGCGCATCCGCCTGCGGTACGCGCTTGAGCGTCCCTTGAAAAAGCGCACAGAGAGTCTTTTCCAAGACATCGGCGCCGAGCAGCATCATCTCATCATGCAGTTCAGCCGCCGTCATCGTCTCTGTGATCGGCAGGCTTGCCGTCAAAAGCATATCACCTGTATCGAGTCCCTCGTCCATGAACATCGTCGTGACGCCCGTTTCCTTTTCACCGCGCATGATCGCCCACTGCATCGGCGCTGCGCCGCGATAACGCGGCAGAAGCGACGCGTGGACATTGATGCAGCCCAAAGGCGGCAGCTGCAAAATATCTTTCGACAGAATTTGTCCGAAAGCGACGACAACGATGAGTTCGGGGGAAAGCTCCCGCAATACATCAACAAACTCCGGCGCTTTGACGCGCATCGGCTGATAGACGGCGATGCCATGCGCCTGGGCAAACTGTTTGACGGGCGGCGGCAATAGCTTTTGTCCGCGCCCCTTGGGCTTATCCGGCTGCGTCACGACAGCGATGACGTCGGCGATCTCCGCGAGACGCGCGAGGCAGGGTACGGCGAAGTCCGGAGTTCCCATGAAGATCACACGAGCTTTTTTCATGACTTTTCTTCCTCTTCTTTACGCAGACTCGTCGCTACGTCGATGAACAGCACGCCTTCCAAATGATCGAGTTCATGCTGGATGCAGCGCGCCAGAAGCCCCTTCGCCGTGATATGCTTACGCTTGCCACGTCGGTCAAGGAACTCGACCTTGACTTTCGCCGCACGTTCCACTTCACCGAAAATCCCCGGCACGCTCAAGCAGCCTTCCGAATCCGTCTCGATTCCCTCTCGAAAAGTAATCTTAGGATTGACAAGCTCGATGAGTCCATCGCCTATATCAATGACGACCATGCGCAGCGATTCGCCCACCTGCGGCGCAGCGATGCCGATGCCGTTCGCTTCGTACATCGTCTCCGCCATATCGTCGAGCAGCTTTCTGAGCTTCGCATCGACACGCTCCACAGGAGCGCAAATTTCCTTCAAAACCGGCGCTCCCGCTTTCTTTATCTCCAACAACGACATGCCTCATTTCCTCCAAATGTTATTTTCTGATACCATCCGCTCTCGCAAGCAGTCGAGCTTCGCACTGCGGGAGCTTTCCATGCTTCTGAAAGCTCCCCCCTATCATAGCACAAGAATCGCGAGAAGAAAAGAAACGGAAGTGCCACGGCAGATTTACGAGCGGCAAACATCAATCACACCATAATGAACGGGACTGTATTTCCCTCCGGCAATCTTTGAAAAGCCCAAGCGGGCAAATTCCAGACTGCGGCTGTTTTCCTTCAGGACGACGCGCCGCTTCGCCACGCGGCATGCTTCGGCGACGGCAAAAAGGGATACGGGCGCGGACTCCG
>NZ_JBQNBV010000081.1:0-9636 GCF_052169755.1 Selenomonas sp. | reverse complement strand
TTGCTGCCTTTTGCATATTTGCAAAAGGATCATCTTTCGTTCAACTTCCCAAGTGTTCATGGCGGTACTGTCATGTTGAATACAAATATAAGGAAATTGAGTCGTATTCACCTATATTCTTATTACGAGATTAGATTCTATTTTCCTGCTGATGATATATAAAATACGAGAAATCTTCCACGCAGATTTCTCGGAAGATAACACTTGGCTTTTTTGTTGTTTTGCGTTATTATTAGGAATGGAAAAAGAGATATGAAATGCTGAAGAAAACTGGCAGGAAAGTTTGCCTTCATCCTGTTTCGGGATGAAGGTTTTTTCTATGAAGCATGTATCGCATGGCGCTGCGCCGCTTTCCTGTACGTTGTACGATATTTTAGGAGGGAAAATCTTGCTGTATAAGAAGGTAGACACGACGTTGAATTGTGTCGAGCGAGAGAAGGAGGTCGAAGACTTCTGGAAATCGCACGACATCGCGCAAAAAGCGATCGACCAGCGTGCGGGCAAGGAGAATTTCACGTTCTACGACGGACCGCCGACGGCGAACGGCAAGCCGCACATCGGTCATGTGCTGACGCGCGTCATCAAAGACATGCTGCCGCGCTATCAGTCGATGAAGGGAAAGTGCGTCCTCCGGAAGGCGGGCTGGGATACGCACGGTCTGCCGGTGGAGCTTGAGGTGGAGAAGGCGCTCGGGCTCGACGGCAAGGATCAGATCGAGAAGTACGGTATGGAGCCTTTCATCAAGAAGTGCCGTGAATCTGTCTGGAAGTACAAGGGCATGTGGGAGGAGTTCTCCGACGTCGTCGGTTTTTGGGCGGATATGGAACATCCGTACATCACCTATGAGAACGATTTCATCGAGTCGGAATGGTGGGCGCTCAAGGAGATCTGGAAGCGCGGCCTTCTCTACAAGGGTCACAAGGTCGTGCCTTACTGCCCGCGCTGCGGTACGCCGCTTTCTTCGCATGAGGTCGCGCAGGGCTACAAGGATGTCAAGGAACGCTCTGCCCTGGTGAAGTTCAAGGCGAAGGGCGAGGACGCATACTTTCTCGCGTGGACGACGACGCCGTGGACGCTGCCGTCGAATCTCGGTCTCTGCGTCAATCCCGAGGTGGATTATGTGAAGCTGCGCGTCGGCGATGCGGTCTACTATCTCGCGGAAGCGCTTGTCCATACGGTCTTTGACGGCGTCGAGGGCGAGCGCGAAGTCCTCGCACGCATGAAGGGCAAGGAGCTGGAGTACCGCGACTATGAGCCGCTCTATCCGTATGCCGAGGGGAAAATTAAGAAAAAGGCGTTTTTCGTCATCTGCGACGACTACGTCACGACGTCCGACGGCACGGGCATCGTCCATACGGCGCCGGCGTTCGGCGAGGACGATAATCGCGTGTGCCGCAAGTACGACATGCCTTTCGTGCAGTTCGTTGATGCGAAGGGCGAAATGACGGAGGACACGGACTGGCCGGGCGTCTTTGTCAAGGACGCCGATCCGCTGATCTTGAAGGATTTGAAGGAGAAGGGGCTGCTCTTCAAGGCGCCCGTTTTCGAGCACAGCTATCCGCATTGCTGGCGCTGCGACACGCCGCTCGTTTATTATGCGCGTGAGTCGTGGTTCATCAAGATGACGGCGGTGCGTGACGAGCTGATTGCGAACAATGACACGGTCAACTGGATTCCCGAGAGCATCGGCAAGGGACGCTTCGGCGACTGGCTGGAGCATGTGCAGGATTGGGGCATCAGCCGCAACCGCTATTGGGGAACGCCGCTCAATATCTGGGAGTGCAGCTGCGGTCATCAGCATTCGATCGGTTCGATCGAGGAGCTTAAATCGTTGTCGGAGAACTGCCCCGACGAGCTGGAGCTGCATCGTCCGTATGTCGATGCCGTGACGATCCGCTGCGCCGAGTGCGGCGAAGAGATGCACCGCGTGCCCGAGGTCATCGACTGCTGGTTTGATTCCGGCTCGATGCCGTTTGCGCAGTGGCATTATCCGTTTGAAAACAAGGAGATTTTCGAGCGCCGCTTCCCGGCAGACTTCATCTCCGAGGCGGTCGATCAGACGCGCGGCTGGTTCTATTCGCTCATCGCCATCTCGACGCTGCTCTTTCATAAAGCGCCGTATAAGAATGTCATCGTCCTCGGTCATGTGCAGGACGAGAACGGGCGTAAGATGTCGAAGTCGAAGGGCAACGCTGTCGACCCGATGGACGCGCTTAGAAAGCACGGTGCGGATGCGATTCGCTGGTACTTTTATGAGAACAGCGCACCGTGGCTGCCGAACCGTTACCACGACGGCGCGGTGCAGGAAGGGCAGCGAAAGTTCATGGGCACGCTGTGGAACACGTATGCGTTCTATGTGCTCTATGCCAACATTGACAACTTCAACCCGCTCGATCATGCGCTCGACTACGAAAAGCTCGCCGTCATGGACAAATGGATCCTGTCGCGTCTTAACACGATGGTCAAGGCGGTCGATGAAAACCTCGCCGCCTACAAGGTCACGGAAGCCGCGAAGGCTTTGCAGGGATTTGTCGATGAACTGAGCAACTGGTATGTGCGCCGCAGCCGTGAGCGCTTCTGGGCGAAGGGCGATGGCAGCGATAAGGTCAACGCCTATATGACGCTTTACACGGCTCTTGTGACGACGGTAAAGGCCGCTGCGCCGATGATCCCCTTCATGACAGAGGCGATCTATCAAAACATCGTCTGCAGCATTGATCAGACGGCACCCGAGAGCGTCCATCTTTGCGATTTCCCTGTCGTACGCGAAGACTATATTGACGCATCGCTTGAGGACAACATGGAGATCGTCCTTGAGATCGTCGTCTTGGGGCGTGCGGCGCGAAATGCTGCGAACATCAAGAATCGCCAGCCCATCGGCAGGATGTTCGTCAAGGCGGCGCACGCGCTCGACGATTTCTTCCGCGAGATCGTCGAGAGCGAGCTGAATGTCAAAGAGGTCGTCTTTAAGAGCGACATGGAAGAGTTCTTGAGCTACAGCTTCAAACCGCAGTTCAAGGTCTTGGGCCCGAAGGTCGGGAAGAGGATCGGCGAGGTCAAGGCGGCTCTCGCGAAGGTCAACGGGCACGAGGCGAAGGACGAACTTGACCGCACGGGCAAGCTGAAGCTGGCGCTTCCTTCGGGTGAAGTCGTGCTGGAAGCCGAAGACGTCGAGGTGTCGATGGCGCAGACGGAAGGCTTCGTCACGGAGCGCTACGGCGCGGTCACGATCGCTTTGGAGACGACCTTGAGCCCCGCGCTCATCGAGGAAGGCTTCGTGCGCGAGATCGTCAGCAAGGTGCAGACGATGCGCAAGGAGAACGGCTTCGAGGTCACCGACCACATCAAGATCACGGCGGGAGGCAACGAGAAGATCGCAGCGCTCATGGCGAAGAACGAGGAGTACATCAAGCGCATCACGCTCGCCGACGCGATTTCCTATGACGATAATGTGACGGGCAAGGCATGGAACATCAACGGAGAGAAGCTGACGCTCAAGATCGAGTGACGGCGGAAGGAGGCATTCTTGTGGAGTTAAATCGTATCGGTATGGTGCATAGCCCCTATCAGAGTTTGCAGCAGATACCGCGCCAGGGTTTTTTCAGCGAGGAAGAGTCCGTCATCGAGATAGACGAGGCGTATGCGCCCGCGTTGGAGCATGTCGAAGAGCATGAGTGGCTCACGGTGCTCTACTGGGCGCATCTCGCCGAGCGCGACCGTCTCGTGACGACGCCGCCGAGCGGTACGCGTTCCTGCGGTGTGTTCGCCTGCCGTGCGCCGCATCGGCCGAACCCCTTGTCGCTCTGCACGGTAAAACTTCTGCGCCGCGAGGGCAGGCGGCTTTTCGTGCAGCATCTCGATGCTTTGGATGGCAGCGCCGTCATCGACATCAAGCCGTATGTCGATGCGGTTGGATTGGCGTGCAGGGAAAAGGACGGTGTGTGAGATGCACGCACATCCGCATCCGCACGTCCATCCGCATACGCAGACGAAAGCGGTGCTCAACCGCATGTCACGACTGATCGGACATCTCGAATCGACGAAGAAGATGATCGAGGACGGGCGCGACTGCGCCGATGTTCTCATCCAACTCTCGGCGGTCAACGCAGCTATCCTTGGCGTGGGAAAAGTCATTTTGAAAGATCATTTGGAGCACTGCATCGTCGATGCCGTCGAGCATGGCGATCAAGAAGCGCTGAATAAGCTGAACAAGGCGATCGACCAATTCATTCGTTAGGCGCGTCGGCAGGATAGAGTTTTGCCGTGAAGGACGATATGTGCAGGGCAGGCAGCGATTATGCGAAGGGATGTGTGCGCCGCCCTTACAGGAATATGGACGAGCCGTTTGTGCCTGTGCTTTGCCCTTTTTTGGGAATTCATGGGCAAAAAGTCGTTTCTTAAAAGAAAGCGAGAGTTTTTTCCGTACGATAAAGGATTTCCAGCTTTTGTAGAGAATTAAACAGAAGAGGACGAATTCGGAAAGGTTTCGAATCGATTCATGTACGGAAGAAACGCAATGTGATATATGCCGTTTCCCAAAGGAGGAGTTTGCTTTGAAAGCCGTATCCATCGAGGATCTGCATCCCGGAATGACCTTGGCGCGTACCATCGTCAACGACAACATGATCGTTGTGCTCTCGGAGAACACTGTTCTGACGAAGGCGCATATCACGCGTCTGGGATTCTTGAATATACCTGCGGTTTATGTCAAGGACGACTTTGAACTCACGACGACGCCCGTCGTCGGCGAGCCGTTGACGCGCAGCCATGCCTTTGTCGCTGAATATAAGGAAGTCGTTTCCGAGGCGCAGGACATCTTTAGTTCCGTTGCCAAGGATGACGAAGTGCCTGTTGAACGCACGACGGCGATGGTGCAGAGAGATCTCGCGCCTATGTCAAAGCAGAGCGGCGCTATCGACTACCTCTACGAGCTGAACCATCTCGCGAGCGACGTCTATAACCATTCCCTGCGCGTGTCCATCCTCGCGGGCGTTATTGCCAAGTGGATGCGGATTCCGACGAAAAAGACGCATGACATCATTATGGCGGGATTCATGCACGACATCGGCAAGACGAAATTCACCGAGCGTCTCTTGGAGAAGAATATCCAGACGCTCAAAGGCGAGGACTTGGAAGCGTACCGCAATCATCCGCGCGACGGCTTCAATATCCTCAGCGCCAACAAGGATACGTCTGAGGGTGTGCGTCTCGCGGCGTTGCAGCATCACGAACGCATGGACGGATCGGGATTCCCCTCGGGGCTTACGGGCAAGGATATTCACGAGTATGCGCGCATCATCGCCGTTGCGGACATCTACGACAATATCACGACGGAGCGTGAGGGCTATGTGAAGCAGACGCCGTTCAGCGCTATTGCGCAGATTTCCGAGGACATGTTCAGCAAGCTCGATCCCGCCGTCTGCATGCCGTTCCTCAACAACATCAAGCATGTGTTCCTCGGTTCGACCGTCACATTGAGCAACGGGCTTCAAGGCATCCTCGTCGGTTATCCCGAGGACTTTGCAGCGAATCCGCTCATTCGCATCACACAGGATCAGGTCGTCGATCTGAATGAGCACAAGAACATCAAAATCATCGAGTACAATCCGAAATAATCGGCTTTTGGGCATATCCGATTTTGTGAATGGCTGTATCGCCCCCGATGGGAATTCCCGCTCGGGGGCTTTTGTGCGCTTATTTGAAAGTTGTTCTTGACAAATGTCGCTTTGACGTATATCCTGTTTCAAACAGTCATAGGAAGTGTGGAGGTGTTTTTCTTATGACACAAAATGAAAAGTATCAGATCACGGGCATGTCATGCGCGGCATGCAGTGCACGTGTCGATAAGGCGGTCAGCCGCCTGGCGGGCGTCTATGAAGTGTCCGTAAACCTTCTGACGAATTCGATGCTCGTGAGCTACGATGCGCCTCTGACGTCGGAGGCAATCTGCGCCGCCGTCGAGAAGGCGGGGTACGGCGCGAGTCTTGCTGCCGACAAGAGAGCAGAGCGGGCGAAGGATATGCGAGAAGAGCGAGAGGCGCTTGAGGATCATGAGACGCCAAAGATCCTGCGCCGTTTCCTCGTGTCGCTCGCGCTTCTTTTGCCGCTTCTTTACGTTTCGATGGGACACATGCTTCTTGCTCTTCCCATCCCGCAGGTGATGGAGGACAATGCGCTCGTCGTCGGGCTTTATGAGCTTCTTTTTGCGGCGGCTGTCATGATCGTCAATCAGAAATTTTTCATCAACGGCTTTCGCCATGTTTTTTCAGGCGGCGTGAATATGGATACGCTCGTAGCGCTCGGCAGTGCGGCGGGCTTTGTCTACAGTACGGGCAATCTCTTCGCCATGCTTATCGCGGCGCGTGCCGGAGACTGGCAGAGCGTCGCGGCGGGCGGCATGGACTTCTACTTTGAGACGTCTGCGATGATCGTGACGCTCATCACGATAGGGAAGTGGCTGGAAAGCCGCAGCAAGGGCAAGACGACGAACGCCATTAAGGGACTCATGGATCTCGCGCCCAAGACGGCGCGGCTCGTGAAGGATGGTAAGGAAGTCGTCGTCGCTGCGTCGGAGGTCGCCGTCGGCGACGTCTTTCTCGTGCTGCCGGGCGAGAGTTTCCCCGTGGACGGCAAGGTGCTCGAAGGTGAGAGCGCCGTCAACGAGGCGGCTTTGACGGGCGAGAGCCTGCCTGTGGACAAGGCGCCGGGCAGTCTCGTGAGCGCCGCCACGATCAATCAGAACGGCGCTTTGACCTGCGAGGCGCGTCGCGTCGGCGAGGATACGACGCTGCAGCAGATCATCGAGATGGTGCAGAATGCCGCTGCTTCCAAGGCGGAGATTTCGAAGCTCGCCGACAGGGTGTCGGGGGTGTTTGTGCCTGTTGTCATCCTCTTGGCGATCATCACGGGCGTTCTTTGGCTGCTTTTGGGTGAGACGGCGAGTTTTGCGCTCGCTCGCGCCGTCAGCGTACTCGTCATCAGCTGCCCGTGCGCCTTGGGGCTTGCGACGCCGGTCGCCATCATGGTCGGCAGCGGCAAGGGTGCGAAGAACGGCATCCTCTTCAAGACGGCGGCGGCGCTTGAGACGACGGGCAAGGCGGACTTCGTCGTACTCGACAAGACGGGGACGATCACGGAGGGCAAGCCGCGCGTGACGGACCTTTTCCCCGCTGCAGGCGTCGGGGAAGAGGAGCTTCTTTGCGTGGCGGCCGCTTTGGAGTCGCAGAGCGAGCACCCGCTCGCCGCCGCCGTCCGGCGCGAGGCAAAAGAACGCGGCATTTCTTTCGAGAAAGCGCAGGATTTTCAGGCTCTGCCCGGGCATGGCGTCATGGGTACGGCGGAGCTTTCGGGCGAACGCCGAGAAATGATCGGCGGCAGCATGACGCTGATGAAGGACCGCGGGCTTCTGACAGCGGACATGAAAGCGGCGGCGGAAAAGCTCGCGTCGGAGGGAAAGACGCCGCTCTTCTTCGCCGCTGCCGATCGCTTGCTCGGCATCATCGCCGTCGCTGACGCCTTGAAGGCGGACAGCTGCGAGGCGATCGGGGAGCTTCTGCGCATGGGCGTGCAGCCCGTCATGCTGACGGGCGACAACCGCCGCACGGCGAACGCGGTCGGTATGAAGCTCGGCCTTTCTGCCATCGTCGCCGATGTCCTGCCCGACGGCAAGGAAGAGGTCGTGCGCCGTCTGCAGGAGAGCGGCAGGACGATCATGGTAGGCGACGGCATCAACGATGCGCCCGCTTTGACGCGCGCCGATGTCGGCATCGCCATCGGCGCGGGAGCTGACATCGCTATGGACGCCGCCGATGTCGTCCTCATGAAGTCCTCCCTCAGAGATGTCGTCGCAGCCATCCGCCTTTCGCGGCAGGTCATCCGCAACATCAAGGAAAATCTCTTCTGGGCGTTTTTCTACAATGTCATCGGCATACCGCTTGCGGCGGGACTTTGGCTGCCCGTGTTCGACGTTGTTTTGAGTCCGATGTTCGGCGCGGCGGCGATGAGCCTTTCGAGCTTCTGCGTGGTGATGAACGCTCTGCGGCTGAATTTTTTTGATGTTTATGACGATAGAAAGGATAAGCGAAGGATCTTGCGTGAACTGCCCGACTTCCTCTTGCAGACGGAGGTAAAAAAAGTCACGGAAGAAGTTTCGCAAATGCAGGCAGATGAAAAATTGGAGGCAAGTGCAATGACAAAGACAATTTCCATCGAAGGAATGATGTGCGGTCACTGCGTCGCGCATGTGACGCAGGCTTTGGAAGGCATGAACGGCGTGGAAAAGGCGGAAGTCAGCTTAGACGATAAGAAAGCCGTCGTCACCTTGAGCGCCGACGTTTCGGACAAGGCTCTTTCGGCGACGATCGTCGATGCAGGCTACGAGGTCGTCGGCATCAGCTGAGAAAGCGTGTGTGGGCGCGCCTCCTCTGCAATGGGGAGGCGCGTTTTTTATGAGAAAGCGGCTGAAAAGATGTCTCATGCTTCGAACATGAGCATCAGTTTTTTGAAGGCGTCCTGCCCGTCAAGGCAGGTGTCTGTCAGATAGCCCGGCTCTTTTTCCCATTCAGATAAGCCGCGATAATAGAACATCTTCTTGGAATCTTCGATGATGAATGGGACGATGGAATGACGCAGGCATTCTTTGAGCGCGACGAGTCTCCCGACTCTGCCGTTCCCGTCTTGGAAAGGATGGATGCGCTCGAAATCATGGTGAAAGCGGATGATGCTCTCAAGCGTAATGACGGCAAGCGATTCGTAAGCGGCAAGCAGCGCCTTCATCCGAGCAGGAACATCCTTCGGCTTTGTGGTTTCACGACCGCCGACCACGTTCGCTTTTTTCTTGTAATCGCCGATGGCGAACCAGTCGAGGGCGGCATCTTTCGTGCCTTGTTTGAGGATGCGGTGCAGCTCCTTTATGATTTCCTCTGTGAGCGGCTCTTCCGCTTTGTCAAGCACATAGTCTATGGCGCGGAAGTGATTGACCGTTTCGATGATGTCGTCGACTAGGAGCCCTTCGGCGACATCGACCGTGTTCGTTTCAAAGATCATCCTTGTCTGATCTTCACTGAGCTTGCTTCCCTCAATGTGATTCGAATTGTACGTCATGCGGATCTGAAGCTCGTGATACAGGCCGCCCGACATACGGACGCTTTTCTCATCGCGAAGCAGTTGGAGCAGAGCATTGTCTGAAACGGTTCGGCAGAGCGCATCCGTAGTGCAGCCGAGGAACGCGGCGATTTTTTCAAGCACACGACGGGAGATTTTTTCACCGCGTCCGATTTTGGCGACGGTTCGAGAAGAGATGCCAAGCTGCGTGGTGAGCGCTGTCTTTGTCAGTTTCTTGGTCTTTAATTTTTGCAGGAGCCCAGCATAAGAAATCATACGAACACCTCTTTCCTTTACTTATTATGACATATTGGGTGGAAAAGTAAAGGCTTTTCCGTAAAAAAGTAAAGGTGCGCCGATAACTGCTAAAATTCATCGACGCTCTTTTCGATCATTGCGTGAGGCTGCAAAGAATCTGCCGCTTTGTCGGACGCCGTTTTTCAAGGGTTGCTGCACATAAATGATGTGCGGCAGTTTTCTTTTACCATGAAGCCCCAAGAGGTCAAGCCGAAGGCGCAGACCGATTGGCTAGGC
>NZ_JBQNBV010000080.1:0-9716 GCF_052169755.1 Selenomonas sp. | reverse complement strand
GAGACTGCCCCGCTCCTAAAGGCGTATAACATCATCAAGGATATTCCCCCGTCGGGAACCTTATATAAAATCATTCTTGGCGACGTGCGCGAAAGCACGACGGACTGAACATGAAAAAGGAGAGAAACAAAATGAACCGCAAACTGCTTACTTCCATCCTTCTCTGTGCCGTATTCCTGCTGAGCATGGGCACCACATTTGCCATGCCCTCTGCCGACGCCTACGAAACCGTTGTGCAGTCACTCCCGCCGCTCGGTGCAAGGGTGACGGCAGACTCCTTCCCCAGCTTTGCCGAGGTCGTTCCGAATCATCCTATGGTACCGCCGCAGGTTGCACGCGGAACATACGGCGGCTGGGAGTTCATGGAGCAGATCCAAAACGGGCGCATCAGCTATGTCATCATCCGCCCCGAGGCAGGAGAACAAGACACCACAGCGATCGCCGAGGAGATCCTCTCTGCCACTTCGGAGATCTACGGCGATCCCTATCACTGCACGGACGATGGAAAATATCTCTGGGAGCATGGCGTCTACGACGCTAAGACAGGGACGTTCTTCGCACAAAACTACTAGAAAATCACGGATAAAATCATAATAAAGAGCCAATATATGAGTCTCCTCATGTATTGGCTCTTTATTATGACGGGAAGGAAGTCTCTGTAAAAAATTCCTACAGAGGATTTCCCTCGCGGAATATGCGCGACTTATATAAATCAAGCCGTTCTTTCGGTGCGGAAAACTTGTATGTTCCATCGGCTGCGTGCAGGATGCCAAGCTCTTCAAAAATTTGCAGCGCCTTTTGAAAGGTGAAGATCCCCATGACAGGAAAATGACGCAAATACTCTGCCAAAAGATACTCTGCATCCAACGGCAATTCTGCCGCCTTTTGACGTGCGAACAGAAAGCGATAGACCGAAGCCAGCGCATCACGGTCGGGATGCTTCGCCTCGGCGCGTGCCGGTCGAAAGTCTTCGAGCATGAGCTGCAAGGAGCGCTTTTCGCGCCATACATGATATTCGGGAAAGTATGCGATGTCGATGCGCTCACGGTTGACGAGAGGCGCTGCCTCGCCCTTGCCCCAAGCCAGAACGTCGATGCTCTCATCCACGCCGTCGAGCGCAAATTTCAAATGCTGCCCTTCCTTGCCGATCCGCTGCGCATAACTGCCGCGAACACCATGCGACGCAAAGAGCGGCTTGGGATTTCCCATGCCATAAGGCTCCAAGAGCTTGATCTCCATCATCAGTTTTTCAGAGATCTTATCCGGCGCAAGTTCTAACTCAATGTCAAGAATCGGGGTGAAGTCCTCTGCCGCGAGAACGCGCGTCGCATACGCGGCAAGCGCTTTGCGAAACGGCGCAATATCTTCCGAGCGCAGTGACAGCCCCGCCGCCTGCGCATGACCGCCGAAGCCAAGCAGATGCTCCTTACACGCCGAGAGCGCTTCAAACATGTGGAAGCCGCGAATGCTGCGGCACGATCCTTTGCCGATGCCGTCCTCTTCCGCGATGATGACCGTCGGACGATAGTACCGCTCGACGATGCGCGAGGCAACGATGCCGATGACGCCCGGATGCCAGCCCCCGCCGTGCAGCACGAGCACAGGAGCTTTTTTGACGTCGATGCTTTCGATCTGCTTTTCCGCCGCCTGCAAGATCTCCTGCTCCACAGCCTGCCTCTCGCGGTTTGCAGCGTCAAGCTCTTCCGCGATCGCCTGCGCTTCTGCTGCATCCTCTGTCAAAAGCAGCTCGACGCCGCGCAGAGCGGACGCCAGACGTCCGGCGGCATTGAGCCTAGGCGCAAGCACGAAGCCGATATGCCCCGCCGTGATTTCCTTTTCCTTGAGTTCTGTCACGGCGAGAAGCGCCTGAATCCCCAAGCGCTTCGATTTTTTCAAGACGCGAAGCCCCTGCTGCACAATCTTGCGGTTTTCGCCCACGAGCGGCACGACATCGGCGACCGTTCCCAAGGCGACGATGTCAAGATCGCCCGTGAAGGCTCTGCCGCGCATCTTCTGCCAGAGCGCCTGGCAGAGCTTGAACGCCACGCCCACGCCCGCGATGTTTTTGTCGGGATATGGGCAGTCTGCGCGATGCGGGTCGATGACGGCGACGGCTTTGGGCAGCTCTTTGCCCGGCAGGTGGTGATCGGTGATGATGAGATCCGTCTCCTCTTTCACCGCCGCCGCTTCTTCGACTGCGGAAATGCCGCAGTCCACCGTGACGATCAGAGCCGCGCCCGCCGCGATGATTTCATCGAGCGTTTCCTTGTGCAGTCCATAGCCGTCCTTCTGACGATGCGGAATGAAGTAGCCGACGTCTGCGCCAAGCTGACGCAGACTGCGGCAGAGAAGCGAGGTCGCCGTGATGCCGTCAACGTCGTAATCGCCGTAGACGACGATGCGCTCCTTCGCTTGAATCGCCCGCGCAATGCGCGAGACGGCTTTCTCCATATCTTTCATCAAAAATGGGTCGTAAAACGGCTGCTTTTCCGGATGAAGGAAGTTCCTTGCCTCTTCATCGGATGCAATACCACGATGCAGAAGGAGCGCCGCCGTAAAGGGCGTCGTGCCGATGCGCTGGGAAAACTCCACAGCGCGCGCCGACACATCGGGCAGAAGCGACCATTCTTTTTCCATTGTCCCCCTCCTTCCATCTGTCAGCTGATGGAGCAGACTGCACGCACAAACATCCACTTCGCGGGCATTGTGCGCCGCCCTTAATGAAAGGGGCTGTTCATAAGCCGGATTCGACCTATGCACAGCCCTTGCAGGTCTGCTTTCAGCGCCGCAGACCATGATTTTATTTTGCTGCAGCCGCGCTGCCCGCTCTGCGGCGTTTCTCCGAGAAATTGCGCAGGACGACCCAAATGGGGCTTGCGATAAAGATGGACGAATAGCAGCCGGCAAAGAAGCCGACGAGAAGCGCGAACGAGAAGTCTTTCGTCGTATCGCCGCCGAACCAATAGAGCGCGAACGTCGTGAAAAGCACGGTGCAGACCGTGTAGATCGAGCGCGTCAGCGTCTGATAGATGCTCGTATTGACCAGAGCACAGATATCGCCGCCGCGCCTGAAATGCAGCTTCAAATTCTCGCGAATGCGGTCGAAGATGACGATCGTATCATTGATCGAATAGCCGACGATCGTCAAGAGCGCCGCGACAAAGGAAGAATCAATCGGCCGCTGCGTCAAGGAAAAGACGCTCAAGACGATGAGAATGTCGTGAACCAATGCCATGATCGAGGAAACGCCGAACCTGAACTCGAAGCGATACGAAACGTAAAGCACGATCATGACCCACGAGAGCGCAAGCGCCCAAAGCGCATTCATGATAAGCTCGGCGCCCATCGTCGCGCCGACTTTCTCCTCGCGCAGCACATCGTAGTCGCCAAGCTGCTGCCTGAGCGACGCCATAACTGCCTTGCGCTCTTCTTCCTCCAAGTCGACGCTTCGCACCATGACGGTGGGCGCAGCTTCAGCGTTCGCCGCATCGCCCGAGAACTGGATCGTACTGTTGTCGAGGCTATACTCGCGCAGAACGCCGCGCACGTCCGCCAAGGTCACTTCCTTCTGAAAGCGCAGCTCGATGATCGTGCCGCCGGTGAAGTCGATGCCGAGGTTGAAGCCCTGCGTACACATGCTGAAAATACCTGGCACGATGACGCAAAGGGAGATGATGAACCAGATTTTCGTGCGTTTGACAATATCGAACTTAGGCATCTTTCTTCACCCCGCTTCCCACGGACAATCCCGTCGCACCGTAGACGGCGGGATTCTTGCAAATATTCGAGGCGATGAGCAGCTTCAGCATGTACTGCGTGAGCGTAATCGCCGTCAGCATACTGAGTACGACGCCAAGCCCGAGCGTGATGGCAAAGCCCTTGATCGTGCCCGTGCCGAAGAAAAACAGCACGAGCGCCGCGATGATCGTCGTGATGTTCGAATCGAAGATCGTCGTAAAGGCGCGCTTGAATCCCGCTTCCATCGAAAGGCGCAGCGTCTTGCCCAGTCGGTACTCCTCTTTGAAATGCTCAAAGATCAGCACGTTCGCATCGACCGCCATGCCGATGGATAAGATAATGCCCGCGACGCCAGGCAGCGTCAAAGTCGCGTCGAGCATCTTCAGAATGAAAAGCAGCAAGATGACATACGCCATGAGACTGAGGTCAGCAATAAGTCCCGAAAGGCGATAAAACAGTATCATGAACAGGAGGACGGCGGAAATGCCGATGACAAAGGCAAACTCACTCTTGTCCTTCGAATCCTGACCGAGCGTCGGACCAACCGTGCGCGTCTCGATGATGTTGACCTTGACAGGAAGTGCGCCGCTTCGCAAAAGCATCGCGATGCGATGCGCCTCTTCCTGGCTCTCCTGTCCCGTGATCTCAGCCCTGCCGCCCGTGATAGGCTCGCGCACGTTCGGATTCGTCAAGACTTCGCCGTCGAGCAGGATGGCGATGCGACGGCCGACATTCTTCGTCGTCAGATCGGCGAACTTCTTCGCTCCCTCGTCGGAAAACTCCAAGTTGACCACATATTGATTCTGCTGATTTCGTGCGTCCTGCGCGTTTTTCAAGTCCGTACCCGTCATGACGGTATTGCCTTCTTCGTCCTTGAATTCAAGCATTGCCGTCTTGCCGATCGTCTTGATTGCAGAATCGGGATCCTTGATGCCCGGCAGCTCTATGATGATGCGGCGCTCGCCCTGGCGCTGAATCAGCGGCTCAGTCAAACCAAGCTCGTTGACGCGCTTCTCCATGATCTTTACGACGCGCTGCATCGCATCTTCATTGACTTGCGCCTCCGGCGTATCGACGGCTTCGAGCACGACGTGCGTACCGCCCTGCAAATCAAGACCTTGACGTATGGAATTCGCCAACGGCGAGACGAAGGCGAAAAACACGCCGACGATCACCGCGATGACCGCGATGAGCTTCAGTAAAGCGTCCTGTCTCAAATCTTTCCATCTCCTCTGATACATATTGTTCTTCCGCACTCAGGCGCAATGCGCGAATCGATGCGGTTCAAGCCCCTTTTTCATGCAGAAATGCGATGACCGCCGCCAAAACCTCAGCCGCCGAAAGCTCATCCGTCTGCAAATAGAGATCGGCATGTTCCCTCGCATCTTTCAAACGCTCGTGCTGCACCACCAAGCGCTCTTCGGTCCATGAGACGCGGCGGCGCTTCTTGATCGCCGGGAGCGTCGCGTCGATCATCACGAGAACATCGGGACGGTGTTTGTTCCAAAAGGCGCGTATGCACGAGTGTTCCTGCGCCACATTGTACGCATCAAAGCCCGCATCCTTCAGCCCCTGCACAAGCGTCGTCTTGCCCGACGCACAGACGCCGACAACAGCAATTCTCATGATTCTCTCCTCTTAGCCACATGTCCTTAAAACGGGTACGAAGCGGAAAGCTGCTCGATCTTTGGCGCATCAGACGAACTTTCCGAAATCCCCATGACGACGACCGTCATATCGTCGCCCGCTTTCTCTTTGTCTAAAGAAAGCGCATATTCCAAGATGCTCTTGGCGATGAATTCACAGTCCTCAGGCGCATTGTCCTCGATGATGGCGATGATCTTCTTCATATCCATCGCCGCGCCGTCGTACTTCTTTCCCGCATGGGCGATGCCGTCTGTGAAAGAGACGACGATCATGCCCGAAGCAAACGGCAATTCGTAGACGTGGGGCTTCATGTGGCGGTTGACGCCAATCGGCGACACCTCATCGTCGTAGATCGTCAGGTACTCGTCCGTCTTGACGATGGTCGGACAGTTGGAATTGCGGCTGATGACGACCGTTTCTGACTCCAAATCGGCGCTCAGAAGCGTCAGTGTACACGACACCTTCTTATCCTTCATCGCATAGAGGTAGTCATGCACGGCGCGTGCCACAGCGCCGTCACGCGCGCCATCGGCGATCAAGGAAGCCGCCTTGTTCACGACCCAGCTGCTCGTATGATGCGCCGCCAGCCCGCTTCCCTGCCCGTCGGCGATGACGGCGGAAAGACCGCCGTAAGGCCGCTCAATGATGTCAAAGCTGTCGCCGCAATGCTGCATCGCATACTTATTGATTTTTGCCATGCCTACGTTTATCTTCATCAATGCTTCTCACCTGCAAAATATGGTTTCGTTCTCCGTAACAATCCCGTGCATCATGATATCATGCGCCTCGAGCGGAAGATCTTCCATGATCTGACACGAAAACGCCACAGCGATGCGCTGCGCCTGCGTCGCTTTCTCGCCCAAAAAGCGATCATAGAAGCCCGCGCCCAACCCGAGCCGCTCTCCCTTGCGCGAAAACGCCGCGCCCGGCACAAGCACGCAGTCAAGACTCGCGGGATCGACGATTTCGCGCTGATCTTCGCGCACGGTCAATATGCCGTAGTCGCCAAGCACGAGATCCGAAAGCGCGCGCACGCGCACCGCCTCCATGACGCCCTTCCCTCTGACGAGCGGCAGGGCGACCGCCTTGCCCTCAGACAAAGCCGCCGCAATCCAGCCGTAGAGCTGAACCTCATCCGCCATCGAAGCAAAGGCGAAAATCCGCTTTGCCATGCAGCAGGCAGGAAGCGATCTGAGCCGTCTGCAAATCGCTTCGCTGAACGTCTCATTCTCCTTGGGCGAAAGGCTGCGGCGACGCGCCAAAGCCTCTTGCCGCATTCGCTTTTTCGCCTGCAAAAGATCTCTATATACCATGCGTCATGACTTTTCCAAGGCTGTGCCATCGCTCACATTTGCATGAATGGAAGCGCGTGACACCTCGATCTCCACCTGCTCGGCGATCTTCAGCTTGACCATCGTATCGTGCACCTCTGTCAGCGTGCCGTAAATGCCGCCGATCGTCACGACGCGATTGCCGCGCTTGAGTCCGTCGAGCATCTCTTTGCGGCGCTTCTGTTCCTTGCGCTGCGGCTTGATGATGAGAAAATAGATGACAAGCACCATGAAAATCAACGGTCCGTATGTATATAGAGCATTCATCATATTTGCGTCCATCGTATTCCTCCCAATCAAAGACAAGAAAATCTCTCATAGCTATAAATTTCTTTCGACGCTTTTCGCTTTTTCCCTTTATTGCAGAAAAAATTCCTTATCGTTTGTAATTCCGAAGAAAATTTGCACGAAATTCGCCGAATGTACCCGAGAGAATGGCTTCTCGCATCTCGCGCATAAAAACTTGCAGGAAATACAGGTTGTGCAGCGTCAAAAGGCGCAGTCCGAAGATTTCCTCGGCACGCACGAGGTGCCGGATGTAGGCGCGCGTGTAGCCGCTCCGGCAAGCGTAGCAGCCGCATCCCTCTTCAAGCACAGAAAAATCACGCGTGTAGGCGGCGTTCTTCATCACGAGCCTGCCGGTATGCGTCATCGCCATGCCGTTTCGCGCCACACGCGTCGGGAATACACAGTCAAACATGTCGATGCCGTGCATGACGCCCTCTAAAAGATAATCAGGCGTGCCGACGCCCATCAAGTAGCGCGGCTTATCTTCGGGCAGAAGATGCACGGTGAGACCAAGCATCTCGTACATGACTTCCTTCGGTTCGCCGACGCTCAGTCCGCCGACAGCATAGCCGGGAAAATCAAGCGCGACGAGATCCGCCACGCTCTTTTCGCGCAGATCCTTATACATGCCGCCCTGCACGATGCCAAAAAGCCCTTGCTGCTCGCTCGTCATCGCCTTCTTGCAGCGCTCTGCCCAGCGCGTCGTGCGCTCCGTCGAGGCTTTCGCATAATCGTAGTCGGCAGGATACGGCACACATTCATCGAACGCCATGACGATGTCTGAGCCGAGCGCCATCTGTACCTGCATCGAAACCTCCGGCGACAAAAACTTCTTTGAGCCGTCGATATGCGAGCGAAACGTCACGCCGTCCTCGGTGATCTTGCGCAAATCGCCGAGACTGAACACTTGAAAGCCGCCGCTGTCGGTCAAGATCGCGCCGTCCCAGTGCATGAAGCGATGCAGTCCGCCCGCCTCGCGCACGAGATCCATGCCGGGGCGCAAGAAAAGATGATATGTATTGGAAAGAATCACCCCCGCGCCAAGGCTTTTAAGTTCATCGGGCGAGACGCCCTTGACGGACGCCTGCGTGCCCACGGGCATGAAGATCGGCGTCGGGAAACTGCCGTGCGGCGTATGCAGAATGCCGGCGCGCGCTCCCGTCGCGGCATCTTTTTTTATCAGTTCATAAGTAATGGCTGTCAAAGAGCGTCCTCCTCTTTCGCACCGTTTTCAGCGCTTCCTTGTCAAAAACATCGCATCGCCGAACGAAAAGAAGCGATATCCCTCGCGCACCGCCTCTTCGTAGGCGGACAATACGAACTCGCGTCCGGCGAACGCGCTGATGAGCATGAGCAGCGTCGATTTCGGCAAATGAAAATTCGTCACGAGCGCATCGACGATCTTGAAGCGATAGCCCGGATAGATGAAGATGTCCGTCCAGCCGCTCTTCGCCGCGATCTCTCCCTGCACCTCAGCCGCCGACTCCAGCGTGCGGATCGACGTCGTGCCGACGGCGACGATGCGGCCGCCCGCCCCTTTCGTGCGGCGAATCAAGTCCGCCGTCTCCTCCGGCAGCCGATAATACTCGCTGTGCATCTTATGATCTTCGATGTTTTCCACGTTTACGGGGCGAAACGTACCGAGACCGACATGAAGCGTGACGAAGCCGATATGAACGCCTTTCGCCTGAATCGCGGCGAGCTGTTCCTTCGTAAAATGCAGCCCTGCCGTCGGCGCCGCCGCCGAACCTTCTTCGCGGCAGTAAACCGTTTGATAGCGTTCCTTATCCTCCAGTTTTTCATGAATATACGGCGGCAGCGGCGTTTCGCCCAAGCGGTCAAGAATCTCCTCAAAAACGCCCTCGTAGCGAAACCTCACGATACGTCCGCCAAAATCCGTATGCGCCGCAACCTCAGCGCTCAATTCATCAGAAAAGCGAATGACCTGCCCGACCTGCGCTTTCTTGCCGGGGCGCACCAGAGTTTCCCACGAGTCCTTGTCGATGCGACGCAGCAAAAACACCTCGATATGTGCGCCCGTCGGCTCACGCCTGCCATAAAGACGCGCCGGCAAGACGCGCGTATCGTTCAAGATCAGAGCGTCGCCGGGCGAAAGAAACTCTCCCAAATCATAAAAATGACGATGCTTCATCGTCCCCGCCAGCGGATCGAGCACCATGAGACGCGACGCATTGCGCGGCTCGATGGGCTTCTGCGCGATCTGTTCCTCGGGCAGTTCGTAATTAAAATCATCGAGCATCATCACGGCAAAACCTCCAACGTCGTTCCCGGATAATAATGCGCCAAGATGGCGTCATACTTCATACTAGCCGCGAGTCTCTCCGCGCCATGCTGCGACATTCCCAGACCGTGCCCGCTACCAAAGCCTGCGAATACGATCTCTCCCTTTTCACGCCGCACATCAAAAAGCGTGCTCTTCAAGCCGAAGATCGAGCGCATATCGCTCCCCGTCAGCGTCGCCGCGCGATTCGAGCCGTGAATCACCATGCGTGAAACGCGCCCCGAAGGCGTACGATACGCATCACTCTTGCCGATGACGAGCGGTGAAAGCTCGATTTTCTGCAAAGCGCCCACATCTTGTCCGGCAGCGGCAAGTTTTTTTAGAAAATCGGCTTCTGCGAAAGTCGTCTGCCACGGGCTCGTCTTTTGCACTTCGTCTTCAACCGGCACGAGATACGGTACGCCATCGCT
>NZ_JBQNBV010000079.1:0-9895 GCF_052169755.1 Selenomonas sp. | reverse complement strand
GAGCTTGCAGCCGCCGTTGCACTGCTCCTTTGCTGCGGCGACGGGGAGGAACGTGCCGAAGTCTACGGCTGTGCCGCTGATCGTCAGCAGGCGAGCATCGTCTTCGAAGTCGCCGCCGATATGGTACGCATGTGTCCCGCGCTCGGAAAGCGAGTGAAAATCCTCGCCTCACAGAAGCGCATGGTGTATCTGCCGACGAACAGTTTCTATCAAGTGCTCTCAGCGGAGGCTTATTCAAAGCATGGATTCAACATCCACGGTGTCGTGTTCGACGAATTGCACACACAGCCAAATCGCAAGCTCTTTGACGTTATGACGAAAGGCTCGGGCGATGCGCGTATGCAGCCGCTCTACTTCCTCATCACGACGGCGGGGACAGATACACAGTCCATCTGCTACGAGACGCATCAGAAGGCGAAGGACATCTTAGAGGGACGAAAAATCGACCAGACATTCTATCCTGTCATCTATGGCGCGAAGGAAGATGAAGACTGGACAGACCCGGAGGTATGGAAGCGGTCGAATCCGTCGCTCGGCATCACGGTAGGCATCGACAAGGTGCAGGCGGCCTGTGACTCCGCACGGCAGAATCCAGCTGAGGAGAACAGCTTTCGGCAGTTGCGGTTGAATCAGTGGGTGAAGCAGTCCGTGCGCTGGATGCCGATGGACAAGTGGGATGCGTGTGCCGCACCTGTGGATGCCAGAGCCTTGAAGGGGCGCGTCTGCTACGGCGGTCTCGACCTCTCGTCGACAACGGATGTCACGGCATTCGTGCTCGTATTCCCTCCGACCGATGAAGCTGAACCGTTTGCTGTGCTTCCGTATTTCTGGATTCCCGAGGAGAATCTTGAACTTCGCGTGCGGCGCGATCATGTGCCTTATGACGTATGGCAGAAGCAAGGATTCCTGCAGACGACCGAGGGCAATGTCGTGCATTACGGCTTCATCGAAAAGTTCATTGAGGAACTGGGCGAGAAGTACAACATCTGTGAGATCGCTTTCGACCGATGGGGCGCAGTGCAGATGGTGCAGAACCTTGAGGGCATGGGATTTACTGTCGTCCCGTTCGGACAGGGCTTCAAGGATATGAGTCCGCCGACGAAGGAGCTGATGAAGCTGACTCTGGAAAAGAAAATAGCGCACGGCGGGCATCTCGTCCTGCGCTGGATGGCAGACAACATCTTCGTTCGTACCGACCCTGCGGGCAACATCAAGGCGGATAAGGAGAAGTCAACCGAGCGGATTGACGGTGTAGTCGCGTTCATCATGGCGCTCGATCGTGCGATTCGCTGTGGTAACGATGCGTCTGCGTCGGTGTATGAAAATCGCGGCGTGTGGGTGTTTTAGGGCGATTGTATACGCACATATGACCTTGCTATTTCTCGGATAGTACAGGAATATACACATACCGGGTGGACGCAACACGCCGGAGGAACTTTTGAAAACCACCGAGGAAATTGCAAAGGGGGCAAAATTCGCCGCCGAAATCAACAGCAGGGGGCTTTCCTACGAAAGAACATTCTAAGCCGAAACCAAAGCAGGGCACCGCTCGAAGGGGCGGTGTTTTGAAATATGTCACTTTTTTTGTTTGGCAGGGTAAGCAACTACCCAAGGTTGCGATCTTTGGTCTTCAGGCAATACATTGTGGTCAAACCACATGGAGAAAAATTTCTCGCCATTGTTTATCACGTAACCATCTTGAAGATGATCGCAGGTGTCGTATGGGTCAGCCATAATTAGTACATCGTCAAGAGAAGATTCGGTTCCCATATCATCATAGCCGATGATGACTCGCCAATGACCGCCCCAATCTATATTTTCAACCATGATAGGTCTTTGTTGCCGCAGATTTCTTATAACAAAATCTTTGAATGCCATGTAGCTTTCCATAGGTTTTGAGGCTAATCCGGTTTCAACCTGCCAGCCGATGTTTTTGAAGAACGCAACTATGTTGGCTGTATTTGTGCCAATGTGGATGCCTTGAGTTTTCATGCCTTGGGTGAGTTCCATTTCATCAAAGTCGTGATTGCCATAATAGTACAGCACCGTTAACGCGGCAGCCGGTCCACAGGTATATTCTGTGGTTTGCTGATATGTTTGGTAATGCGACAATATTAGGAGATTTCGATTTGAACGCATATGATAAAAATCAGGATGTGCAAAGTAGATGCTTCTTTTGTGGTTAATCTCCTGTGGGGCGGAGGTAGCTCCTTCTAATGTGGGCAGAGAAATGTCTTTAGGCAGAGGGATAATACGTGCTTTGTCTGTGGCAGCATAGCTGGTGGGGATAGCCACCGTCAATAAGATTAGTACAGCATAGATAATAATATTCAAGCGATGAGTTTTTTTGTTAGTAATCATTTTTTACTCCTTTCTACGAGTACAAAAGTCGGGGCAAGGAGCGTGTGCCGCAGCATCCGCTGTGTTTCTTGCTTCACGATTCGCCCAATCCCGAAATGACTTCTCCAATATATTTCGAGAGACAGCCATGATTCACCTTCTACTTTGGGGAAAATTTTTCCGCAAATTATAAGGGACGGTATGAGACATGTGGTGGGGCTTTATCCCCTGCTCCCCAATCGCATGAGCGTTGACCGGGACGAGCATGGAGGACTTGTTTATACCTACATGCCCATGAGCGATGCCAATCCGAAACTCAAAAGTGACCAGTCAATCAAGCTGCGGCGGGAGGATGTCCTGCACATTCCGGGCTTGGGCTTTGACGGCTTGGTGGGCTACTCCCCCGTTGCGATGGCGCGGAACGCCGTAGGCATGCCCTTTGCTTGCGAGGAGTATGACTCTGCTTTCTTTGCCAACGGCGCACGTCCCGGTGGTGTCTTCAAGCATCCGGGAGTGTTGAAAGACCCGTCGAAGCTCCGTGAGAGCTGGCACGCCGTTTACAGCGGCACAATGAATACGGGCAGGATTGCTGTACTGGAAGAGGGCGTCAAGTATCAGCAGATTGCCATCCCGCCAGAAGAAGCGCAGTTCCTTGAGACGAGGAAGTTCCAGATCGACGAGATTGCGCGGCTCTATCGCGTACCGCCGCACATGATCGGCGACTTGGAAAAATCCAGCTTCAATAACATCGAGCAGCAGTCGTTGGAGTTCGTGAAGTACACGCTGAATCCGTGGGTGGTGCGCTGGGAGCAGTCGCTGCAGAAAGCCTTGCTCTCTCCTGATATTTTCACGCTAATCTGGGCAACTTCATTTTATCAGCGTTTCCTTAAGAGGGCGAGGCGAAGCAATTTAGACGGCGCATCCACGAAAACTTCGTCTTGTCGGACATGCTGAATTATGATAGACTGAGAGAAAGTTTACAGATTTATAATTTTACATTTTTTGTTTTTGCATGAAACGCCGAATCATCAGAGCCAAAGAGCCAAAGAGCGAATCAACGACGCGGTTTCATGGAAAGGCGGCGCATTCTTGCTCCTTAAATAGACGTTTGTGCGAATGGTTTTCAAGGAAAGGAGAACACCATCATGAAACATCGCGCTTGTTCTAAGAATGCCCTTCCGTCGCATACACTTGCCCGCCGCATCCTCGCAGGCCTTGCAGCGGGTGTCTTTACGCTCGGTTCTGTGCCGTGCGCGGCTGCGGATCAGGTGGTCACGGAAGATGCGACGGTTGTCGTGGGCGACAGTACCGGCAATGCAGCGACCGTCACTGTCGGCACCGCAGGCGGCGGCGATACGCCGCAGATCGGTGTGAAGGACACCGACGGGAAGCTCACGGAAGGGGGATTTGTCATAGGGACGTTTCGGCGTGCGACATCCAACAGCAAGGTGCAGCTTACAGGCGGCAAAGTTTTCATCAAGAGCGGTGTGTTGGGAGAAGCGCATGGCATCCGCGCCGAACTGGGCGCGAACGAAGATCTGCACATCGAAGGCGGAGAGGTGGAGATGTCGGGCGGCACGCTTCGGGTGGATAAGCCGATGCATCCGAACCTATACAGGGATGCCTTTGGGCTATTCGGCGCCATAGCGGAGCTGAATCCCGCCCCCGTAGATCTTGACCACGGAACGCCGGCAAAGGCGGAGGTGACGGGCAGCACGGTGAAGATCACGGGCGGTAAATCTAAAGATCCGAGAACAAATCCGAGGAAATCCCAGTGGTGCAGCATTGCGGGCGGCGCTGTCGCCATGTACGATGCCGGAACGCTTGAGGCAAAGCTCTCGGGCAACAAGGCAGATGTGCAAAGCGGCGACTTTCGACAGGCGTTTCAAAAGACGAAGGTGTTCGGAGCCTTTGCTCAGATCAAGCAGATGGACGGCTCGGCGCTCGTGAAAGCGGAGAATAATACCGTCACCTTGTCCAATCTGGCAGGATCGGAAACAGGCGTCATGGATACGATGTTTGCCGGTGCGCGGATCGACTATCTCTGCGTTACGTCCAAGAAGAAAGCAAGCGAAGCGGAAGCGAACCCGCAGAAGTTCGTTGCGAGCGGCAACGTGCAGATTGTCGCGAAGGGGAATAAGGCACTCCTCGACAAGGGCAAGGTGTTCGATTTGTGGGGCGCATTCATCGAGGGAAACAATAGATACGGTCGCGATCTATGCACCGAGGCGACGGGCAATGCCGTTTCCATCGGTTCGAAGGGGAATGTGGTGCGCGCCATAGGCGCCCGAATCGAACAGCGCGTAATATCCAGGGCGGGCGTATCCCAGACGGTGAAGGCAACGGACAATGTCGTCACGATGGAGGACGGCGGCTCGGCGGTGCTGGCGATGGGCGTAAAGATCGACTGTTTCTCATTGGCAGATGGGTCGGCGCAGGCATGGAACGAAAAGGAGCGTCTGCAGGCGAATCTTGAGAGGAACAAGGTCACAGGCACGGGCGGCGAGTGGCAGCAGGTGACGGGTGCCGATGCCAGTGTAATCTCAGACATGGAGAATGTGGAGGGGATTGTGCGGGAGAACACCGTCCGCCTCGAACGTGGTTTCTTAAAGGATGGTAGTGTAACAGGAGGCGTTGTATCCTCCAGCTCCGATTCCCGTTTGACCAAAACGACGGTGAGGGCAACGGCGGAGAAGAACGAAGTCTTTCTGAAGAAGATGAAGGGGGATGTGGACCGCTTCATGGCCGCTTCTGCGACAGCGAATTGGTACAATGCCGCTGCGGCGAAGGCAGAGGCAAAAGCGAACGAAAATACACTCACCGTCGAGGGTGGAACATTCACCATGACGGAGTCGCCGTACGCTACTTCTTCGATGACGGGCGCGAAGGCTACGGTCAATATCTATAGCGAAGCGCTCGTCGGTACGGCGGAAGCGTCAAAGAATACGGTGTTTTCCTCTGCCGATGCTGTGTGGCAGAGCGTGACAGGCGGCGAGGCGTTTGTCAGTTCAACGACCAGTGATGTGACGGCGACGGCAAGCCACAACCAGATCACGCTCGAAAGCGGCACCTATCAGGGCGAGATCTGCGGCGGCTCTGTCAAGATCAGGGGCAAGGATTCCGGCAGCGCATTTGAGCCGAAAGAGAGCGGAATGGCTTTTGCTCAGGCGGTGGGCAACAAGATCAACATCCGCGGCGGCGTTTACAAGAGGGCGGGAGCCGCCAATCCCGAGATGTACATCTATGCGGCTCGTGCTGATCTGGGCAGCTACGCTAACTCGAAGGCGACCGTTCGGGACAATGTCATCGAGATCTCGGGCACGCCCGACCTCAGCGGGGCGCGTCTTGTCGGAGCGTCAGCCGTCGCTGCGACGCGCGATGTGGCGGGCAACACGCTCATCGTGAACAAGACGAAGGGCATCCGTGCGGTGAGCATCGAGGGCTTCCAGAAGGTCGTATTCAAGATGCCGAAGGGCATGACTGCAAGCGACACCATGCTGACCGTCACCGATACGAAGGACACCGACCTCAGGGGCGCTTTGCTTGAAGCGCATCTGCGCGGCGATGAGCCGAAGGGGCAGTTGCGTCTTCTCCACACCGAGAACGCGCAAATTTTGACCGACGATGCGACGAAGATGGATGTCTATCGGGGAGCGTTCGACGTGACGGGAGCGAAGCTCAGCGTCGCGGAGAACAAGAAGGAATTGCTCGTCCGGACACCGGAGCCGGTGGATGTGCCGGAGCCGTCAACCCCGTCATCGACACCGTTTGAAGAGCCGTCGTCTGCAGCGCGTGCGCAAGTGGAGGACAACCGCAAGTCGGTGCTGGAAACAGTGGCAGGCTCGGCCGCCTTCCTCGGCACGGGCGCGGATCTTCTGACGGGCGAGGGCATGGCAAGTGCGTCACTGGAAGCAGCGGCGGCACCGGCGCAGACTTTTGCACCCTTTGCCGCTGTCGGCGGCTCCTCCATGCGCTATCAGACGGGATCGCACGTCGATATGAAGGCCGTGAGCCTTTCTCTCGGCTTCTCGCGCGAAGTGACGCGCGGCGACGACCGTCTTGTTTTCGGACCCGTTGTTGAGTACGGACGATCCAGCTACGACAGCTATGTGAATGCGGCGCACGCTGAAGGCAAGATGCGCTACATCGGCGGCGGCTTCTTCGTGCGCCAAGAGAAGGCGGACGGCATGTTCTCTGAAGGCAGTCTGCGCTTCGGACGCTCAAGCGTGGATTATTCCTCCACCCTCAATGCAGGATCGCTTCCGATCGCGGTTTCCTACGACATGGGCAATAACTACATCGGCGCACACCTGGGGTTTGGACAGCGCATCACACAGGCGAGCGGCACGGAGCGTGAGATGTATCTGCGCTACTTCTACACAAGACAGAACGGCGCAACAGTAGATCTCAATGCAGGAACGAGATTTGACTTCGACTCGGTGGACAGCCATCGTGTGCGCACGGGCGCACGCTGGATGATTCCGCAGAAGGGCGGCTCACTCGTCCTCGGAACCTCGCTCCAGTATGAGTTCGGCGGCAAGACGCATGCGACGGTGACCACATCCACAGGAACTTACAACGCTCCTTCGCCGTCGCTTCAAGGCTTCTCCGTGAGCATGGAAGTCAGCTGGAAAGCCGACCTCAGCTCTCAATGCACCGCTGACATCGGTCTTGAAGGCTGGGTAGGCAAGCAGCACGGTCTGGGGCTTAAGGCGGGATTTGCTTGGAAGTTCTGACGGACTGCGCCCTTTGAGGAAGATAGAAAATATGATTGTGCCGACGGCGCAGGCTCATAGAATTATGTGGCGCGATACATGATGAATGACAGCTTGCGTCGGGCGCACCTTGGGAAGGGGCTGTCGCACATACATCCTGTGCGGCAGCTTTTTTCATGCACAAAAAGAGCCTCTGCCCTAGTAAAAGGGCAGAGGCAGGTGTAAAATAGAATCGTGCGACAATACTACCGGTCTGTCTCTTCGGCTACGGCAGTGAACGCCGCTTCTGCGGGGCAATCAGCTACAGTGTGCGAGAGTATCGCCATAAAAGAGCAGCCGGTACAGTGCGTTTGAAGCGCAAATAGAAGAAATTACAGCGCATCGCGTTCATGTAGCAATTTCACGATAGCGGCATAGTTAAAGTACAGCTTGTCGGCCTGGACACCAAAAGGGATATCAACCTTGACCGCATGTTCCGTGCTGCAAAAGCTTCCGCCCTTCATGCGCCCCAGTTTCAGATTCGAGGACATGTTTGCGACATGTCCATAAGTATCTTGAAAGGGGAGGAGCAGACAATCACCGCCGCCCGGCTGCTCGCCGATAACCTTGGCTAAACCGCCCTGCTGCGCGAAGAACGGCAGCGCGTTGGCGCAGGAATACGAGTAGCCGCTGGTCAGGATATAAAACGCATATTGCCCGCCGAAGCCATCTCTTCCATCGAAATGGCCGTCTAAGTTCGTATCCACATGGTACCATTCCGAGCAGTAGTTTTGGTTGAGGGTATTATAATAGGTGATATTCGCCTCACCGTCAGGCGCGAGAAATCCCAGAACGGCGGTCAAGGCACCCACCTCGCCGCCGCCATTCGACGAGAGGTCAATGACTACCCGTTTGACTTGCGGTGCCTGCTGGATTTGGGCAAACGCATCATAGAAAAGGCCAAAGGTGCTGCTGTCATAAACCTCTGGGGAGGGCGGAGCGAAATAGAAGCTCGCTTCATTTCCTGATTCGTTGAAACTCTCAAAGTAGATGAACGCGGTATCGTCAATGATATCTACCCGAGCCGCACTGAAATCCTCCGGCTTGAGTGTTTCGATATGTTTGACGGTCTGAACGAAGGAGCTGAAATCCCTACTCTGACTCATCCCTGTGAACAGCTCTACTTCAATCTCTTCATCCGCAGTGCCTCTGACTTTCAAAAGTTCCTGTGCATCCGCCAGCCAGAAAGCCTCCGGTTCTTTGCTGCCGCCACGGAAAATATAGTGCAGCAGGATGGGATCGAGCTGCAGATCCTCGCAGGCTGCTGCATACTGTGCGTATGTACCGACCTCCCCTGAAAGGAAATCGACTCCCTTGTCATCCAGCCGATAGACGAGACGCTGCAACGCATCACGCATGCCCTTCGGCCCGTACATCTGGAATATTTCCTGCACCTCTGCGATCGATCCTGTATGGAATACCCCTGTTCGCAGCAAGATCGAGTCATGCCCGCTGTCAAAGAGCTTGTAGATGAGGCTCAGGAACGCCTCATCGCTTTTTTCCCTGTCTGTAGACAGCAAGCCTTCCTTCAAGCCGTTCTCCGCCAAGTAGCTATCGAAATCCTTAATGCCCTTTTCTTCTTTATGCCCATAGTACATATCAAACAGCAGGCAATTCGTGCCATAGGCATAGCGTGCATAATCTGCCGGAATGTCCTTCCGCTTGGAAAAGCTGCCCGCGTAATAGGCATCGGCATAGGCGTTTTTCCGAAGCAGGGGATTACGCTCAAAGCCGTAGATGTGTTTGGTCATTGGTTCGCTGATATTGTAGAAGCTATCGCCGTTAAAGGACAGCCTGTTTGCCCGCATCGGTGTAGCGAAGACATTCTGCAGAACGGCAAAGGGCAGGAGTACATCGTCCTCATGCCAGACAATATCCTGCTCGTAGCGTTTCAAGTCAATCGCAAAACCGCGGGCTTCTGTCTCCGTGGAGGAGTGCTTCCTCGATACGGCCTGTGCATTGAACTCGTGCGGCCCTAAAATGCCGTTTGGCAGCGCCCTCGCCCCGTAGGAGCCGAAAAACGCATCCCAATCCGCGCAGACCAACGTATCCTCACGGCTGTCGAACGTCACCTCAATGCCATTACGGACTGCTGTCAAAACGTTGTTCGCCTCGTTCGCATGGAACGCGATCTCGCTCGCATCATAGAGATTCCCCAGATACTCCACCGCAGAAACGTACGGCACCGTGGGCTGTCGATCCGTATGGTATATCTTGAGCGTTTCATATTTGTCCAGTCGCCCAATATAGACACGGACATCCGCAGATCCTGTCACAGCAGCAAAAGTGGCCGTCGGTACCGAAAAGCACAGACAGAACGCGGACAAGCCCAGAAATCTCTTGGCTAACGATTTAGCTTTCATCATCTCAAACTTCCCCCTTGTATCATATGTTTTGTAATTGCCTACGAAAAAATCTTCTAAAACAGAGTTTACAAAAACGTTTGACCACAACATTCTTCGTAACGATCACATGAATCTCCTACCATTCGCGGTTCAAATTGACCATGGCAGATGCGATATGGTCATGGGCACCTTTTTCCAGGCCGGCTTCGCCGCTTAGATGCCAGCCGCTGCCGATGTCTTTGCTGCCGCAAAGATTCATGGTGAAGCGGGCACGGTCGACGGCACGCTGCTGACGGAAGGAATATGCAGGAGCCGCGGACAGATGAGCGGCAACGTCGGGCGCATAGCCGGAGAGGATGCCCTTCCAGCCGACATCGAAGGTGACAAAGCCGTCGCCAGAAAAATCCCGCTCCCAAGAGCAGCCGAGCTGCAAGGCGCTATACGTCGCTTGCGCAC
>NZ_JBQNBV010000078.1:0-9950 GCF_052169755.1 Selenomonas sp. | reverse complement strand
GTCCCAAGAATGCAAGCGCGAAGTGCGCCGCATGATTGGCTGACGTTGACCGCTACTGAGCCGTCCAAGAGGCAAGTCCGAAGGACGTAGGCGATTGGACAATGGCTCGTATGCGAAAACGTCCCAAGAATGCAAGTGCGAAGTGCGCCGCATGATTGGCTGACGTTGACCGCTATAGAATCAATGCATCTGTGCAAATCTGGGCAACTGCATTTTATCAGTGCTTCCTTAGCTTTCGCTTTCCGACAGCTTTTTCTCGAAGCGATCCTTATTCGTATTCTTCGGAATGCTCGTCGGGTAGTCGCCGCTGAAGCAGGCGTCACAGCAGGGGATGCTGCCGGCGAGCGCAGGGAGCGACGAGATCGGCAAATAGCCGAGCGTGTCGGCGCCGACGATTTTTGTGATTTCTTCGAGCGTATGATGTGCGGCGACGAGGTTGTCTGAGGAGTCGATGTCCGTGCCGTAGTAGCACGGATGGAGGAAGGGCGGCGCGGAGATGCGCAGATGGATCTCCTTTGCGCCCGCCTTGCGGATGAGGTCGGTGATGCGCTTGCTCGTCGTGCCGCGCACGATGGAGTCGTCGATGAGTACGACCCTTTTTCCGTGGACGGTTTCGGCGATGGGGTTGAGCTTGATGCGCACCTTATCGACGCGGTTCTCCTGCCCGGGTGCGATGAAGGTGCGGCCGATGTACTTGTTCTTGATGAGCCCGATGCCGTAGGGGATGCCCGAGGCGCGGCTGTAGCCGAGCGCGGCGTCGAGCCCTGAGTCTGGCACGCCGATGACGACGTCGGCATCGGCGGGATGGCAGGCGGCGAGGATTTCGCCGGCGCGCGTCCTTGCCGCATGGATGGAAACGCCGTCGATGATGGAGTCGGGACGCGCGAAATAGATGTATTCAAAGACGCACGACTTGCGCGGCTTCGTATGACAGTGTTCTAAGCGGCTCGTCATGCCGTCTTTCGTGAAAACGAGGATCTCGCCGGGCAGAAGGTCGCGTTCGAGCTCTGCGCCTACAGCGCTCAGAGCGCAGCTTTCGGAGGCGACGACCCATGTGCCGTCGGGCATCTTGCCGTAGCAAAGCGGACGGAATCCTTGCGGGTCGCGCACGGCGACGAGTTTGGCGCTCGACATCAGACACAGAGAGTAAGCGCCCTCCAAGCGATTCATCGCCTGGCTGACGGCCTCTTCAATCGAGGGAGCCGCCAGCCGCGCCTGCGTGATGAGGTAAGCGATGATCTCCGTGTCGATCGTCGTGTGGAAGATCGCGCCGGCGAGTTCGAGTTTGTCGCGCAGTATATCGGCGTTGCTGAGATTGCCGTTGTGCGCGAGCGCCATCTTGCCCTTTTGATGGTTGATGGCGAGCGGCTGACAGTTGCGGCGGCTCGTCGCGCCCGTCGTTCCGTAGCGTACATGACCGACCGCCATCGTGCCGTCGGGAAAGCGTGAGAGGACTTCGCGTGAGAAAACATCATTGACAAGACCGAGATCCTTGTGCGAGGAAAAAACGCCGTCGTCGTTGACCGTGATGCCGCAGCTCTCTTGTCCGCGATGCTGCAGCGCATAAAGTCCGTAATATGTCATCGCCGCGACGTTCGTCGGCGCGGGAGAAAAAACGCCGAAAACGCCGCACTCTTCATGTATGCTCATTCATCTGCCTCCTGCTCGGGGGTTTTATCATTCCTTTACATCGTACACCATGAGAAAAAACGTGTCAATGGAAGGTATACGAGATACGGAGAAAATAAAAACATGGCAGCCCGCAATAAATTATAATGAGGGAAGGATTTCCCAAGGTATATGTCGAAACAAGAAAATGTTGGATTACGTCCAATGCACGCTACTTTCATATCAGGCAGGCGGACATGCCGCATGTCTGGCGAGTGGATAAATCATAGAGTAAGGAGATCATTGGCATGAAAAACAAGCTGCACCATACTTTGACGAGGGCGGTGCTCTTGGGGATTCTCGCGAGCACGGCGGCGGCGCCGGCTTACGCTGCGTCCTCGCTTTCGAAGCCCGGGCAGGACATCGAGAGCACGCTTCCTGAAGCGCAGGCTGGCGTTGAGAACAGTATGAAGAAGAATACGGCGACGAATGAAGTAAAGTTTCTTGTGAAGAACATCCAGCTCGATGTCGAGGATGAGATCAAGCTGAACAACGCCGAGATCCGCGATATCCTTTTGCCGCGCATCGGCAAGGAAACGACGCTGGCGGGGCTGAACGATCTGCAGGATCAGATCACGGCGTACTGCCGCAGCCACGGTTATCCGGCAGCCGCCGCCTACTTGCCGGCGCAGGAGTCCGACGACGGCAACGTCATCCTCAAGGTCATTCCCGGACGCTATGGCGATGTGAAGATCGACAACAACAGCCGCTTCAAGGATGCGGCGGCGGAGGGCTTTCTGGCAGGTCTCAAGAAGGGCAAGATCATTGAGACGAAGGATTTGGAAACGGCGCTCTATACGATCAGTGACTTCAGCGGTGCGCGTGCTGTCGGTACGCTCAGCGCAGGCAAGTCGTTCGGCTTGAGCGATGTGACTGTGCATATCGAGGACGGCAAGCCGTCGTCGACCATCGTCTACGCCGAGAACTATGGCGGCGAGTCCACGGGACGCTATCGCTACGGCGCCCAGCACGCGATCTACAATGCCGACGGCATGGGGGCAAAGATCAATGTCGGCGCGTTGATTTCTAACAAATCACTGCACAACTACTATGCGAACTACGAGACGCTCGTCGGTCACGGCGGCACGTCGCTCGGCATCGGCTACAGCCGCATGGACTACGAGGTCGGCGGTGAGCTGCGCCGCTTGGGGATGCACGGCACGGCGGATACGATCAGCATCTACGGCAGCCGACCGATTTATCATACGACGGACGAGAAGCTCGCGGTCACTTACGGCTACGACTACCGCAGACTGAAGGACGATATTGACTCCTTCGGCGGCATTGCAGACAGCGATAAGCATTTGCATAACATTCATGCTGGCGTTGAAGGCTTTTGGCGCAATCGCAAAGACGGTCTTTCGCTGAATTACAGTTTTACACTGACGGCGGGGAATCTTACGGCAAATTCAGAGTATGCAAGACGGCTGGCTCAGATCGCCTCGACACAGGGCAAATTCGCGAAGGTGGAAGCCAAGGTCACGGCGGTACAGTCGCTCGGCAAGCAGGCGGATGTCATGGTCAAGATCTCGGGGCAGAAGGCGTCGAAGACGCTCGACAGCTCCGAGCAGATGTATCTTGGCGGCGCCAACGCTGTGCGCGCCTATCCGCAGGGCGCGGGTACGGGCGACAGCGGCGTGCTCGGTACGATCGAGTTCCGCTACTACACCGATGTGCCGGGGCTTGTTGCAAGCACCTATTTCGATGCCGGACGCAGTTCATTCAGCGGTGCGAAAACGACGCTCAAGGGCTGGGGGCTGGGGCTTTCTTACAACGCACCCGATTGGTTTGCGCGTCTCGACTACGCGCGCCGCATCGGTCTTGGAGCGAGTGAAAAATCCAATACGGATCGCAGCCGCTTCTGGTTCCTTGCGGGGAAAATTTGGTAAGAGGAACGGATCGTTTCGTCTCTTGGAAGGATCCACCGATATAGAGCGGAGAAAAGCTGTCGCATAAATATGTGCGACAGCTTTTTTATATGGGTTCTTGAGGAAATATTGCGAGGATCGGTGTTTTCTTAGGGAAATGCGAAGGATGTAACAGGTTTACAGGCAAAGGATAAAAATTTTTATAAAAGGTATTCACCTTCGGATACATTTCTTATATAATAGGAGAAGTATCAAACGGAGGAAAATGATTGATGGAGAATGTGATTCGCATACAGGGCGCACGCGCCCATAATTTGAAAAATATCGACGTGGAAATCCCGCGCGACAAGCTTGTCGTCGTCACGGGGCTTTCCGGCTCCGGCAAGTCCTCGCTCGCTTTCGACACCATTTATGCGGAGGGGCAGAGACGCTATGTGGAGTCGTTGTCGTCGTATGCAAGGCAGTTCCTCGGGCAGATGGACAAGCCGGACGTTGACAATATCGAGGGGCTTTCGCCGGCGATTTCTATTGACCAAAAGACGACGAGCCGCAATCCGCGCTCTACCGTCGGCACGGTGACGGAGATTTACGACTATCTGCGATTGATGTTTGCGCGTGCCGGCAGACCGCATTGTCCGAAGTGCGGCAAGCCGATCGCGCAGCAGACGGTCGATCAGATGATGGATAAGCTTGAGGCTTTGCCCGAGCGGACGAAGCTCCTCATCATGGCGCAGATCGTGCGCGGCAAGAAGGGCGAGCACAAGAAGATCCTCGACCACATTCGCCGTGAAGGCTATGTGCGCGTGCGTATCGACGGTGAGGTCGTCGATCTCGGCGAAGAGATTCACCTCGACAAGGTGAAGAAGCATACGATTGAGGTCGTCGTCGATCGCCTTGTCGTGCGTGAAGGCATGGAGCAGCGGCTCGCTGATTCACTGGAAACGGCTTTGAAGATGGGCGAGGGCGTCGTCTATGTGCAGGTCGTTGACGGTGAACTTCTGATGTTCAGCGAGAATTTCGCGTGCGTTGACTGCGGCGTCAGTCTGCCCGAGATCACGCCGCGCATGTTCTCGTTCAACAGTCCATACGGCGCATGTCCGACGTGCAGCGGGCTTGGAAGCAACATGGAGTTTGACCTTGAACTCGTTGTGCCCGACGACTCGCTGTCGCTCGCCGAGGGAGTTTTTGCGCCGCTTTCCAAGAATCTCAACACTTACGCGAACTGTCAGATGGAGGCTGTATTGAAGCATTACGGCTACACGGTCGATACGCCGTTTCGCGATCTGGAGAAAAAGGTGCAGGAGCTGCTCCTTTACGGTACGGGTGAAGTGAAGTTTGAATTTGGCTATGAGAATATGTTTGGCGAGTACAAACTGCACAACTCTGCTTTTGAGGGGATCATGCCGATGCTTGCGCGCCGCTATCGCGAGACGGACACCGATGCGATGCGCGAGGATTACGAGAACTATATGACGATCACGCCGTGCCCCGCTTGTCATGGCGCAAGACTTCGCCCCGAGGTGCTTTCTGTCAAGGTCGGCGGCAAGAACATCGCCGAGGTCACGGCACTGACGATTCAGGAATGTGATGAATTCTTTGCGGGGCTTTCGCTTTCAGAGCGCGAGGCGAAGATCGCTGCGCAGATCTTAAAAGAGATTCATGCGCGTCTCGGCTTCCTCTTGAATGTCGGGCTTGACTATCTGACGCTCTCGCGTGCGGCTGGCACGCTCTCGGGCGGCGAGGCGCAGCGCATACGGCTGGCGACGCAGATCGGCTCGGGTCTCATGGGCGTGCTCTACATCCTCGATGAGCCGAGCATCGGACTCCATCAGCGCGACAACAACCGGCTTCTGGCAGCGCTGCAGCACCTTAGAGATCTCGGCAACACGCTCATCGTCGTCGAGCATGACGAGGATACGATGTACGCAGCCGATCACATCATCGACATCGGTCCCGGCGCGGGAGCGCATGGCGGGCGCGTCGTCGCCGAAGGTACGGCAGAAGAGATCAAGCGGGTGGATGCGTCCATCACGGGGCAGTACCTCGCGAGGAAGAAGTTCATTCCTGTGCCGAGCCGCCGCCGGACAGGCAGCGGCAACTTCATCGAGATCGTCGGCGCGGCAGAAAACAATTTGAAGAATCTGCGCGTGAAGTTTCCGCTCGGTGAGCTGATTCTCGTCACGGGTGTCTCCGGCTCCGGCAAATCGACGCTCGTCAACGAGATTCTCTACAAAGGAATCGCTTCGAGACTTTACCATGCGAAGGGGAAGCCCGGCAAGCACAAGAAGATCGTCGGACTTGAGCACGTTGACAAGATCATCGACATCGACCAGCAGCCGATCGGCCGCACGCCGCGCTCGAACCCCGCGACGTACACGGGGGTGTTCGACGCCATCCGCCAGCTGTTCAGCCAGACGACGGAAGCGAAGATGCGCGGCTACAAGCCCGGGCGTTTCAGCTTCAACGTCAAGGGCGGCCGCTGCGAAGCCTGCCGCGGCGACGGCATCATCAAGATTGAGATGCACTTTTTGCCCGACGTCTATGTGCCGTGCGAGGTCTGCAAGGGGGCGCGATACAACCGAGAGACGCTTGAGGTGCGCTACAAGGGAAAGACGATCGCCGACGTGCTCGCGATGACGGTCGATGAAGCCGTGGA
Organism: Selenomonas sp.; assembly: GCF_052169755.1. Taxonomy (GTDB): domain Bacteria; phylum Bacillota; class Negativicutes; order Selenomonadales; family Selenomonadaceae; genus Selenomonas. Next base: position 3,758 of record NZ_JBQNBV010000078.1, on the reverse strand, counting down.
GTTCTTCAAGAACATTCCGCGCATCGAGACGAAGCTCAAGGTCATCGCCGACGTCGGTCTCGGCTACATCAAACTCGGGCAGAGCGCGACGACGCTTTCGGGCGGCGAGGCACAGCGCGTGAAGCTAGCCACCGAACTTGCACGCCGCTCGACGGGGCGCACGCTCTACATCCTCGACGAGCCGACGACGGGGCTTCACACCGCCGACATCGCGAAGCTTCTCGGCATCCTGCACCGCCTCGTTGACGGCGGCGATACGGTCGTCGTCATTGAGCACAACCTCGATGTCATCAAGACGGCAGACCATATCATCGACCTCGGTCCCGAGGGCGGCTCGGGCGGCGGCGCGATCGTCGCCGAAGGACGCCCCGAGGACATCGTCAAGGTCAAGGCATCATATACGGGCAAGTTCTTACAGCCGTTGTTGGAAGAGAATTTTGAGAGGGGTACGAAATGAATCGATTGAAGAAAAAGGATTTGCTCACTTTGGGTTTTATGATGTTTTCCGTCTTTTTTGGGGCGGGAAATCTCATCTTCCCGCCGGCTTTGGGACAGGCGGCAGGCGAGAACACCATTCTCGCCATGCTCGGTTTCATGACGACGGGCGTAGGTCTGCCGCTTCTTGGCATCACGGCGATCGCGCTTGCGGGCGGCGAGTATGTCGAGCTTCTGCGAAGGCGCACATTTCCCTGGTTCGCGACCGCGCTGCTCGTCATTCTTTATCTCATCATCGGTCCTTTGTTTGCCATGCCGAGGACAGGCGCCGTATCGTTTGAGATCGGCATACGTCCCTTCATGAGCGAGGGCGACATCATGATTCCGCAGCTCATCTATACGGCGATTTTCTTTGGCGCTTCGTACTATTTGTCGCTCAATCCGAACAAACTCATCGACCGCGTGGGCAAGATGCTCACGCCTGCGCTGCTCATCGTGCTCGTCATCCTCTTCCTGCGCACCTTCGCCGCGCCGATGGGCGGCGTGCTCGAAGCGACGGGCGCTTACATCGACGCGCCGTATGCGCAGGGCTTCCAAGACGGCTATCAGACGATGGATCTTCTTGCGACCATCGCGATCGGCGCACTCGTCGTCAACGCCGTGCGCTATCGCGGCGTGACGGATACGCGCACCATCGGCAAGGCGTGCTTGGCGGCGGGCTTCATCACCGTCTCTCTCATGGCATGTGTCTACGGCTCCTTGGCGTATCTCGGCGCGACGAGTGCGACGGTGCTCGGGCACTCGGAAAACGGCGGACAGCTCCTTGCCGAATCCGTGCGCATCTTCTTTGGCGCAGGCGGCAACGTGCTCTTGGCGCTCATCATCATTCTTGCGTGCATCACGACGTGCTGCGGCATCACATCGAGCGCCGCGATGTTCTTCCACAAACTGTTCAAGAAAAAGATTTCCTACGAACGGCTGCTGCTCTTTTCCATTCTTTTCAGCTTCGGCGCATCGAACATCGGTCTCACGCAGATCATCTCGCTCGCCGTGCCGTTCCTCGTGGCGATCTATCCGCTCGTCATCGTATTCGTCATCCTTTCGCTCTTTGATCGCGTCATTGGCTGGCGAAAGAGCATATACCAAGGCTCCGTGCTCGTCACGCTCATCTTTTCCCTGACAGATGCACTCCATGCCGCAGGACTTGGCTCTGCCGCCCTTTACGATCTTCTGGCGCAGTATGTTCCTTTCTACAGCGTCATGATGGGGTGGGTCTGCCCCGCCGCCGTGGGCGCTGTCGCGGGCTTCTTGGTTTCGCTCGGACAGAAGGAGCCGGCAGCGAAGGAGGCGTAGACGGGACGCTCTTCCAGCAATCAGCATACGGCAAAAACATTATTGAAAAATATTCTCATAAGTGTTACACTAGAAGCGTCGGGATTTTCTCGACGCTTTTTGTGTAGCATTTTTGTGGAAATGAAGGAGGAGACGTTTATGGAGTACAAGATCGAGCATGATTCGCTGGGTGAGGTTCGCGTGCCGAAGGATCGCTATTGGGGTGCGCAGACGCAGAGGAGCTTCGAAAACTTCCCCATCGGCACGGAGAAGATGCCGCAGGAAGTCATCCGCGCCTTTGCCATCTTGAAGAAGTCGGCGGCGTTTGCCAACGCGACGCTCGGCAGGCTCGATGAGAAGCGCCGCGACGCCATCGCGAAAGCGGCAGACGAGATCCTTGCGGGCGAGCTTGACGGTCACTTCCCGCTCGCCGTATGGCAGACGGGCAGCGGCACGCAGTCGAACATGAACGTCAACGAGGTGCTTGCAAACCGCGGCAACGAGATCGCGGGCGAAAAGCTCCTGCATCCGAACGACCATTGCAATATGTCGCAAAGCTCGAACGATACGTTCCCGACGGCGATGCACATCGCCGCCGTCGTCGCCATCGAGGACAAGCTCCTGCCGTCGATCGACAAACTCGCTTCGACCTTCGAACGCTTGATGAAGGAAAACGAAGGAATCGTCAAGACGGGCAGGACGCACTTGCAGGATGCCGTGCCCATTTCCTTCACGCAGGAGATCAGCGGCTGGCTCGCCATGCTCAAGGCTTCGCGCGGACAGATCGAAGCGGCGCTGCCTTTTTTGAAGGAGCTTGCCTTGGGCGGTACGGCGGTCGGCACAGGACTCAACGCGCCCAAGGGCTTTGCCGAGGAAGTCGCGCGTGTCGTCAGCGACATCACGGGGCTCGATTTCCGTACAGCGCCGAACAAGTTCCATGCACTTTCGGCGAAGGATGAGATGGTCTTCGCGCACGGCGCCTTGAAGGGGCTGGCGGCGAATCTCATGAAGATCGCCAACGATGTGCGCTGGCTCGCGAGCGGTCCGCGCTGCGGTCTCGGCGAGATCACGATCCCGTCGAACGAGCCGGGCAGCTCGATCATGCCGGGCAAGGTCAATCCGACGCAGTGCGAGTCGGCGACGATGGTGGCGGTGCAGGTCATGGCAAACGATGCGGCAGTCGCCATCGCGGCTTCGCAGGGCAATTTCGAGCTGAACGTCTACATGCCCGTGACGATCTACAACTTCTTGCAGTCCGTGCGTCTTTTGTCGGATTCCCTGCGCTCCTTCGACGAACGCTGCGTCTCCGGAATCAAGGCAAATAAGGAGAAGATGCACGAAAACCTGCATCGTTCGCTGATGCTCGTGACGGCATTGAATCCCGTCATCGGCTACGAGAAGGCAGCAAAGACGGCGCACAAGGCGTATGAGGAGAACATCTCGCTCAAGGAGGCGTGCGTCGCACTCGGCTTCCTCGCACCTGAGAAATTCGACGAGGTATTCCATCCCGAGGAGATGATCTAAGTGACGGACAGCGGCAAGTCAGCGGCTGCGGCTGAAACGGCGGCAGCAAAATCGCCTCAAGACGGCACGGGCAAGAAACCGAACTACAAGAACTGGCTGCCGCGCCGCATGATTGCGGCGGCGCTTGCCGCTGCCGTTCTCTTTTGGGCGCTGTTGGCGCTTTCCCTCAAGTTTTTGCCAACGGCGGGTGCGTGGCTCGCTCTGCCTGTCGTCCTCGGCGTGGCGGCATTTGCTTCTACGGCAGCGACGCTTTGGTTTTATGCGCTCTACCGGATGTTTTCCTACGATGGCAAACGTCAGCTTGCGCGTCGTATCGTCGAGGGAACCGCGGCATACATAAAAATTCCCGCAGGCGGACGCATCCTCGACGTGGGCTGCGGCAGCGGCGCTTTGACGATCGCTTGCGCCAAGGGGAACCCTGCATCTGATGTGCTTGGCGTTGACCTTTGGAGCGGCGTTTACGCATC
>NZ_JBQNBV010000077.1:0-9952 GCF_052169755.1 Selenomonas sp. | reverse complement strand
ACGCCCGCCGCCTGAAGAGCCGCGCAGCGCTCTTCGGGCGCAGCGCGTGTCACGGCGACGAGCGTCTTTGCCGCGCCGTCGCGGGCGACCTTCGCCTCAAGCGGCGTGCGTGCGCGGCTGTCGATGATGACGCGCAAAGGATTTTTTCCCGTGCCGTCCGCCAGCCGCGTCGTCAGCGACGGATCGTCCGATAGCACCGTGCCGATGCCGACGACGATGGCATCCGTCACATCGCGCATCTCATGCACGCGCCGACGCGCCGCTTCTCCCGTGATCCACTGCGAATTTCCCGCCGCCGTCTCGATCTTGCCGTCGAGCGTCATCGCTGTCTTGAGTGTGACAAACGGCAGCTTCTCCGTCACCCATTTGAGATACGCTTCGTTGAGCAGACGCGCCTCTTCAGCAAGCACCCCTACCGTCACTTCGACGCCCGCCGCTTCCAGCAGAGCCTTGCCGCGCCCTGCGACGAGCGGATTCGGATCGAGCATGGCGGTGACGACGCGCCGAACGCCCGCTTTGATGAGCGCCTCGGCGCACGGCCCCGTGCGCCCGTGGTGCGAACACGGCTCCAGAGTCACATAGGCGGTCGCGCCACGCGCGAGATCCCCCGCCATAGCGAGCGCATGAACCTCGGCATGAGGCGTGCCCGCCTTGCGATGCCAGCCTGCGCCGACGACACGCCCCTCGCGTACGAGAAGCGCACCGACGAGTGGATTCGGCGACGTGCGCCCTCGCGCATTCTTGGCGAGCAAAAGCGCCTCACGCATGAAATCCTCATCGCACTGCATCTTCCCGCCCCCTTCCTGTTTTTCCGCACAAAAAAAGACCGCAAAAAGAACGCTCTTTTCACAGTCTCCGCAACGCAACTTGCACGTCTTTTCCCATCCAGACTATACTGTCGGCTTCGGAATCACACCGAATCTGCCCGAAGGCTCGCGGGCTGCAGAAAGCACGAACAACGCAAGCGCTTCCTTCACCGCCGGTGGGGACTTCCACCCCGCCCCAAAGACTGCTTCTCCAAAAGAAAGAATACCATAAGACTAGGATATTTGTCAAGAATATTCTCCCCTCTGCGATGAACCATGAAGCGTCGGAAACGGCTGGCTCCCATGTATTGCATAGAAGAATCCCCCGACAAAATGCTCGGGGGATTCTTCTATGCAATACACACTCATTCGTAGCGCAAAGCGTCGATCGGATCGAGTTTCGCCGCCTTTCTTGCGGGGTAGATGCCGAAGAAAAGCCCGATGCCGACGGCGAACGAGAAGGATACGAGAATAGGCATCGCCGTGATGACGGTCTTGAAGTCGCCGAAATGAGAGATGGCGACGGATGTGACATAGCCGAGACCGATGCCCAGAATACCGCCGACGACGCCCATGACAACGGATTCGATGAGAAATTGCAGCATGATGTTGCCAAACGTCGCGCCGAGAGCCTTTCGTATGCCGATCTCACGCGTACGCTCGGTCACGGAGACCATCATGATATTCATGATGCCTATGCCGCCGACGAGGAGCGAGATGCCCGCGATGCTTCCCAAAAGGATCGTCAGCATCGTCGTCTGCTGCGTCACCGTCTCAATGAGACTTGTGAGATTATTGACGGTGAAGTCGTTGTCCTTGCCATTTTGAATATGGTGCCGCTGGCGCAGGAGACTTTCCACTTCGCTCTGCACTTGAACGATCTTCGAAGCTTCCGTGACCTGCAAGTTAATCATCTGCACATGTGTGATGCCCAAGAGACGCTCCTGCTCTGTCATCAAAGGCACGATGACGACATCGTCCTGATCTTGCCCCATAGACGACTGGCCCTTGCTCGCAAGAACGCCGATGATTTTAAACGGCTGGTTGTGAATGCGGATGTTCTTGCCGATAGGATTCTGACTGCCGAAGAGATTCGCCGCGACGGTCGGACCAATGACGGCGACGCGCTGTCGCTTGTCGTTGTCCGTCTGCGAGATGAAGGTGCCGACGGTCAGCGTAAGCGATCGGATCGACATATACTCGGGCGTCACCCCCATGACAACGGTGTTCCAGTTTTGATTGCCATAGACGATCTGATAGGAACGCTGCACGATCGGTGAAACATAGTCGATATTTTTGATCTTCTTCTTGATCGCGACGGCGTCGTCGTACTTCAAGGTCTCACGCGATCCTGCCGCGCCGCGAATGCCGCCCGAGTTCGCCGCGCCGGGCGTGACGATGAGCATATTGCTGCCTAGGCTTGCCATCGAGTCCTCGACGTTGCTCTTGACGCCCATGCCGACGGAGACCATAGCGATGACGGCGGCGACGCCAATGATGATGCCGAGCATGGTAAGGGCGGAACGCAGCTTGTTCGCAAACAGTTCATGCAGGGCGATGGTAATGCTTTCCCAAATCAACAAAGCTCTGTCCCTCCTATATGACGTCCATCTGGATGCCCCTGCCCTCATCGCGCGTGATGAGACCGTCGCGCACGAGAAGCTGACGGCTTGCACAGGCAGCGATATCCGGCTCATGCGTGACGAGGATGATCGTGCGTCCGGCAGCATGGAGCTTTTCAAAAAGCTCCATGATCTCATGCGTTGATTTCGTGTCGAGGTTGCCCGTCGGCTCGTCTGCCATGACGATGTGCGGATCGTTGACGAGAGCGCGTGCGATGGCAACGCGCTGCCGCTGTCCGCCCGAAAGCTCGTTGGGCTGGTGATCGGCACGGTCGGAGAGACCGACGGCTTCTAAGAGGTGCATCGCCCGCTCGCGCCGCTCTTTGCGGCTGACGCCCGCATAAACGAGCGGCAAGGCGACGTTTTCTGCCGCGCTGCTTTTCGCGAGCAGGTTGAAGTTCTGAAATACGAAGCCGATTTTCTTGTTGCGCGTGAGGGCGAGCGCATCGTCGGAGAGGTGCGCGACCTCTTCGCCGTCGAGCTTGTACGACCCCTGCGACGGGCGGTCGAGACAGCCCAAGATATTCATGAGTGTCGACTTGCCCGAGCCGGACGGTCCCATGAGCGCTGCAAACTCTCCCTTTTTTATCGTGAGATCCACGCCGGCAAGAGCGGCGACGATCTGATCGCCCATAGGATAAAGCTTCTTGATGCCTTTAAGCTCGATGGTCGCCGGCTCCTTCGCCGCGATCTGGCTTTCTTTCATTTGCTCCATGATCTTCCCTTTCCGCCTGCGTTACATCGGCGGGTGACCGCCGCCAGCCATGACGAACTGCGGCTGCGTCGCCGTGTAGGAAATGGATACGATCTCACCCTCCATCAAGCCGTCGAGGATCTCCACATAATCATCGCTGTAGATGCCCGTCTGAACGGGGCGGTTCTCCTTTGTGCCGTCAGGCATTTCGACAACGACGTAAGAGCCGGATGCGTCCGTCTTGAGCGCGGCAATCGGAACTGCAAGAGCGCTGGGCTTCGTCGCCGTCTCGATCTCAAGACGCGCCGTCATAGCAGGAAAGAGAAGATTGTCCGGGTCATCGACGTCGAGCGTCACATAGTAATAAATGACGCTTGCCGTCGAAGTCGTCGTGCTGCTTGACGAGGACACGGTCTGCCATGTGTTCGCCGTATCGGTCTGACTGATCTTCGTGACGCGCGCCGTAAACGTCTTGCCTGAATAAGCATCGACGGTAAAGGTCGCCTGCTGCCCGATCTTGATGTTGCCGATGTCCGTTTCGTCAACCTTCGCCATGATCTGCTTCTTCGACAGATCAGCGATGCGCATGATGACGGTCGGATAGTCCGTTCCCGCCGTCGCCATCGTACCTGCCGTCTTGGGCTTGCCGACGACGATGCCGCTGATCGGAGCCTGGATGATCGTCTCGGCAAGATCGGATTCCGCTTCTTCGAGCACGCTCTGCGCGGCGTCATAGTTGTACTGCGCATCCTCGTAAGTTGCCTGCGGATTGGCGCCGATGCTGTAAAGGTAGGCTTCGCGGTCGTACTTCGCCTTGGCGTTCGTGACCTTGAACTGCGCCTGATCGCGCTTCGTCGCGAGTGACTTCGCGTCGAGCGTCGCGACCGTCTCGCCTGCCGTCACGATATCGTTTTCCTTCACGAGTACGCTCTTGAGACGTGCCGTGATCTTCGAGCTGACTTCGACGGAATCGACGGGAATGATCGTCCCCGTCGCCGATACCGTAGACTTCATCTCCACGCGCTCCACTCTCGCCGTCTCACCCGCAGTTTCCATCATCGCCTTTTCCGCCTGCTGCGCCTCATAGAAGCTATAGCCGCCGAAAGCGCATACCGCGAGAACAACGAGCGTCACAGCGATCTTCGCTTTCTTGCCGAAACTCTTCATGCCTTGCCTCCATTTCCGACTGCCGCTGCGGCTGCCGCCGTATCTGCCGACTCTTTCTCATCCGTCGCCTTTTCCTCGTATGCGGCAGGCGTTGCCTGCGTTTTTCCCGTCGATATATTTTCTGCACGGAAAGGAATGACCGTCGCATCCTGCCGCTCTTTTCGCGCTTTTTCGTTCTCTTCATAAGCGTGTACGGCATCCTTGCGGCTGATCTCAATTCTTGCAAGCGGTACGGCGTCCATAGCATCCGCCGCACGCTGCTCGCTCTTTGTAAGGCTCTGCCCCACGGCGCTTTCCACCTGCGCCTTGCCGCGTGCAAAGTCGTACTGTGCGCCGATATGGTTCAGCTCCGCCTTCGAAAGCGCGAGCTGCGCGTCGATGACGTCGAGCATGATTCCTTCACCCGCACGATACTTCTCTCGCGCGATGAAATAATCCTCCTTCGCCTTGTCGACGGCGTCCTGCGTCGAACGCAGACGGTTCTCCGCTTCCTTCATGCCGAAGTACGCCGCGCGAATGTCATAATCGACGTCGTTTTGATCCTTTTCGAGCTGCAATCTTGCTGCATCGAGCGCCGCCTCCGCCGCTTCAATACGCGCCTTTTTCCTGCCGCCGTCGAAGATGTTCCAATTCAGCTGAACCCCCGCCGTCACACCTCGGCTGTCGGACGAAGCTGGCTCGAATTCTTTGTTCGCCGAAGCGCTCAGGGAAAAGTCGATCTGCGGTGCATAGCCTGCCTTGACGACCTCGACGTCAAGCTCCCTGCGGACGACATCATATCTGTCGATCCAAAGCTCCTTGCGGCTCTTTGCGCCAAAGGCAAGACAGTCGGAAAGCGTCTGTGCAAAGGGGCTGTAGGCAGCGTCGTCGGTGAGATGAAGCGGCTCTTCCCGATGCATATTGACGAGATTTCGGAGCTTCGCCAAGCTGATCTCGTAATCATTCTGTGACTTGATGAGCGTCTGCTGTGCATCGGAAAGCTCGACGGATGCACGCAGCACATCCATGCGAGCCTTAGCGCCCGCTGCGAAAAGCTGTTCGACATTCGTCAGATGCGCTTGGTAGTTGTCGACGGCTGCCTGATTCACGCCAACGGTCTTTTTCGCCTGCAAGGCATTGTAATACGCCTCAATGACAGAAAGACGCAGCTTCTCCTCAGCACGCGCCGTCTTGAGCTGCGCCGTCAGAACGGCGATCTTCGCGCTGTCGATCCTGCCGCCGGACTTACCGCCGTCCCATAGATTGACGCTGCCCTTCAATGCCGCGTCCAGCCCTGAAGACGTCGTATTCCGGCGATCGCTCCAAGTCCTGCCGAGCGAATAGCCGCCCGAAGCGTTGACGGAAAAATCATCCTCTCCCTTCGCCTCGTCAAGCGCCGCTATCGCCGCAGTCTCCGCCTGCTTCGTGATCCGAAGATCCGCATTCTGCACAAGCGCCAGCTCGACCGCATCCGCAAGCGAAAGATCCGCCGCCGCAGCTACAGATGAAAAGCCGCAAAGAAACGCCCCTGCCATGAGAAGCGTCCAAGGCTTTTTTCGCCGTATTTTCATGTCTTTCTCTCCTCCCCGATGGGTGTACTTCTGCTCACGCTGCTTATTATATCGTCCTTATCTGCGTGTCACAATAAGAAAACGCTGAGTTTTAAAGGGATTTAACGATTTTTCGCGAATGCTTTATCTTGGAATCTCATCCATTGTACAGCATCATTTTCAAAATCCTTTCGTCAAATGGCAAAAGGGATCTCCACAGAAAAAGGCAGCGCATATACGCTGCCCATCCTCACGCCCCTGCCAATTTCTTCGCCTGCATTATGCCAAAGCCTTGATCTGTTCCCTCGCTATAGCGACATCTCTACAGCGCTGCTCATAAACCTGCCGATCAAACTCCACAAGCGTGACAAAGCACTCCGCATATTCAGCCGTATCGATATCGTTCACACGACTCGCCTTAGGATACGCCTCTTCCGCCACATTCTCAAGCAGGCAGCCGATCGCATCCTGCGCCATCCACATCGCAGTTTCCAGCGTATCTCCCTCGGTGAAACAACCGTCAATATCGGGTACTGTCACCGTATAGCCGCCCTCCTGCGCCGTTTCGAAGATGGCGGGATAATAGTGTTTCACGAATCATGCGCCCCTTTCCCATCACGCAGTTTTTCCAATAAACCTGCCTGTTTCAAAATTTTATGTTCCAACCCCTGACCCAATACTCCCGTATGTATCGGTACAATCGTCGTTTTTCCCGTTGCAATATTTTTCATCTTTTGATGTGACCCGGAGCTTGATGCTGCCGCTGCAAAGCCATGCGCTTCAAGCAATCGTATCATTTGCTTCGCCGTCATCGGCATTTGCATCACCTCGTATATATTATATCATGTATGGATTCTATGACCAAGATATATATTTCCTCATGAAAGGAAGTTTCTCTCCATGCCCGATCAAAAGTTTTCCCGTGCGCTGCAAATCCTTCGACAGACCTTCGGCTACCGGAGCTTTCGTCCTGCGCAGGAGACAGTCGTCAAAAGTCTGCTCGATGGGCGTGAGATGGTTGCCGTCATGCCTACGGGCGCGGGAAAGTCGATCTGTTTCCAAGTTCCCGCACTGCTCCTTCCGGGCGTCACGCTCGTCATCTCCCCTTTGATCTCGCTCATGAAAGATCAAGTCGATGCGCTCAAAGAAGCTGGAGCACCTGCGACGTTCATCAACAGCTCGCTGCCGCCGGCAAAAGCGCACGCACGGCTCGACGCCATCGCCAGCGGCGCGTACAAGATCGTCTACGTCGCCCCCGAGAGACTTGAGACCGACTTCTTCCAAGCCGTCCTAAAGAAGCAGACCGTTTCCTTCATCGCCGTCGACGAAGCGCACTGCCTGTCACAGTGGGGGCACGACTTTCGCCCGAGCTACCGCGCCATCGCGCCCTTCATCGCGGGTCTTTCCGAGCGCCCCCTGATCGGCGCATTCACAGCAACGGCGACGCCGCGCGTCAAGGATGATATCATCTCACTTTTAGATCTGCGCCATCCTGCGGTGCATGTTGCAGGCTTTGACCGCCCGAACCTCTTCTTCAGCGTGCTCACCGGCGTCGAGCGCAGGGATTTCGTCGCGAACTACCTGCGCACGCACCGCGATGACGCCGGCATCATCTACTGCGCGACACGCAAAGAGACGGACGCCTTGAGCCATTTCCTGCAGCAAAAAAAATTCGCCGTGCGTTCCTACCATGCGGGACTCAGCGACGAAGCGCGCACCAAGGCGCAGGACGACTTTCTCTACGACAACGTGCAGGCGATCGTCGCGACGAACGCCTTCGGCATGGGTATCGACAAATCCAACGTACGCTTCGTCATCCATTACAACATGCCAAAGAACATCGAATCATACTACCAAGAGGCAGGCCGCGCCGGACGCGACGGCGAGCCGGGCGAGTGCATTCTGCTCTTTTCGCCGCAGGACGTCATGACGCAGAAGTATCTGATCGACGTCTCGACCGAAGATGCGTCGCGCAAGGCGCACGAACTCGGCTGCCTGCAGAAGATGTCCGACTACTGCCATACGCCCGAATGTCTGCGCGCCTTTATCCTGCGCTACTTTGGCGAAAGCTCGCCCGCCGTCTCGTGCGAACGCTGTAGCAGCTGCAAGGGCGACTTCGAACGGCGCAATGTGACGATTGAAGCGCAGAAGATCTTTTCCTGCGTCTATCGTATGCACGGACGCTACGGCATGACGCTGACGGCGCAGGTGCTCAAAGGCTCCGCCGAGCAGCGCGTGCGCACGCTGCACCTCGACGCGCTGTCGACCTACGGCATCATGAAGGATCAGACGCTCGCTGCGATCAAACTCTCCATTCAGCGCTTCATCGCCACGGGCTATCTGACGCTCACGGAAAGCGAATACCCGCTTCTGCAGCTCGCCGAACCCGCCTACGCCGTCCTTCGCGGCAAAGAGCAAGTCTTTCAGAACTTCCCCAAGAAACAGAAAGAAACGCCCGTCGATCTCTCCCTCTTCGACTACCTGCGCGCGCTCCGAAAAGAACTCGCCGCACGCGACCAAGTGCCGCCCTACGTCATCTTCTCCGATGCGACGCTTCGCGACATGTGCCGAACGCTGCCCGAAACGCTTGACGACTTCCTGCATGTCAAGGGCGTCGGCGAAAGGAAATGCGAACGCTACGGCGAAGCCTTCCTCGCGTGCATCAAAGAACATCGCGCATAAAGACGGCGCAGAAGCTTTCATCACCGCCCCTGCGCCGCCTGTAGAAGCACACGAAAACGAACGCCTTACGCCACCTTGCGAAATACATGCAGTCCGATGAGAAGCTGGAAAAAGAGCAAAACAGCAAGCAGCGCAAAGGACGCCAGAAGGCTCGTGCTGTGTGCGATAAAGCCGATGGCGGCAGGTCCCATAAGCACGCCAAGATAGCCAAACGTCGATACAGATGCGACTGCTGCATTGAGCGGCATATCCTTTTGTCTGCCCATCAGTGAGAAGAAAATCGGCACGATATTCGCACAACCGAAGCCGATGGCAAAGAATCCCAGAAAGATGAGCGACGCAGCGGATGAACCAATCACGAGCAAAAATCCCGCGATGGCGATAAGCAAGCCAAAGAGAACGACGCGGCGCGCCCCCAGACGATTGACGACCGCATCACCCAAAAGACGCATGAGGAGCATCGCCGCCGAAAAAGAGGCAAAACCCGTACCTGCAAGCGATATGTCCATCGCGCGCACCTCCGTGAGAAATACGCCCGACCAGTCCATGACCGCGCCTTCAACCAGAAACGAAACACCGGTGATCAAGGCGATAAAAATGACGATTCCGCGAGGCACAGCGATCTTTTTGCCACCGGACGAACTCCTTCCCGCAAGCAGAAAGCGCGTGAAAGAAAGCGTCAACAGCACCATGAGAATAGATGAGCACGCCGTCGCACCCAAAGCTGTAAATCCGAATGAATGCCATACGGCAAAAAGCCCCGCACCCATGAAGCCACCCATGCTCCAAAGCGCGTGCATACCGCTCATCACACGCTTCTTCAAAAGCTGTTCGACGCGCACGGCATGAATGTTGACCGTGACATCAAGAATGCCCATCGCTGCACCGAACGCAAGAAGCGCAGGCACAGCGAGGCAGATGTCCCCCACCGCAGCGAGCGAAAGCAGAAGCGCGGCGAAAACGAGCGAATCGACAGCGAGCACCCGGCGACAGCCGAATCTTCCCGCCAAAAATCCGGCGATCGGCATCGTCAGAAGGGATCCGACGCCGATGCAAAGGAGCAGCAGCCCGAGTACATCCTCGGCGACGCCGAGGCGCGCTTTCAAAAGCGGCACAAGCGGCGCCCACGACGCCGTGCCGAAGCCGCCGACAAAGAAAAAAGCCTGATTGGCTCGATGCAGCAAGCTGCGCGAATGCTCAACAGGCAAATCATTGTGTTGCATAATCCTACCTCAATCCCAAACCCCACAGGGAAGTCAAACAAAAAATATATTGTCTAACAACGCCTGGGACATCTCATCCTGTTTTCAGTATAGCATCTTATAACGCATACAGCAAGCTGCGCGAAACGGCAGGGAAATGCGCGTAAAAGTCGAATAATAATACATATATACTACGTCCAAGGGAGGAATCATTCGTGACAACTGAGGATTTTGATGCACTCGTCGATCT
>NZ_JBQNBV010000076.1:0-10000 GCF_052169755.1 Selenomonas sp. | reverse complement strand
CGAAAGCCTCTCCTATTGCATCTATCGCATCTGCATACATTATGAAGCCTACAGGGAAAGCAAATAGCCCCCGGATTATTTCCCTCTTCGCAAATTCTTGCAGCGCAACATTAACGACCGCTACTCCAAGCGTCATAACAATGGGAATATGTGATACGAAAGAGAGCGTGACTGATAAAAAAACATTCAACTCGTATTCGCGCAACTTAATAAAAGTTCCCGTGAATATTCCCGCGTACACGATAGTAAGCATAAAAACAATCATGATTAAGCTCTCACTTCATCTTTAGTGGTATAGAGAGAAACTTCCCTTTGCAATCCTGATCTTAACAAGATTATCGCTCCTTTATTATATCATACTCGCATAGTATAAAAAAAGAAATACCGTCGCGATTTACGACGGTATCCTTTTAGATGTCTCTTTAGCTTTAAAAGACTCTTTTTACGCTTCCTTCATATATGCCCGTTCTTCCTCGTATGCCGCTTCTCCATAAAGCTCTTCTACGACTTCTTCGATATCTTCAAGAACACACATCCAGTCGTTTTCATCGTCATAAATCTCGCCCTCGTAAATATCTTCAAGCCGTTTCATGACTTTATTTTGCCAGCCGTTATCTATAATCACGTCAAAAAGTTCCCGCATGATGTAATCATAGTATCTTGAATCAGCCTTTTTCATCGTGAGCAAATGACTTATGATCGTACTAAGTTTAGCCTTCTTCTTGATGTATCACATTTTTCATTCCCCCGTTTTATATGTCTTTGAAAATATCGCCCGCACGACGATTCAATTCTTCGTTTGTATGCAGGTATCGCATCGTCGTCGTAAGCTGCGAGTGTCCTGCACGCATCGCGATTGTACGAATGTCGATACCGCGTGCGCCCATGATAGAAATGTTCGTATGCCGTAAGAGATGCATCGTCAGACGTTCTATCCCGCTCTCTCTCGCTATAATGTCCATCGCGTGACGAATGCTTTCAGGATTCTGCGGCTTGTTCTTGTTCCGCTTATCAGGAAAAATATGCGTTCCCGTCGCGTATTTGCGGCGATGTTTTTTAAGCATATCGAGAATATTTTCAGATACGGCGATCGAGCGCGACTTTCCTGATTTCGTACTCTTTTCTTCCATCTTATTACCCAAGTACGCAATAGCTTTCTTGACCTCTATATAGCCATGCTCCCAATCAATATGCTCCCATTTGAGAGCGCATAACTCTCCGCGTCTCATCCCTGTAGCGAGAGCCAGACGAATGTAGACTGGCATGTTATGTGTCTTCGTCCAAGGATCACGGTCATAGACATCCGTAGCCTCGATCATACGTTTTACTTCATCTTCTGTCAGCGGCTTTTTCTCTTCTTGTATGATCGACGGCTTCTTGACAAATTCGCACGGACTTTTCTTCACGATACCGTCGCGCATGAGTTTCCGATAGGCGTTAGAAATCACGTTGGCAGCCTTATGAACCGTGCTTGCGCTGTAATTCTTCCCTAGCTCGACATAGAATAGCGCGATTTCTCTCGGCGTGATCTCATCGGGACGCTTGTCCTTGAAGAAAGGCTTGATATGCTTTCGAATCGTGTTGCGCGATGCATAGAGCGTTCTCTTTCCGATTCGCTCGACAAATTCCTTTTCATGAAGGTAGTCCCCTTCGAGATAATACACGAAGGATTCTTCTTTGTGGCGAGTAGGTTCCGGCGGCGGATTGTTCACCTCGTTATACTGTAAAGCTGCCTCTCGTAACTCACAGAGCGTTTTCTGTGCATCTCTTTTTGAATCCGCGAGGCGACTGATACGGCGCGTCTCTCCCGTGTCGAACGTTAGGACAAGTTGCGCGACATATTTTTTATCTTGTGTTCGTCTAGAAATACTCCCCTTTGATACTTTTACGACCTGCATTTTCATCATCTCCCTTTCGATTTTTTATACGTTCGATGTTAAAAATTGCATGAAATGACGACAAAAAATGCAACGAAACAAAAAAAGCCGTGAGAATCCGAAGATTCTCACGACATGTTTCACCCTTGATTTTACTAACTTTGAGCGTATTTTCCCAGTGGATTTTTATACTAGGACGAAAGACCTGTTACCAAGGATACGCTCTGCCGACTGAGCTACATCAGCAATATTCGTTAGTATAGCACTAATCCGATGACGTTACAAGAGGTTTTACAAAAATTTCTTGCGAAATGCCCAGTCTTGAACCTCGATCATTTCTTCCTAGCGGATTCCGTAAACGTCCCATCGTTCTTTTCGTAATTTCATCGCAGAAAAATGCTCTTTGCGATTTTACGAAAAATCCGCAAAGCACAGCTTTGCGGATTTTTACATTTAGAGGTTCAAATTCTCTCGCACAATTCCATTCACAAGCGATTACGCGCGGAACTTGCGCTTGCGCGCCGCCTCGGACTTCTTCTTGCGCTTGACGCTCGGTTTCTCGTAATGTTCACGTTTCCTAACTTCTGCCAAAGTACCAGCCTTCTGGCAAGTACGCTTGAATCTGCGGAGAGCACTGTCGATCGTTTCGTTCTTTCCTACTTTGACCTCATTTGCCATTGTTCTTCCCCCCCTCCACTAGATTTGGGGCGCACGGGAAGGCAGGCGTAAAATAATTGCCAACTCTGCATCGTGCACCTTAATATTATACATGATTTCCCTTTTCGGTGTCAACCATCAACCGGGCGGCCATTGCATTGAGCGTCCTCCCAAGAGATGAAAGTGCAGATGCCCGACGGTCTGCCCGCCTTCTTCCCCTGTGTTGACGACGAGGCGAAAGCCTTTTTCCGCAAGTCCGAGTTCCTTTGCAATCTGCGGCACGACGTCGACGTGGATATGAGCGACGAGCGCCTTGTCGTCTTCCGTCAGACCGAGCAGGCTTTCTATATGTTTCTTCGGGATGATGAGCACATGCACGGGCGCCTGCGGCTCAAGATCCTTGAAGGCGATGACAGAATCGTCCTCGTAGACCGCCGTCGCAGGAATCTCTTTCGCCGCAATACGGCAAAAAATGCAGTCTGCCATCTTTTCCACCTCCCTTCGAAAATTATTTCGCCTTTCGACCTTATTTTCATCATTCGACCTTTGCGACAAAAAACCTTCCAGATAGAAAAATATTCAGGATTCAGGATGCAGGATTCATGTATCCTGCATCTCACCCCAAATGCCGTCACGATAGAGTTGCACGAGGTGCATGTTGTAAATCTCTCCTGTCTGAACGGGCGCATCCGTATAGACGCGAATGTAGTTCTCCGTGAGACCGTCTGTGACGCCCTCGCGCTGTGTCTCAAAGAGGACGGGCATCGTCCTGCCGAGAAAGTCGGCATGAAACGCTTCGCTTTTTTTTGCAGCGAGCGCCTGCATACGATGTACGCGTTCTTTCTTTACCTCCTCGGGCACCTGCGCGGCGAAGGCTGCCGCCGGCGTGCCGCGGCGCGGCGAGTAGGGAAAGACGTGCATCCGTGCAAAATTCATGCACTCGACGAAAGCAAGGCTCTCAGCGAAAAGCTCGTCCGTTTCGCCCGGAAAGCCCACGATGATGTCGGTCGATATAGCAATTTCCGGCACGGCGCGCTCGACGCGCTCGATGAGCATGGCAAACTTCGCCGTATCATAGTGGCGATTCATCGCGCGAAGCACTTCGTCCGAACCCGCCTGCAGCGGCAGATGCAGGTGTCGTGCGAAGCGCGGCTCATCCGCCAAAAGCGCCAGCAGCTCGTCTGACAGCTCGACTGACTCCAAAGATCCCAACCGCAGCCGCTTGATCCCCGGCAGCGCAAGCACTTCGCGCACAGCATCAGCGAGCGTCACATCGCCGAGATCACGCCCGTAGCAGCCGAGGTGGATGCCCGTCAAGACGATCTCCTTGAATCCCATAGCGAGGAGCTTCGCCGCCTCGCGCCGCACGCTCGAAAGGCGGCGCGAACGCACAGGACCGCGTGCATACGGAATGATGCAGAATGAACAGAAATTCTCGCAGCCTTCCTCGATCTTCAAGAAAGCGCGTGTTCTCGCAGGCGCACCGAAGAGCGGAATATCCTCGAACTCCGATGTGTGCATGATGTCGCCCGTGCCGTCAAATACACCGGTTTCACGCGCTGCACGCTCGACATGATCGACGATTCCCACACGCTCCTTCGTGCCGAGCACGACGCGCACACCTTCGATCGCGCGGATCTCTTCCGGCGACACCTGCGCGTAGCAGCCCGTCACAGCGATGACAGCACGCTCGTTCAATCGGCGTGCACGGCGAATCAGCTGACGCGACTTCCTTTCGCCGAGACTCGTGACGGAGCATGTGTTAATGACATAGACGTCTGCCGTCTCGTCGAAGGGTACAATCGTATAGCCGCGCTGACGGAAAAGTCCTTCCATCGTCTCCGTTTCAAACTGATTGACCTTGCACCCCAAGGTCGTCAATGCTGCTTTTGGCAAATCCCAAATCTCCTTTTTCATACTGCACAAGCGAGATCGCAACAATCGCTGCCGTATCGACGCGCAATATGCGCTGTCCGAGCGTCACGGCGACGAAACCGTGCGCTGCCGCATGCTGCGCCTCTTCCGGCGCAAAGCCGCCTTCAGGCCCCACGAGCATAAAGATGCGCTGCACCGCAGAGCCTCGGAGCACGGTGCGAAGATCGCGCTGCTTCTCCGCTTCATAGAAGAAGAGACGCAACGCCGCCGCATCGTTCGCCTGCGCTGCAAGCGCGGAAGGCAGCAGCGCAGCAGGCGCAACCTCGGGAATACGCGCACGCCCGCACTGCTTGGCAGCCTCTGCCGCAATCTTCTGCCAGCGTTCACGTCGTGCCTGCGCTTTCTTCTCGTCGTAACGCACGACGACATTCTGACTGAGCAGCGGGCGGATGCGCGT
This sequence comes from Selenomonas sp., assembly GCF_052169755.1. Taxonomy (GTDB): domain Bacteria; phylum Bacillota; class Negativicutes; order Selenomonadales; family Selenomonadaceae; genus Selenomonas. Next base: position 5,134 of record NZ_JBQNBV010000076.1, on the reverse strand, counting down.
GACGCCAAGCTCTGTCGCTTTTTGCACGATGAAATCCATGCGGTCGCCCTTGGGCAGGCATTGGAAAAGCTCAATCTCTGCCAGAGACTCCGCCGCCTCTTCCAAACGCTGCACGAGACGGAGCTGCACCTTGCCTCCCGCAAAACCTGCGACCTCAGCCTCCGCCGAACCGCCGGCGCCGTCTGCAACAAGCAGTCTCTCACCAATCTTGGCGCGCATGACATGGTGCAGATGATGCGCATCTGCGCCCGAGACTTCCATCATGTCTCGGATCTCACATTCTAAGAATACGCGTCTCATGCGTCACCTCTGACGATGACGGCTGCCCACCCCTTCTCCTCTTCGATGCGCTCGACGTGAAAACCGTGCCGGGCAGCGGCTTTCGTCACATCGTGCAGGCGATCTTCGATGATACCCGAAAGGAGCATCCAAGCACCCGCTGCAAGGCTTTCTTTCACTTCACCGAACAGGCGCATGATAATGTCGGCGATGATGTTCGCTATGATGAGATCCGCCTTGCCCTCGACACTTTTCAAGAGGTCGCTCTGCCCTGTGCGCACGACATTCGCCACGCCGTTTTGCCGCACGTTCTCGGCGGCGATGCGCACGGCGACAGGATCGAAGTCCACGGCTTCAACGCGCCCCGCCCCGAGCTTCGCCGCGACGATCGAAAGCACGCCCGACCCCGTGCCGACGTCGAACACCGTCATGCCCGGTTTGACAAGCGTTTCGAGTGCGCGAATGCACAGCGCCGTCGTTGTATGCTGTCCTGTGCCGAACGCCGCACCCGGATCAAGCTCCACGACGATCTCCTCGGCTTTCGCCTCGTAGTCTTCCCACGTCGGTTTGATGACCGTGCGTTCGCCGATCTTTTCCGTATGGAAAAATTCCTTCCACGTTTCCGACCAATCCTCATCGGCGACCGCCCGCCACGAAACCGTACCCGCGCCTTTATCCACGCCGTTCGCTGTCAAAGCAGCCAAACGTGCGGCGAGGTTCTGCAGCTTTCCTTCCAACGCATCATCCATCGCCCAATACGCCTTGACCGTCACGACCTCCGTCTCATCGCTTTCCTTGAGGTCCGTATAATCCCAAAGACCCGAACGAATATATTCATTGAGGAGCGCGGGATCCTCGATGACTACGCCCCCGGCGCCCAATTCCTGCAAAATTTCCGATACAAGCTCCATCGCCTCGTGCGACGTATCTATGCTCACTTCCACCCACTGCAAAAAGCATCGCTCCTTTCTATGAACATCATACAATACCAAAGACTTTCGCGCAAGAAAAAGCCCCCGCCCGTAGGCAGGGGCACGCTCTCATTCGGTCAATCCAAGCGCCGCGCTGCGCGTCGCGCCGCCCTTGTAGGCGAGGTAGAGAAACGCCTCGATCGCGGGCAAGCCGCCCGTATTCGTGCTGCGTTCCTCCAGCGAAAGCAGCCGACCGTCGCTGTCGTAGATTTGCTCCTCAAGCGTCAGCCGGAAGCTGCCGTGCTTTTCGCGCAGCAATTTACCGGAAAAATGCTCGACGAGGACATATTTGCAGCCTGCGGCGCGTGCAGCGGCAAAAAGTTCTTGCTGTTCCGCTGCCCCCGCTTTGGAAAACACCGTAGGCGCGTAGCGGATATCAAGCGCATCATGCACGGCACGCGCAATGTACGGTGCATCTTGCGCCAAGGTTTCCGGCAGATCAAAGGACGGCGCAGCGACATAAAGACCACCGGAAAGCGCCTGCGGCGTACCGCCGAGCAGCTCATGCGCCGTCTTTTCCTCTGCTGCATCATAATAACGGCGCAGCGCTTCATCAAAATAGAGCGCCATCTCATGATTAAAACGCTCCTCACGCGTCTGCGGCTTCCAGACAACCTTCTCACCAAACTGTACGAAGCGCTTGCTTAACGATTGCAAAATTCCTGCGACAGGATCATTCTTCATGACGATGCGTGTGAAATGGAACTTCTTTTCGTAAACTCGTGCGAAGCGCTCATTGCCGACGGCAGGCGCACCGAACGTGATGACTTGCAGCTGATCCGCAGCCACGCCAAGATCCGAGAGCCGCGCCGCCGTCAAGAGCGCCGCCGCACCGCCAAGACTGTGCCCCGTCAGATAGAGTACCTCCGTGGGATTTGCCTTGAGCTCTTCTGCCAGCGATTCACCCGCCGTCATATCGCCGAACTCCGGCATCGTTTCCGTAAAAAGCGCCGCCGTTACGAAATCGTTGAATCCCTTATGTACACGCGGCACATCTGCTGTACCGCTTCCGTCCCCTTCGGCAGACTCCGCAGAAGCGACATCGCCGAAAGGGACGGAAGCGAGGCGCAGATCCACCTCAATATCCTTTTTATTCTCCGTACCCGGAAAAGCGAGCATGACTACACGCCTGCCGTCCGCAAGCGTCTTACGCGCCAAGTGGACACGTCCGTCCGCCGCATGTGTCGCTGTGCTGCGGCTGTAGAACTCCCAATCCATTTCCTTGAGCCAGCTGCGCACGAGAAGTCCGCCGTCATCTGCATAAGAAGCAGATGAAACGAGAGCAGCGATCAGGCAGAACTCCGGCTCTGCCCCCGCTAAAGCAGATTGCGGGAAAAGCATCAGGCAGAAGAAAAGAATCCCCCATGCCATCGTTGAAAAACGCTGCCGTACGCATACCCCTTGTTTCATCGCATCCTCCCCGTCGCAGCAAGATCCCGTTTCGACGAGTGTATGACAAAAAAAGAGGAAAATCAATAGAAGCCGCATTAAGAACGACTTTTATTGATTTTCCTCCTGCCATGTCTCAAGGTAAGGACTTCGCCTCGGCAACGGGCCAGAACACGACCATCGCTTTGCCCTTGACGAGATCGTAAGGAACGAAGCCGACGTCAGCAAAGCGGCTGTCTTCCGAATTGTTGCGATTGTCGCCCATGACGAAGATATGTCCGGCGGGAACCGTTGACAGAGGATAGTTCGTCAACGTCTTTTCCAGGATGTAGTCCTCATTCAAAAGCTGCTGGTTCAAAAACACCTTGCCGTCCTTGATCTCAATCGTATCACCGGGCACAGCGATCACGCGCTTGATGAAGTCGCGGCTCGGATCGCGCGGATAGCGAAAGACAATGATCTCATTGCGCTCAGGCTCGCGCATACGATAGATGAATTTATTGACGACGAGACGCTCGCGCGACTGCAAGGTAGGGCGCATGGACGGCCCATCCACGACGTAAAGCTCTACGATGAACTGACGGATGACGAAAGCGAGCACGACGGCAACGACGATAGCCACGAGCCAATCCTTGACTTCTTCCCCTAACGAACTCATAAAATACCTCCCAAAAAGGAAATAGGGACTGCAAAGGAAAAATACCTCGCAAGTATCTCCTCGGGCAGTCCCCATGATGTGCTTTTAGCGTCTCTCGCGAATGCGTGCCGCCTTACCTGTGAGGTTACGCAGGTAATAGAGCTTTGCGCGGCGCACAATGCCGCGGCGCATGAGCTGGATCTTGTCCAAGCGCGGCGAATGCACCGGAAAGGTACGCTCGACGCCGACGCCATAGGAAATGCGGCGCACAGTGAACGTCTCGCGAACGCCCGTGCCGGAACGCGCAATGACGACGCCTTCAAATACCTGAATACGCTCACGCGTACCCTCGACGACCTTGACATGCACACGCACCGTATCGCCGGGTGCGAACTCGGGAATGTCCGAGCGCAGCTGCTCCTGCTCCAAAGCCTGAATGATGTTCATTGTTTTTCCTCCTTAAATCTCAGACGTTCGTAAGAGAGCCATTCTCCCCCAGCGGACCGCCCGTATGCTTGCCTATTCTATCACAAAGAGCAAGACATTTCAACTGTCTGCACAGAAGTTTTTGTGAAAGAGCGCTCTCGCCGCCTTATCCAAAGCTCCCGCTGCAAGCAGCGCCGTAAAGGCACGATGCCCTCAGAGCACTTTCGACAGGAAGTTCTTCGTTCTCTCCTCCTGCGGATGCTCAAAGACTTCCTTCGGATCCCCCTGCTCGATGATCCTGCCGTCGTCAACGAAGAGAAGCCGATCGCCGACCTCCCGCGCAAACCCCATCTCGTGCGTGACAATGACCATCGTCATGCCCTCCGCCGCCAAAGAGCGCATGACATCCAAGACTTCCTTGACCATCTCAGGATCAAGAGCACTCGTCGGCTCATCGAAGAGCATGAGACGCGGCTTCATCGCGAGCGCACGCGCGATGGCGACACGCTGCTGCTGTCCGCCCGAAAGCTGCTCGGGGTAAGCGTCCGCCTTATCCGCAAGACCGACCTTCTCCAAGAGCATCCGCGCGTCCTTCTCGGCATCCTCGCGTGCAGCCTTTCGCACCTTTCGCGGCGCAAGCGTGATATTTTCCATGACCGTCTTATGCGGAAAGAGGTTGAAGCGCTGGAACACCATGCCGACCTCGGCGCGCACCTTATTGATGTCCGCCGCCGAAAGCTCCTTGCCGTCAATGGAAATTTTCCCCTGCGACGGTACATCCAGATAGTTTATTGAGCGCAGAAGCGTAGACTTACCGGACCCCGAAGGACCGATGATGACGACGACCTCTTTGTCCGCGACTTCGAGATCAATGCCCTTCAAGACGAGGTTATCGCCGAATGCTTTGTAAAGCCCCTTAATGCTTATCATCGGTTCTAAACCTCCGTTCGAGATATGCTACGAGCTGCGAAATGGAGAGCGTCATCACCAGATAGATGACAGCGACGCACGGCCAGATTTCCAAAGAGCCGTAGGTGCGGGCGATGATGAGCTGTCCGCTTCGCGTCAGCTCCTCGAAGCCGATGACCGATACGAGCGACGAGTCCTTCAAGAGCGCGATGAACTCGTTGCCGATCTGCGGAATGACACGCTTGACCGCCTGCGGCAAAACGATGTGCCACATCGTCTGCATCCACGTCATGCCCAAGGAACGTCCGGCTTCCATCTGCCCCTTGTCAATCGACTGGATGCCCGAACGAAAGATCTCAGCGACGTAAGCGCCGCTGTTGATACTGCACGCCGTGATCGCCGCGAAGAACGGATCGACGCGCTGCCCTGAGATGACGGGAAGCGCAAAGTAGATCAAAAAGATCTGCACCAAGAGTGGCGTGCCGCGCAAAAAGTTGATGTACGCCATCGCCAAAAGGCGCAG
>NZ_JBQNBV010000075.1:0-10147 GCF_052169755.1 Selenomonas sp. | reverse complement strand
AGCATGCGGTTCATACCCGCAGTGTCCGGAGTTCAAATCTCTGTGCCGCCACCATTTTCAAACCCCTGCGAGGGGTTTTTGTTATGTTGGCGGGAAGTCCGGGGATTTTTCTCTGCATATTGTTGACACGGTGTATTAAGTATGATAAAGTATGTTAGTGATTTTATGGAAGGAGTGCTGAAACATGCGCAATGCCGTTACGTTGGCCTGCACGGTTTGCAAGAACCGCAACTATCAGACCAACAAGAACAAGAAGAATGATCCGGATCGGCTTGAGTTCAACAAGTATTGCAAGTTCTGCAAGAAGCATACGCCGCATAAGGAAACGAAGTAAGCTTTGGGGCTTGCAGCAATATGATACGGGGTGTGAATGCTTTGACGGATGAAAGATCGTCAGCGCCGCAGCCTTCTTCGGGCGGTTTCAGTCTCTTCCGCTTCCTGGGTGAGGTCAAGGCGGAGATGAAGAAGGTAACATGGCCGACTCGCAGAGAACTGGTTGCTTATACAGGCGTTGTGGGCGTGGCGGTCGTGGTCGTCTGTGCGCTGATCTGGATATGCGACACGTTTTTTGCAAGGCTGTTTCAACTTATTCTGCAATAGAAGGCTGGAGGCGCGATGGAATCTGAGAAGAAATGGTATGTGATCCATACCTATTCCGGATATGAGAACAAGGTCAAGGCGAATCTTGAGTCTCGCGTCCATACCATGGGGATGGAGGACAATATCTTCAATGTCATCGTTCCGATGGAGGAAGAGACCGAAGTCAAGGACGGTAAAAAGAAGATCGTCAAGAAAAAGGTTTTTCCCGGATATGCCTTGGTTGAGATGATCGTCAATGATCGCTCGTGGTACGTCGTGCGCAACACACCGGGCGTCACAGGCTTCGTCGGCTCGGGTACGAAGCCGATTCCGCTGTCAGAAGCAGAAGTCAAGCATATCCTGAAATCTGCAGGGACGGATGAAGGAAAGCCCATCGTCGATATGGATATTGAGGTGGGACAAGCCGTTCGCATCAATTCGGGCACGCTTGAGAATCTCACCGCTACGGTGGCGGAGGTCTTCCCTGAAAAGGGCACGGTCAAGGTGCTCGTCGATATGTTCGGCCGCGAGACTCCGGCTGAGCTTTCGTACAGTGAGATTGAAAAAATCTAGTCTGCCGCTTTCGTTTCGTTGGATGCTGAACACGGTGGAATCTGGGAAACTTCATTTTAGCAGCGTTTCCTAAACCCCTTTTAAGGAGGTGTTAAAAGTATGGCAAAGAAGGTCGCAAAGCTCGTCAAGCTGCAGGTTGTTGCCGGTAAGGCAAGTCCGGCTCCTCCGGTAGGTCCGGCGCTCGGTCAGGCAGGCGTCAACATCATGGCTTTCGTCAAGGAGTTCAATGAGAGGACAGCCAAGCAGGCAGGTCTTGTCATTCCGGTCGAGATCACGGTTTTCGAGGATCGTTCGTTCACGTTCATCACGAAAACGCCGCCCGCCGCAGTTCTTTTGAAGAAAGCCGCCGGCATTGAAAAGGCTTCCGGCGAGCCGAATAAGACGAAAGTCGCCAAGGTGCCGCGCGCGAAAGCGCAGGAGATCGCGCAGTCGAAGATGCAGGATCTCAACGCGGCAGACCTCGAAGCTGCTACACGCATGATCGAGGGAACGGCTCGCAGCATGGGCATCGAAATCGTCGACTGATTCGATATACATGCTTGTGGCAGGAAACTACACGCACAGACGTTCACTTTGGACATTGTGCGTCGTCCTTACATGAAACCAGCCAATCGGTCTGCGCTTTCGGCTTGATCTCTTGGGGTTTCATGGGAAAATCCGCTATGACCACGAAAGGGGAATTTTTGAATGGCAAAACACGGCAAGAAATATCAGGATGCCGCAAAGCTTCTTGAAGTCGGTAAGTTCTACAGCGTTGCTGAAGCCTTGGAACTCGTGAAGAAGACTGCGACGGCAAAGTTCGACGAAACGATCGAGCTGCACGTCCGTCTCGGCGTCGACCCGAAGTACGCCGATCAGCAGGTTCGCGGCGCGATGGTGCTGCCGCATGGCACGGGCAAGGCGAAGAAGGTTCTCGTCTTTGCCAAGGGCGAGAAGGTCAAAGAGGCTGAGGATGCCGGCGCCGACTATGTCGGGTCCGATGAGATCGTCACGAAGATCCAGGGCGGTTGGTTCGACTTCGATGTTGCCGTCGCTACGCCCGATATGATGGGCACGGTCGGTCGTCTCGGTAAGGTTCTTGGTCCTCGCGGACTCATGCCGAACCCGAAGCTCGGTACGGTCACGATGGATCTCGTGAAGGCAATCAACGAGATCAAGGCCGGTAAGGTCGAGTATCGTACGGACAAGGCAGGCAACGTCCATGTACCGATCGGCAAGGCTTCGTTCGATGTCGAGAAGCTCAAGGAGAATTATCAGGCGCTCGTCGATACGCTCGTTCGCGTTCGCCCGGCAGCGGCGAAGGGGCAGTATATCCGTGCGATCACGGTCAGCTCCACGATGGGTCCCGGCGTTCCGGTTGCTACGCTGGCTTAAGGAATCACTGATAAATTCAGCCGCCCATCTTCACACATCTGCACTGTCCTCTCGTCGTCGGCAAATCCTCGACGTAGCACCGCTACGTCTGCGGTTTGTCTCCTTGATAGAACCAGCGCATCTGTGCAAATCTGGACGACTTCATGTTATCAGCGCTTCCTTTAATCCGATAGAATAAAACAGCATACGATGACTGTAGACAGCAGGTATGGTTTAACCATCGAACGAGCAAGTTGCTCGCCCGCCGAGGTCGGATTCAGGCGCATACTTCAAAAGATGCGGCTTCCGGCGTGCAGTTGGAAGCCGTTTTATTATGTGTGAATTTTATTGAGAGGGGGTGCAAGTATGAATGCAAAGGTAAATGCAAAGAAAGAGGCGGTCGTCGCCGAGCTGAAGGAGAGGCTCCAGACAGCGAAGGGCGCCGTTTTTACAAGCTATAAGGGCTTGACCGTAGCGCAGGATACGGCGCTTCGCCGCACGCTGCGCGAGGCAGGGGTTTCCTACCATGTGGTCAAGAATACGATGACGCGCATTGCCGCGAAGGATCTCGGTCTCGATGATCTTTGCGAACACTTGGAGGGGACGACGGCTCTTGCCGTTTCCGCAGACGATGCTGTCGCACCGGCGAAGGTCATCTGCGAGTTCATGAAGAAGAACAAGCTGGAGGATGCCGGTATCTTGACGCTTAAAGCCGGTCTTTTGGACGGTCGCGTCATTGATGTCGCTGAGGTCAAGGCTTTGGCGGAGCTGCCGTCGCGCGAAGTTCTTCTCGCCAAGTTGTTGGGCAGTATGCAGTCTCCGATTGCGGGTACGGTCAACGTGCTGCAGGGAGTCATCCGCAATGCGGTCTATGTGCTTGAGGCGATTCGCAAGCAGAAGGAGGAGCAGGCTTCCGCCTGATTCCTGCAGCAGGCATTGTGTGGGGATAAACCCGATGCTTGCAGGCTGAAAACATTATTCGATGAATAAAGAAAACATTTTATGGAGGTACATATCATGACTAAAGAAGAAATCATGCAGGCCATTGAAGGCATGACTGTCCTTGAGCTTTCCGAGCTTGTCAAGGCGATGGAAGAGAAGTTCGGCGTAAGCGCTGCGGCTCCGGTCGCTGTTGCGGCTGCCGGCGCTGCTCCGGCGGCTGCTGCCGGTGAGGAGAAGACGGAGTTCACGGTCGTTCTCGCTGCTGCAGGCGACAAGAAGATCAACGTCATCAAGGCGGTTCGCGAAGCTACGGGTCTCGGCTTGAAGGAAGCGAAGGAGCTTGTTGACGGCGCTCCGGCTCCGATCAAGGAGAACATTGCGAAGGCTGATGCGGAAGAGCTCAAGAAGAAGCTCGAAGAGGCAGGCGCAACAGTCGAGCTCAAGTAATTTGGGCTTGAGAGAAATTGCATAAGAAACCGCCCTTGCAGTCCACTCGACTGCAAGGGCGGTTTTTGCAATGTATTTCCCGTCGGAACGACGTTGTTTTATCAGCGATCCCTTAGAAACGTGAATCGCATTCATAATAAATTCTCCGGTGAAAACAGTGGACTTTTCTTCATATCATGTTATAATAAAAGTGATATTTATTATCTTTGGTTTGTAATGATAAGGAGGAGAACTTCTAATGGAAATGTGTATGAGGAGAAATGCCAAGCGTGCGCTTGGGATGGCTGTCGCACTGCATTTGATGCTGCCTGCTTGTATTGTGCAAGCGGATGAAAGTGCGGGGGGGGTACACAGATTCAAACCGAATCGGTAGATGTTGAATCTGATGCCGCGAAAGAAGAGGCGAAATACGAATCGCAGTCTACGACGATCATTACGGCAGACGACATCGCGAAGAAGCAAGCGAAGTCGGTCGAGGACATCATCTTCAGCGAGGTCGGCGTGACGCGCACGGTCGATGCGATGGGGAATGTCGGCGTGTCGATTCGCGGCGCGGAGCCGCGGCATACCTTGATCATGGTCGATGGACATCCTGTCCTCGGGGATGTGGCGAAGTATCGCGGCGCAGGCGACGAGGTGATGCGGCTTGGCGCGGAGAATATCGAGCGCATCGAAATCATTCGCGGGGCGGCGAGCGCGAAGTACGGCGCCGATGCGATCGGCGGCGTCATCAATATCATCACGAAGACCGCAGGCAAAAAGGCTGCAGTTGCGCTCAATGTGGAAGGTCTGCGCGCGCAGGACGGCAAGGAAAATACGCCGTTCAGCAATTTCTTCCTGCGTGCCGATGCGGGGGCGATGGGCAAACTGCGCCTTGCCGCATGGGGCAGCAAGCGTGACGTCCTGCCGATCTATGCGGCGAAGGATACTTCGTCGAGTTGGAATTCGGACTTTCGCTCGTCGCTGCGCTACTTTGGAAGTATCAAGAATGTCGGCATTCAAGGGGAGTATGACCTTGGCAGGCAGCAAACGCTCCAATTTTCTCTGGGCAAAGAGATCGAAGATATGAAGAAGAACGTCAAATATAGCAATGAAGACGAAGAACCGGAGCAGCATCTGCGTCGAGAGATCAAACGCGATACCTATAACCTCTCCTATCGTGGGAGAACGGGAAAATACGACTGGGTCGTAGACTACAATTATGGAAAACGGCAGGAGAATGACATCGGTATTTTATCCTTGGCGAAAAATACGCAGTACACGGGATATAATATGTTGTTTACCCTCAATGACGTTGCACATCAGCAGTGGCATTTGAATACGAAGATCAATGCCGCAGTCAATGCAGATCATTTCCTGACCTTTGGATTCGGCTACTCCGATGAAGATGGAGAGGGATCCCGTATTCAAAATGCCCCTGAATCGTATAAGAAAAAAATTCGACCGGACGATTATGATTCTAGTTTGTGGCATCAAAGCCTGCCGGGAACCGCATATATTTCACCGGAAGGAAAATCCTTCGTACACGATTATAAATTCAACCGAGATGCAAACGGCAATGTGCACTGGGATGAGGCGTATGAATATCGCGGTACGGCGGATTTGGACAATTACAAAGAGCCGCAGCCAAGCGATATACTCAAGCCGAACAATCACATCACGGTCATCGATAAAGCGACGGGGAAAGAAATCGCCGATCCTTTGACGACACTGGGCGCCGGCACTGTATATTACGCCTATAAATTCGGGGATAATCCGATGATTCCGTACCTTGCCCGCATTAACGGCTTGGGATATAAGGAAGAATACAATGCCCGTCAGAACACCTTGACGATCGGCAAGGCGCACATCCAGAAATGGCATGCGTATCTGATGGATACATGGCAATACGATAAAGACACGATTTTTACGCCTGTCGTCCGTTTGGATCACAGCAGTCTCTTTGGCAGTCATGTCACGGCAGGCATCGGCATGACGCACAATGTCGGAGGAAATTCCCATCGCCGCTTCAAGATGAATGTAGGGACAGGGTATGCGGAGCCGGGCATGGGCGAGCTTTACTACAACTGGGAGATGTATCCGGCGATGAGCGAACACGCGCCGGGCTGGTATTGGGTCGGCAACGCGCAGCTCAAGCCGGAAAAGTCCGTCAATCTTTCGCTGTCCCTGGAAGGGGAAACGAAGAACAGCTTTGCACGCGTGAGCATCTTCCACAATCGCATCAAGGATTATCTGACGCATTATTTCAGCGGGAATTATCTGTATCTGCGGACTAAAGCCCCGACAACGCCCGGAGGCATCGGCGATCCCGATCCCAGCTCGCGCGATCGGCTCTATTCTTTCCGCAATCTGGGCAATGTTGCGATCACAGGGCTGGAGGCGGAGCTAGACCATACGTTCAGCAGCCATTGGTCGGCAAAAATCGGCTATACGTATCTGCACGCGATCAACAAGGACGCCGAGGAGAACCACATGCCGCGCGAACTTCTCGATCGTCCGCGCCATAAGATCGATTTCGGCATCCGCTATATGGATGAGAAAACCGGCTGGAGCGGTTCGCTTTGGGCGGATTACTACCTGAACATGCTCGACAGCAATTCTGTGGACATGTCCAAGCAGGCGGAAGCCAAGCACGCTGCAGATTATAAGCGCAAAAGCTTTGGCATCTGGAATCTCATGGTGCAGAAGAAGTTCGGCGAAGACGCTATGGCGTATATCGGCGTGGACAATCTCTTCGCGAAGCGCGACGATGATCGTGCGTTTCAAGGACGCGTCTATCGTCTGGGCATGAACTTCTCTTTTGACAGCGCGGGCGGCTCTGCCGCACGCATGGGGACGGGGCTGCTTTCTTCTTCGTATCGCTCCGATTGGTTTATTCAGCGCGATACGGAAACGCTGCGTCCGGGAGAGTTCCGTGTTTCCGGCGATTACCGATTGCGGCAGGACAGTCATACGGGCGAAGCGCGAAGCGGCGTACGCGTCACGGACAAGCGGGATGTCGGCGATGCGCAGAAGAATCTTGAGGACAATCCTGCACATGGCTATGCGCAGCGCCTGCGCGTGCGTGCGGATGCAGGGCTTGGCGAGCATACGTCAGCGACGGTTACTGCCAGCGCGGCGGGCGGCATGGACGGACAGGAGGACATCGCTCCGAGCCAAGGGCTGAATGAGGCGCGGATCGAGCGTGCAGAGCTGCGTCACGAAGCAGGGGACGTGGATGTTTCGCTCGGTCGGCTGGAGGAGCGCATCGGTCTTACGGGGTATTTCTTCGGGAAGGACTACGACGGGGCGCGCGCCGTCTGGACGAGCGATCGTACGCAGGTGCGTGCAGGCGTTGGCGATTTCTCGCATACGACGGGCATCACGGATACGGCGTATACGAAGCTCTCGCCGATGGCGTTCCTGCGAAGCGCGACGAAGGACGAGCTGCTTGGCTGGGTGGCCGAAGATGCGGAGGGGAATGAGGTATTTGATCGCATTCCTGCCCCTAATCTGCCCAAAATGAACTATCATCAGAAGTTCCTCGACGCCCAGCAGCGGGACAAAGCAGCGGGCGGCGGCAGCGTCGAGCATCGCATGAAGGTTCTGCGTGAGTTCTATACGCTGCTGAAGGAAATCGATCCGTCCGTTACGGAAAGTGTACAAACATTTAGCCTGCATTCGGGGCTTTTACGAAGAACCGGCAGCAGCGTCGCGATGGATAAGTTCGATCCGACCAAGGATCTCGATAGCTATTTTAACAGTGCGGAATACCTCAATAGGGTAAAGAAGGCGATGGCGGAGAATGGCGGCGTTCTCTATTTGAGGGACGGCAGGGATACGCCCGTTCATGAGGCGGATCTTACGCCGGAGAATTTCCGCCGCTGGTTTGCCGACTACGGCCTGAGCAACGGCGATCCGAATAATTTGTCAAAAAGGGATAACGTTGACACGACGATCGGGAATATGCTCTTCCATTTATCAACATCGTGGACTCCGGATGGCGCTTCGTATCTGCCGCTCTCCAAGGGACCGAAGGTGATTCCTGTCCCCGACGGACAGCTCCTCATGCGCGATACGACGCCTGCCGTCAAGACGGCGGGATATGTGCAGGTCAAGCATCTTCTGACGGACGATCTCGGCGTGCAGGCGCACTATATGAAGTCTTTGCAGGATTCGGCTTACGGCGGAAAAATTGCCTCGGTGTTCGGCCTCGGCGCGAGCCTGCGCCTGGGGGCGATGGCGAAGCTCTCCTATGAATGGGGGCAGAACTCCTCGGGCTTTGCGAAAGGGCTGAACGGGGGCGCGACGCCTGCCTATCATGTGCTGCGTCTCGACTACGGGATGCCCGACAGCTGGACGAAGGGGAGCTGGAACGCATTCTTCGACTACAAGCGTTTCGCGCATGGCTCCTTCCTCGGCGGCAACGGCACGGAATCCCTGCCCGATCGCTACATCGACGGCATCCGGAGCTTTACGCTCGGTGCGGGCTATGTCCCCATCGACAATCTGCGCGTTGACTTCTTCTATACGTTCGATGCCAAGGGAACGGCGAAGCGCGCCACGCTCTTCGGCAGCGAGGATTTCAAGCTCGGCGATTATGCGCGTGTGCAGCTCACATATCGGTTCTAGGGATATGCGGTTTCTCGCGCGGAAAATATGAATAGGAAGAGCTGACGCGCATCCAACTTGTGCGACAGCAGATAAGAGGGGCTGTGCAGTCGTCAAATTCGACTTGTGCACAGCCCTTCTTTCTGCTTATGGTGCATTTCTTTTGCGCTTATGCTTCCTGCTGCAGCGTAAGCGGATGTTCGCTTTCACTCTGTGCCGTCTTTCGCTCGCCGTTCCAGCGGTATTGGATCGTCAGCACGGTGAGCGCGGCGATGAGCATGAAGAGCGCCATGAGGAAGTAGCCCGTGTCGAAGGAGCCTGTTTCCGTCTTGAGCCATCCCATCATGTAGGGGCCGACCCAGCCGCCGAGATTGCCGCAGGAGTTGATGAGGGCGACGCTGCCGGCAGCGGCGGAGCCGGAGAGGAAGCTCGTCGGGATCGTCCACCAGACGCCCATAGCGGCGTAGATGCCGATGGCGGACAGGCAGACGAGGAAGAGCGCCGTATACATGTCGTCGGCAAAGGGGCTTAGCCCTAGCCCGACGGCGCCGACGAAGAGAGCGAGCGCGACGTGCCAGACCTTGTCGCCCGTCTTCGTCGAGGTCTTGCCGATGATGACCTGTACGAGGAGCGCCGCCGTCATCGGAATGGCGATGGCGCCGCCGAGGAATCCGGTCGACCAGCCCGAAAGCCCCTTGAGCACTGTCGGCATCCAGAAGTTGAAGCCCCAGAAGCCGATGACCCACATGAAGTAGATGAAGCAGAGCTTCAAGACCTTGGGATCGGAGAAAGCCTGGAAGATCGTGTATTTCTTGACGCTCTGCATACGCGCCTGCTCTTCTTCGTACTGGCGGTTCAAATATTCCTTTTCTTCTGCGCTGAGCCAGGAAACCTGGTCGGGCTTGTCCTTGACGAAGTAGAAGAAAAATACGGCGAAGAGGAGGGCGGGCACTGCCTCCAAGATGAACAGTTCCTGCCAGCCGTGCATGCCGAAGAAGGATGTTTGCAGCAGGAATCCCGCGAGCGGTGCGCCGACGATCGTTGAGATGAGAAGTGACGTCAGCATGAGGGAATTGGCGCGCGCTCTCTCCCTTTCGGAAAACCAACGCGCGAAGAGCACGGAGTAGATGACGGGGTAAAGGCTCGCTTCCGAGGCGCCGAGCAGGAAGCGGCAGATATAGAACTCCGTCTGCGTCTGCATGAACGCCATGAAGATGCAGACGAGCCCCCATGTGAACATGATGCGTGCGATCCACTTCGCGGCAGAAAAGCGGGCGGCGATGAGTGCGCCGGGGATTTCTAAGAGCAGATAGCCCATGAAGAAGATGCCCGCGCCTGCGCCGAAGATTTCGGGCGTGATCCAGTCGAGATCCTGCGTCATGGTCAGCGCCGCATAGGCGATGTTCACACGATCAATACAGGCGATGACGGATACGAGAAAGACGGGCAGGATGATGCGCAGGTCGCGCTTTCGTCTGAGAAGGGCGAGATCTAAGGTTTGCATGATGGTTTCCTCCTAAAAAATAGTGCATAATAAAAAATTCCGTCCCCTAGAAAGGGACGGAAGATCATCCGCGGTACCACCCAGATTCCCGCACGAAGCGGGCGCTTGCCGCGTACAAACATACGCGCTTCCTCTAACGCGGAAGGGGCGGCTCGGCTT
>NZ_JBQNBV010000074.1:0-10213 GCF_052169755.1 Selenomonas sp. | reverse complement strand
CCTCATCCTGCTCGACCTCATGCTGCCAAACACGGACGGCTTCTCCATCTGCCGCGCCATCCGTCGGGAAAAAGATACGCCGATCCTCATGGTATCGGCGCGACAGGAAGAAATCGACAAAATCCGAGGGCTTGGACTCGGCGCCGACGACTACATCGTCAAGCCCTTCAGCCCCAATGAACTCACGGCTCGTGTCAAGGCGCA
Organism: Selenomonas sp.; assembly: GCF_052169755.1. Taxonomy (GTDB): domain Bacteria; phylum Bacillota; class Negativicutes; order Selenomonadales; family Selenomonadaceae; genus Selenomonas. The sequence goes on along the minus strand of NZ_JBQNBV010000074.1, from coordinate 10,009 downwards.
TATCGCACGCTACGAGCGGCTCACACAAAAGACGGTGCAGCAGTCGGACAGCATCTTTACGGGTGGTCTGGAAATCCGTCCCAAAGCGCGGCGCGTCTTCACGGACGGCAAAGAAGTCAGCCTCACGCGCCGCGAGTTCGATCTGCTGCTCTTCTTCGCCGAGCATCCCGGCATCGCTTTCAGCAAAGACAAGCTCTTCGACCGCATCTGGGGCATGGATGCCCTCGGCGACACGGCGACCGTCATGGTTCACATCAACCGCATCCGCGAAAAGATCGAGCCGAATCCCGCCGAGCCCATCTACATCGAAACCGTTTGGGGCATCGGCTACCGCTTTTGCGGCGATGCGCACAAAGGTTGATCTGAAACATGCGTAAAACGCATGAGGAAACAAAGAAAGAGCTGCCGCACCGTCACAGCAGTTCCTTCCGTATTCTGTCAGCCGCAAAAATCCTGAAAATCTGGCAAATCCATCTGAATCATGCTATGATAGAGATAAAGGAGTGGTCTTGCATGACGTCATCGCCAAGCTTCACGCTTGAGGATTTGCTGCTCGGCTATGCGAATCCCGCCTACGACCAGCACGCCAAGCGTCTGCTCGCACAAAAGGACGTCGTGGCGCGAATCCTCAAAGGCGTCGTTCCCGAATTTCATCATATCGATCTGGCGACCATCGCCAACCAATGCATCGAAGGCGAGCCAGAGATCGGCGCCATTCCCGTCGACATGGACAAGACGAATGCTGCCAGGCAGATGCCAAAAGAGCTTCGCGGCGACAATACGGAGAGCGCCAGCCCCACCGAAGGCTGGATTCGCTTCGACATCCTGTTCCACGCAATAGTGCCTCAGTCAGGCGAAAGGATCACTTTGATCGTCAACATCGAGGCGCAAAAAACGCAGTCGCACAGCCGCCTCGGCTACGCATTGCTGCGGCGAGCCATATACTATGCCTGCCGCTTGATTTCTTCCCAAAAGGAAACGGAGTTTACCAAATCGAACTATGACGATATCAAAAAGGTATATTCCATCTGGATCTGCATGGATGCTCCCGACGAGAAAAGCGCCATCAACGTCTATGATATGCAGGAGCGGCATCTTCTGCATATCACAAAAGCAGAAAAAAACCATTACGACTTGCTGAGCATCATCATGATCTACCTTGGCGCAGACAATTCCAGCAATGATCTCATCCGTTTTCTGAATGTCTTATTCCGCGACGCAGCAAAATCTGCGGCAGAAAAGAAGAAAATTCTCGAATCCGAATTCGACCTGGATATTTCGAGCGATATGGAAAAGGAGATGAACACCATGTGCAATTTGAGCGAAGGCATCTTCGAACAAGGCATCGTACAGGGCATTGAGCAGGGGCGTGAGCAAGGCATCGCGCAGGGACGCGAGCAGGGCATCGCGCAGGGCGAATCGGGCATGATCCTTTCCATGCTCAGAAAAGGCTATGACCTCACAAGCATCGCTGATATATCCCAATGGTCAATCAACAAGATTGAGCAGCTGGCAAAAGCGCATCATCTGCTGTAAGACTGCCCACCCTCTGCGCCCCCGTCTTATCCCCGTTTTCTCAACCTCTTTCCCACGACAAGCAAAACAGCCCTGCGGCTTGTGCCGCAGGGCTGTTTTTTCCTCATCCGTCAAAAGAACGTCGCTGCCACGAAATTCGTCAGGTTCGCCAAGGGTTCCGGATAGACGCCGAGGGCGAGCGTCAGGGCAACGCTCACGAGGACGCAGGCGCGAAGTGCGCCGGAGATCTCCACGGGAGTTTTCGGCCCTTCGCCGAGGTACATCGCCTTGACGACGAGCAGATAGTAGTAGACGGAGATCATCGACATGATGAAGCCGACGAAGGCGAGCCAGAGGCCGCCTTGATCGACGACCGCCGTGAAGAGGTAGAGCTTGCCCGCGAAGCCTGCCGTCGGCGGAATGCCCGCCATCGAGAGAAGCGAGATCGTCAAGACGGCGGCGAGGACGGGCGCGGTTTTCGCAAGTCCCGCGACATTCGCCATGTCGGGTTTGCCGCGCTGCGCCTCGACGGCGGTCAGCACGGCAAACGCGCCGATGTTCGCAAACGCATAGAGCGCGAGGTAGAAGAGCAGCGCTTTCATGCCCGCCGCATCCGCCGCGACGACGCCGACGAGCATATAGCCGACCTGCGCGATGGAAGAATATGCGAGCATGCGCTTCACGTCGTCCTGCACGATTGCCATGACATTGCCGCCGACCATCGAGAGCGCGGCCAGCCCTGCGAGAATCGAGAGCCATGTGCCGCCCAGCGGCGGGAACACCGTCAAGACGAGCCGCAGGAGCACGGCGAACGCCGCCGCCTTCGACCCCATAGCGAGGAGCGCCGCGACAGGCGCGGGCGCACCCTCATAGACATCGGGCGCCCACATGTGGAACGGGATCATCGACAGCTTGAAAAAGAGTCCGGCAAAAACGAGCGCCATGCCGACGATGCCGAGCGGCGTGAAGAGCCGCAGGCTGTCGGCAACCGCCGCAAAGCGCAGGCTGCCCGCCGCGCCGTAGAGGAGACTCACGCCGAAAAAGAGGATCGCGGATGCCGCCGCGCCCAAGACGAGGTACTTGATCGCCGCTTCACTCGACAGCGCGTCGCGCTGCCGAAGCCCGACGAAGATATAGAAGGAAATCGTCATCAGCTCCAGCCCGACATACATCGTGAGGAAGTCGTTCGCCGAAGCCATGACGCACATGCCGAGCACCGAAAAGACAAGGATCGCATAGAACTCGGCGCGAGAGCGCAGAAGCCTTTCGACATAGTCGCTCGAAAACAGCACGACGAGCGCCGAACTCACAAGAAAGATCTGCTTGAAAAACACGGCATAATTGTCCACGAGGTAAAGCCCCGCATAGAATGCAGAAGCTTCGCCGCCGCGATAGAAGGAAAAGCCGTAGCCGAAGAGCGCGAGAAGCGCGACGACCGAAATCGCCGCAAGGCTCGTGCGCGGCTCCTTCTTCGGCAGCAGCACACCCATCGCCAGAAAGAGCAGGGCGAGTGCGAGAAGACCAAGCTCGATGCCGATTGCTGAAAAATCCATGCTCAGTCCCCCCCTAAAAAGAAGCCGATTTGGCTCAACTGGTCAAGCATCGGCTGCAGCGGCTCCGTCCCCGTCGAAATCAGCCCCAGAAGGAGATGCGGGAACACGCCGAAGCCCACGAGCGCCGCGCCCAAGAGCACGAGCGGCATAAGCTCCGCGCCGTGCATATCGCGGTACGCGTCAAACTTCTTGTCCGCCGGGCCGAACAGCACCTTGGCGAGAAGCCGCAGCACATAGAGCGCCGTGAAGATGATGCCCGCGATGGCAAGCACCGCAAGCAGCGGGAACTCTGCGAAAACGCCGACGAAGATCGTGAACTCCGGCACGAAGCCGATGAGCCCCGGCAGCCCCAAAGACGCCATGCCCGCAAGCATGAAGCCCGTCGCAAGACGCGGCATCTGATAGGCAAGCCCCTTGAGGTCGTCCACCGTGCGAAGATGCGTCTTTTCATAAATGAAGCCGATCATCGCGAAGAAGAGTGCGCTCATCACGCCGTGCGCCACCATATTGGCGACCGCGCCCGAAACGCTGACGACGTTCAGCGCCGCGAAGCCCAAGAGCACATAGCCCATGTGCGACACCGACGAGTAGCCGACGACATACTTCAAGTCCTTCTGCACGAGCGCGATGTAAGCGGCATAGAGCACGTTGCACATCGCGAGGAAGGCGATCAAAGGCGCCCAAAATTTCGCGCCCAGAGGCAGCACGAGCAGCCCGATGCGGATAAGACCGTAGCCGCCGATTTTCTTCAAGACGCCCGCATGGATCATCGATACCGCCGTCGGTGCGCCCGCATAGCCGTCGGGCGACCAGCTGTGGAACGGGAACATCGAGAGCAGCGAGCCGAACCCGATGAGGAGCAGGAGGAACGCGCCGATCTGGAAGCCCGGGCTGAAGTGTCCCGCCTGCGCCGCGAGCGCGAGCATCTGCATGTCGAACGTGCGGCTGCCCGCAGGGAACGCCGTGAGGTAGAGCCAGACGACGCCGACGAGCAGGAACGCCGAGCCGAGCAGCAGGTAGATCGTCAGTTTCATGCCCGCGTATTCCTTCGTCACGCGCTTCGTCGAGCCGAAGAGGATGACGAGAATATAGATCGGGATGACGACGACCTCGTAACACAAGAGGAAAATAAAGAGATCGTTCGCGACGAACGTCCCCGTGACGCCCGTGATCAGCACGAGAAGCAAGATGAAAAACTCCTTCGAGCGCTCCTTGACATGCCACGAGGAAAAGACCGCCGAAATGCCGATCAGCTCCGTCAAGAAGAGCAGCGGAAGCGAGATGCCGTCAACGCCGAGCGCGTAGGAAACGCCGAGATCGGTGATCCACGGCACGCGCTCCGTATACTGCATACCGTCCGCCGCGAGGTCATAGCCGAAGTACGCCCAAACGGAAAGAACAAAGGAAAACGTCATGGCGGCAGCCGCCACGATGCGAATGGCAGAGCGCGACTCACGGCTCAAAAAGCACAGGAGAAACGCCGCCGCCAAAGGCGTGAGCAGGATGACCGACAACACGGGAAAGTCCATCAGAAGCCACCTCCCACGAAAAGGACGCCGCCTGCACAGTAAACGCCCAAGAGCGCGAGCAGCGCCGCGCCGACGAGGACGACCGTCGCATAAAACTGCGTCTGCCCCGTTTCAAAGAACGACAAGACGCCGCTCAAGAAGCGCACAAAAAGCGCGAGCATATTCACAAGACCGTCCACGATATAGAGATCGATCCAATAGAAGACCTTGCCGCAGCCGTCCACAAAGAGCCTGCGGAATCCCGCATACATCTCGTCGATGTAATATTTGTGATAACTCAGCTTGTAAAAAATGCCGAGCCTTTCCGCAATCCGATCGGCAGAAACGACCTGCTTCACATAGACGAGATACGCGATGAGGAGCGCGAGAAGCGTCAAAGCGGTCGATACCCCCGCCACCATCGGATCGATCGCCCCCGCGTGCGCGTGTCCGTAGTAGACCCACGAGCCGAAGCCCCACGCATACCCGAGGAAGCCGCTCGTCACGGCGAGCGCCGCGAGGATGAGGAGCGGCAGACGCATCCACCAGCCGGCTTCGTGCGCATGGTACGCCGCGCCCGTGCGGCAGTCGCCCAAGAACGCGACGAAAAGCAGACGCGCCATGTAGAGCGCCGTCATAAAGGCGGTGATCGTCGCCAGAACGTAGAGCGGCGTTGAAACTTCCGCCGCCGCGAAAAGAATCTCATCTTTCGAGAAGAATCCCGCGAAAGGCGGCAGCCCTGCGATGGCAAGCACGCCGATCGTCATCGCCGCGAACGTCCACGGCATCTTCTTCCGAAGGCCGCCCATGCGGAAGATGTCCGCCTCGTCCGCGAGCGCGTGCATGACAGCGCCCGCCGAGAGGAACAGGAGCGCCTTGAAAAATGCGTGCGTCATGAGATGGAACATCGAAGCCGTCAGAGAGCCGACGCCGAGCGCGAGCATCATGTAGCCGAGCTGACTGACCGTCGAATAGGCGAGGATGCGCTTGATCTCGCGCTGCGTCAAGGCGATGCTCGCGGCGAAAATCGCCGTCGCGCCGCCGACCCATGCGATCAAGTTCATGAGGAAGGGCGAAGCCGCGAAGATGAAGTAGGCGCGCGCGACGAGGTAGACGCCCGCGACGACCATCGTCGCCGCATGAATGAGCGCAGAAACGGGCGTCGGGCCTTCCATCGCATCGGGCAGCCAGACGTGCAGCGGGAATTGACCCGATTTTCCAATCGGCCCGATGAAGATGAGGAATCCCGCGACGGTCAAAAATACCGTGCCGAGCGTCAAGACCTCAAGCGGCACGAGCATACGAAGATTTAAGAAGTCGAGCGTGCCGAAGTGAATCTGCAAGAGAAGGATCCCCAAGAGCAGACCGAAATCGCCGACGCGCGTCGTGATGAACGCCTTCTTCGCGGCTTCTCTCGCCGATACGCGCTGATAGTAGAAGCCGATCAAAAGGTACGAACAAAGCCCGACGCCCTCCCAAAAGACGTAGAGCTGCAGGAAGTTCGATGCAAGCACAAGACCCAGCATCGACGCGACGAAAAGCGAGATGAACGCGAAGAAGCGCCCCATGCCGGGATCGTCCTTCATGTAGCCGACGGAATAAATCGCAATGCAAAGCGCGACCGTCGTGACGACAAAGAGCATCATCGCCGTGATGGGATCGACGAGCACGCCCATCTCTAAGACAAGACTGCCGACCGTCGCCCAAACGACTTTTGTGACATAGGGCGCTTCCACCGTGATCGGCGTGGAGAGAACCGCCGCGATCACACCGCCCGAAAGCACGAAACTCGCAGCGATTGCCGTGACCGCGATCGCCGCCGCAAGGCGCCCCAGCGCACGCAAAAAACCTGCGAGGACGAAAGCGATGCCCGGCAAAAGCGGTATGAGCCACGCATGATGCAAGGCGAATGAGGAAAACATCGTGCCACCCCCTAGCCTTTCATGCGCTGCAGCGCATCGAGCGAAATCGTATGGCTGTCATGGTAAATGCGGAAGGCGAGCGCAAGCCCCACGGCGATCTCCGCCGCGCCGACCATCATCGAAAAGATGGCCAAGAGCTGCCCTTCGAGCGCATCGACCGGCAAAAAGCGGTTGAACGCGACGAGATTCAGATTCGCCGCATTCAGCATCAGCTCAATGCTCATGAGCACGACGATGAGATTTCTCTTTTGGATGAGTCCGAAAAGACCGATGGAAAAGAGGATTGCCGCCAGTATGAGATAATGCAGGAGACCTACGCTCATTGTCCTTCCTCCTTTGCCAAAACAATCGCGCCGACGAGAGCCGCCAAAAGGAGCGTCGCCGCCAGCTCGAAGGTCATCACATACTCGCCGAGCATGAGATCGGCGAGTTTTTCTATCGAATTGCCGACAGGCGCATCCATGACCTCCGCGAAAGGCGTCACATAGACGGCGGAAAAGACGACGGCGAAAAACAGCGCGGCGGCGACGGGCGCGGCGAACCATCGCGCGTTGTCGGGACTCGTTTCCTCACCCGGCGCATGGCGCGTGAGCATGACGCCCAAGACGATGAGCACGGCGACGCCGCCCGCATAGATCATGAGCTGCGCCGCGCCGAGGAAGTCCGCGCCGAGCTTGAAGTAGAGGCACGCGACGCCGATGAACGTGACCGTCATGAGAAGCGCCGCATGTACGAGCTTCTTCGCGAGCACGACGCCGAGCGCCCCCGCGACCGTAACGGCTGCGAGGAGGTAAAAGACGACCTCTCCCAAAAAATCACTCATGCGGCTCGCCCCCCCTCTTTTTTTCTTCTTCCACCGCATCATACTTCATATCTTCCTTGAAATACGATGCGATGGCAAAATCCCTGTCCCAGTGAATCGCCTTCGGCGGGCAGACCTCGACGCATATCCCGCAGTAGATGCAGCGTCCGATGTCGTGCCAATACGCCGCCATGTGACGCTTCTTCGCCTCGTCCGTCACGACGGAGAGATCGAGCGCCGCATTCGGACAGCTCATCGCACACAGGCGACACGAGATGCACTTCTTCGTTTCCAATACCAGATGCCCGCCGCGAAAACGCTCGGTCATCGGAATCTTTTCCTCGGGATAAGAAACGGTTTCCTTCTTGCCCCAGAGATGACCCCACGTCACGCCAAGGCCTTTAGCCAATCCTTTGCCCCACAAAGTTCCTCACTCCTTTCGCCGAAGCGCCGCTTAAAACATCTGCCAGAGCATCATGCCGACGCCCGTCAAAAGGACATTGAGCATCGCCGCAGGCAGAAGGAGCTTCCAGCCGAAAGCGATCTGATGGTCGATGCGAAAGCGCGGAAACGTCCAGCCGACCCATTGGAACACGACGATCATGATGAGCGCCTTGAGGAAAAACCAGAAGATGCCCGGCAAAAACGCCGGCCCCTGCCAGCCGCCCAAGAAGAGCGTCGTCACGAGAATGGCGATAGAAAGGAGGTTCGCGAACTCCGCGAGGAAAAACAGCGCCCAGCGCATACCGCTGTACTCCGTGAAAGGGCCGGCGATGATCTCCGACTCACCCTCCAAGAGGTTGAACGGCGGACGATTGCTCTCGGCGATCATGCAGATGAAGACGATGAGAAACGCGAGCGGCTGCTTGAAGATGTACCAGCAGTCCGCCTGCGCTTCGACGATGCGGCTCATGTCCAAGGAGCCCGTGAGCATGACGACGCCCATGAGCGCGAAGCCGAGCGGCAGCTCGTACGTCAGAAGCTGCGCGACGGCGCGCATGGAGCCGATGAGACCGTACTTGCTGTTCGACGCGAAGCCGCCCATGAAAAAGGGCAGCACCGCCTGCGCCGAAATGGCGAGCAGGAGGAAGAGGCCGATGTTCACATCGGCGAAGACGACGCCCGCATCGAACGGATAAAAGGCGTAGATGAGCGCCGCCGGCACGAAGACGAGGATCGGCGACAGGCTCCAAAGAATACGATCGGCGCCGTCCGGCATGATGTCCTCTTTGCCCATGAGCTTCAACGCATCCGACACGGGCTGCAAAAGCCCGCCCGGCCCCACGCGGTTCGGCCCCAAGCGCACTTGGATAAACGCGCAGACCTTGCGCTCACCGAAGGTAAAGACGAGCGCCGCATTCATGACGACCATCAAGAGGACGGCGATGCCGAGAAACGTCATGACGACCTCGGCGAGAAAAGCGTCGCCGAGCGCACCCGTCAAAAACAGGCGCAGCTCGTTGATATATGCATAAACGATGCCCGTTTCCATCGTTTCACCCCCTCAGCAATCGACCTCGCCCATCAGCGGGTCGAGCGTCGAATAAACGACAACAGAATCGGCGATCAGTGCGCCGCGGCACAAGGGATCGAGCGCCTGCAAATTCACGAAGGACGGCCGCCGAATATGCACGCGGTAGGGCTTCGCCGTGCCGTCGCTCACGATGTAGAAGCCCAGCTCGCCGCGCGTGTTCTCGACGCGGTGATAGACCGAGCCTTTCGGCGGACGAAGATTCGGGGAAACGACCTTGCGGCACGAGCCTTCGGGCATCTCCCGCAGCGCCTGCCGGATGATCTTCGCGCTCTCGCCGATCTCCTTCAAGCGCACCTCGTAACGATCCCAGTCGTCGCCCTGCGTACCGACAGGCACCTCGAAGTCGAGGCGGTCATAGACGCTGTACGGCTCGACGCGGCGAATGTCATAGGCGATACCCGTCGCACGCAAGTTCGCGCCCGAGAGCGACAGCGCCTTCGCTTCCTCCGCCGTCATGGGCGAAACGCCCTTCATACGCGCATAGAAAATCTCGTTGCCCGTGATCAGACGGTCGTACTCGTCGAGCATTTCAGGCACATAGTCGAGAAACGCCTGCGTCTTTTCTATGAACTCCGGCGTTGCGTCATAGGCGACGCCGCCCAAGCGAATATAGCTCGTTGACATGCGTGCGCCGCAGATCAGATCAAAGAGATCGAGCACCTTCTCGCGGTCGCGAAATGCGTAGATGAATGCCGTCGCTGCGCCGAGATCATTGAGCAGCGTGCCGAGAAAGACGAGGTGGCTCGCGATGCGGTTCAGCTCCGCCGCGATGACGCGCAGATACTCGGCGCGAAGCGGCACGCGGATGCCGGCGAGCTTCTCCACCGCCGTACACCATGCGAGGTTGTTGTTCATCGAAGACACATAATCGAGCTTATCCGTATAGGGCAGGCATTGGGCATACGTGCGCGACTCCATGAGCTTTTCAATGCCGCGATGGAGATAGCCGAGAATCGGCGTCGCACGCTCGATGCGCTCGCCCGAAAGCTCCAGCTCGACTTGCAGCACGCCATGCGTACTCGGGTGCTGCGGCCCCATGTTTAGGATGTAGGTGCTTTTTCCAGCCATACGAGCTTACCTCCCTCCATTTTCGGCACGGGCGCGATAAAATCCTTGCGCAAAGGATGCGCCGGATAGTTGTCCGGCATCAAGATGTGCCGAAGATCGGGATGCCC
>NZ_JBQNBV010000073.1:0-10343 GCF_052169755.1 Selenomonas sp. | reverse complement strand
CCTTGGCGCCATCAGCGCCGCTGCCAAAAGCCGCAGCCTCATCGTAGTCGACGATCCAGCGACGGAAACCGTCGCGCACTTTGCTGAACGAATCACCCCCACACTCACACCCTATCTTCTCTACGTCCAGCGCGACTACCTCGCGCTGTCTCTTGCCGCGAGCTGCGGCGTCGCCGCCTGTCTTGGCATACGCCTCATGGACGCCGCCCTCCACATGCTCAACGACATGAAAACCTTCGCCCAGACCGCCGTCGCCGTCGCCGCCGACGGTCCCGGAAGAGGGCGGCAAGGATAAAAAGGGGCTGCTAAAATAAAAAGAATGGTATCATCCGCTGTCTCAATGGATGATACCATTCTTTTATTTCTTTTCCGCTTTCGCCGCCGACTTCATCGGAGCCGCCGTCCTTGGCGCCGTCTTTGCCGAAGCCTTCGCCAGATCTTCGACCGAGACCGCGCCTTCCTGCGGCGCAGATACATGCTGCGGACGCGTCTTAAGCTCAATGCCCGCACGCGGATTCATCTCGCTCCTTCCCTTGAAGATGCCGCCATCCTCAATCTGGAAAGCATTGACTTGAACATCGCCGATAAGCTGCCCTGAGCTGTGGATCGTCAGACTCTCCTCCGTGCGTGCGTTGCCATGCACCGTCCCCGATACATTCAAGGAGCGTGCCGAGACATTGCCCGTGACCATGCCCGTCTCGCCGACGATCACCGCGCCCGAGAGCTTCAGCTCGCCCTCGATCTCTCCGTCAATGCGTAAGTTTCCCGTACCGCTGACCTCGCCCTGAATCCTCGTATTCTTGCCGATGACCGTTTCTATATCACCTGCGGCAGGACCTTCATCGCGCTTTCTCATCACACCAAACATAGTCTCCCCACTTCCTATAGATAGCTCGCCGGATTCACGATCTCGCCATGCAGATGAATTTCATAGTGCACATGCGGTCCCGTAGAAAAGCCCGTACTGCCCATATAGGCGATCATCTCGCCGCGCTTGACGTGCTGCCCTTCGTGCACGATCACCTCAGACGCGTGACCGTAGCGCGTAAGAATGCCGTTGCCATGATCAATATCAACCATGTTTCCATAGCCGCCCGCATTCCAGCCAGCCGCCGTCACGACGCCGTCTGCTGTCGCCACAATCGGCGTGCCTGTATCGTTGGCAATGTCGATTCCCGGATGGAAATCCGTACCATTCCAACGCCAGCCGAAGGGCGAAGATATATCCCCCGACGTCGGCCAGCCCGAAGGCACATTGCTTGGTACGTCCGTCCTTGCCAGCTTATCCGCTTCTGCCGCACGCGCCGTTGCCTCTGTACGCTGCCTTTGGAGCTGCGCCTCAAGCTGCGCCAGGCTTTCACGCCGCGCAGGCAGTCCGCGCGACACGGCGTCGAGCGCACGCCGCACCTGCGAAACCTCCGCCGGTACACTAGGACCTCCCTGCCCCGTATGCTTGGCAGACTCGTCCTCTGCATTTTCATCCAACAGACGGCGCAGCGTCTGTTCACGCTCCGTGAGCTTTTCCATCTCCGTTTGCAAATTTCTTGCCTCTTCCGCAAGCTGTGCAAGCTCTGCCTGCCGCCCCTTCTCATCCGGCGTCTCTCGCGGCGCCGCGATAGAGCCGGCGCCGCCAACACTGTATGACATATAGCCGAACCCGCCAAGCAGAAGAACTGCGCCCGCTGCCAAAGCAGCCGCCCAGATCTTCAGCGTGCGCATCGAAAAGCTGTAACTTCGCACTGTCTCACCTTGATGCGGGATAAACTTCAGCGTGTACTCACGCTTGTCCGGTTTCTTTCCCTTCGTAGTCAAAGATCGATCCCCCATATATGCAAAAGAATGATAAAGCCTTTTCTCATACAACTGTTATTATACCATAGACAAAAAGGCAATATCAAACTATTTTAAGAAAACGCTGATAAAATAAAGTCATCCATCTTTGCACAGCGCAGATATATAAAAATCGTTTGCTGAATTTATCCGTGATTCCTATGGTACGGCAAATCGGCTGCAATGCTTCAAGATTCGCGGGCTTGTCGCACCTAAGATTTCGTAGCCTCAGCGTCGCTGGACAACGATCTCTAAGGTGCTCCTGCGCCCTGTCGGGCTTGTCGCACCTAAGATTTCGTAGTACAATAGACGAAGCTTTGGGGGTTGCCCCGCAATATTGACTGATCAGGAGGGAAACGTATGTCATTGATGGATGCACTGAAACATGCCGACCCGGAAGTTGCCAAGGCGATTGATGGTGAACTTTCGCGTCAGCGACATAAGCTCGAACTCATCGCCTCAGAAAACATCGTGAGCCACGCCGTCTTAGAAGCGCAGGGCAGCGTCCTCACGAACAAGTACGCCGAAGGCTATCCTGCCAAGCGCTATTACGGCGGCTGCGAATGTGTCGACGTCGTTGAAACGCTCGCCATCGAACGCGCAAAAGAGCTGTTCGGCGCAGGCTATGCCAACGTACAGCCGCACTCGGGCGCACAGGCGAACATGGCGGTATTCTTCTCACTTCTTTCACCCGGCGACACCTACATGGGCATGAACCTCACGGACGGCGGACACCTCACGCACGGCAGCGCCGTCAACATGTCGGGTAAATACTTCCGCGTCGTTCCATACGGCGTTGACAAGGAGACGGAGTGCATCGACTACGACGCGCTCGAAAAGCAGGCGAAAGACGTCAAGCCGAAGCTCATCGTCGCCGGCGCCTCTGCCTATGCGCGCATCATCGACTTCGAACGGCTGTCTGCCATCGCCAAAACCGTCGGTGCCTACCTCATGGTCGATATGGCGCACATCGCCGGTCTCGTCGCGGGCGGCGTACATCCTAGCCCGCTGCCTTGGGCGGACGTCGTAACAACGACGACGCACAAGACGCTTCGAGGCCCCCGCGGCGGCATGATCCTCACGAAAGACGCCGAATTCGGCGCGCAGTTCAACAAGGCGATTTTCCCCGGCATCCAAGGCGGCCCCTTAATGCACGTCATCGCCGCCAAAGCCGTCGCTCTCCATGAAGCGCTGCAGCCTGCTTTCAAAGAATATGCCGCACAAGTCGTCAAAAACGCCAAGACACTCGCCGCCGCCTTGCAGGAAAAAGGCTTCCGCATCGTCTCAGGCGGCACGGAAAACCACCTCATGCTCGTCGATCTCCGAAACAAAAACGTCACGGGCAAAGAGGCGCAGCTCATCCTCGACGGCGTCGGCATCACAGCGAACCGCAACACGATCCCCTTCGAGCCGCTTTCACCCTTCGTCACCAGCGGCATCCGTCTCGGATCGCCTGCACTCACGACGCGCGGCTTCAAAGAAGCAGACATGGAAGAAGTCGCCGCCATCATCGCGCTCGTCCTCGACCAGCCGACGGACACGGCCGCGCAGGAAGAAGCAGCAAAGCGCGTTGACGCCCTTTGCCAAAAATATCCCCTTTATGAATGAGGTGCCGCTATGTATCTGGAAGATGTAAGAAAAGAAGGTCTCACGGTCAACATCGTCGATCATCCGCTCGTGCAGCATAAGTTGGCGCTCATGCGCCAAAAAGAAACGGGTTCCAAAGACTTCCGCGAACTCTTGGAAGAAATCGCCATGCTCATGGTCTATGAGATCACACGCGACCTGCCGATGGAAGAAGTCGAGATCGAAACGCCCGTCGCACCCTGCCGCGCCAAGATGCTCTCGGGCAAGAAACTCGCCTTGATTCCCATTCTGCGCGCCGGTCTTGGCATGATCGGCGGTATACAAAAGCTCATGCCCGCCGTGCGCATCGGTCATATCGGACTTTACCGCGATCCCGACACGATGCAGCCCGTCGAATACTACTGCAAGCTGCCGACCGATCTCGGTGAACGCACGATCATCGTCGCCGATCCCATGCTTGCAACCGGCGGCAGCTCCATCGCCGCACTGAGTCTCTTGAAAAGTAAAGGCGCAAAGAATATCATCCTGCTCTGTCTCGTCTCCGCCCCCGCCGGAGTGCGTACCGTAAACGAAACGCATCCCGACGTTCCCATCTACGTCGCGGCCGTCGATGATTACCTCAACGAGCGCGCCTACATCGTTCCCGGTCTCGGCGATGCAGGCGACCGCCTATTCGGCACACTATAAGAATCACACGCATAACCGTCCACTTCGTGGACATTGTGCGCCGCCCTTACCGAAAACCACGCAAAAAATTTCCCCTTCGCTAAAAAAACACTTGCATTTCTCCGCGCCTTTCTGTATAATATGCTTTGTTCGCGGGCACGAGCCTGCAGAACAAAATTGCTCGGTTAGCTCAGTTGGTTAGAGTATCACATTGACATTGTGGGGGTCACTGGTTCGAATCCAGTACCGAGCACCATTTGTCTATTAAGCAGTCATCCTCTGGATGACTGCTCCTTTGTTATATAGAGCTTTTTCGAGGAGGATTGCAACATGAACATCGGCAAGAAACTTCGCGCGGCTATCCTCGCCGCCCTTTTGACGTTCGCTCCGCTGCACAGCGCCGCGCCCGTCGAGGCGGCGGCGCTCAACCCCGTGCTGATCGGCATGTCCGCACTCGGCGGCTACCTCGCCTACCAAGGCACCCTCAAGGAGATGCTTGCCATCGGCAACAACGTCGACTATCAGATCAGCGGCTTGAAACAAGATATGGAAGAAAACGGCGAGGACAAGGACGCGCTGAACCGTGAAGTCGTCGACCGCGTGCTCGGACGGCTCACAGAGCATGGCGAATATGCGCTCTCCATCAACTCCCTGCCATTCCTATGGCGCGTGAACGCAAGCGACGCCTTCAACGCCGCCTGCTACCCGACCGACTATATCACCGTGAACCGCGGTCTCGTACGCGCCCTGCACCACGACGAGGACGAGCTTGCCGCCGTCCTCGGACACGAGATGACGCACGGTCTCCGCCAGCACAGTGCGAAAAACTACGCCAAAGCCGTCGCCGAATCGTACGCCGGCATCGCCATCGGCTCAGCAGCCGACAACCTCGACTGGCAGAAGCTCAACGCCATCGTCGGCTACGCCATCGCCAAAGACGTAACGCTGCCGAGCGAAATCGAAGCCGACGAAGGCGGCTTTTACCTCATGACAACGGCGGGCTTCAATCCCGGCGGCGGCGCAGCGGCGATGGCACGCATGGCGTATTACCTGACCTACGAAACGCAGGACATTCGCGAGTACCAAGACCCATTTGAGGATCCGAACGCGCCGAACTACAACGACCACCCCGCCATGTTGGAGCGCATCGAGCGGCTTGCCGGCATGATGTGCGCCTACGGCATGGGGCATGTCACTGTCAAAAACGGCGCAGACGTCTACATCGACGGCGAAAAACTCCTGACCGCCGACTGGGACGCCGACTACAACAACACGCAGGAAAACGCCTACCTCATCGCCGGCGGCCTCGCCAAAGCATTCCATGACCACGCCGCCTTCGCCGATTGGCAGTTCACGACCGCACCAAACGGGCGCATCTCCTACCTCAACGAAGACCGCGTCTACGAAAAGCTCAAGAAGTTCGTCGCACGCCATCATGCAGAAGAGCGCCTTGCGATGCTCGTGCGCACCGCCTACGCGAGCAGCGAGGACAAAACGATGCGCAAAAAAATCGCTGCCGAAGAAAAAGCTCGCAGCGATACATGGCAGAAGATCCGAGAAAAGGCGCTCGACGCCAAAGGCGAACTCGTCAAGCAGCTTCGCTACAACGCCGATCGCTACAGCGACAATGGCATGGCTAAGGAAGCGCTTTTCCTCATGGAACGCGCCTTCGCCGCAAAAAATCCCGACGATATCGCAGAAAACTATGCCATTCGCGGCCGCGCACGCGCCGTCGCCGGCGACTACAGCGCCGCTCTCGCTGACTCTGACCACGCCGTTGAGCTCGATGCGAAAAACATCTACAACTTTCTCAACCGCGCCGACGTCCATCGCATGATGGGCGAGCGCGAAAAGGCGCTCGCAGATCTCGAAAAGTCGCAGGCACTCGATGAGAAGAACCCCTTCATCTACAAGATGCGCGGCGAAATTTACAACGAGACAGGCGAAAAAGACGCGGCGCTCGCTGCCTACAAGGACTATTGGAGATATGCGCCGAACGCGCAGGACATCCCCGATGAGTATATGAAAGACGTCGACGCCGAAGCCTACGACAAGATCATCAAGGAGCGCGAAAAGAAGGAACTGGAGAAAGCCGAAAAAGAAAAAGATAAAATGGGCGAAAAGACTTAATTTCTTCCGCAAAAATTTCGATAAAGAAGGCAAAGGAGATAGGATGCAGCGATTTTATATACTGCTCTACCATAAAACGAGGTGTGAAAAATGGGAATAATGGCTGGTATTCTCGTACTTCTTCTTACTTTGCTCTTCCTTGACGACATGGAGCTTACGGCGATCTCTCTCATCATTGCCATCCCTTTGGCGGTGACGTATCAGCTCACCGATTCCGTTGTCGCCGCCGCATTTACAACCTTCGCCATCCTCCTTGTCTTGGGGCTGCTCTATCGCTATCGCGAAACAGCCTTGCAGATGCGAAAATAACCGTCGAACCTTCCAAAGGAAGAGTTGCGTCCGCATTCTTTTCAAGCGGCGCTGCTCTTCCTTTATTTTATCGGCGGACAGGCAATACCAACGAAAATAAATTATTTTATCGGATTGGAAAAATTTTCTTTCCGATTTTGAATTTTTTTCGTGCAATTCTGCCGATACTATGCTATAATAGATTTGCGGCAAGTAGACAATCAAGATCTACACGCCTATTCTGCCGTGTTTTACCAAAACACAGGGGAAGTAGGCCAGCCACTGATTCTTTCCCTGTGTTCTCTTCATAGCTGGAAAAGAATCCCAAATACGAGATATAAGCGCTGCACGCCCATCCGATACGATGCTTGTGCAGCTCTTTTTTGTTCTATAAACAAAAATCCTATGCGACCGATTCATCGAGCATCATCACGATCCATCTCAAATCACACATACAAAAAGCCGCCTGCAGGCGGCTTTTTGTATGTGCAAACCAAATCTACATTTCTCCCCAAAGAACGATCTCATTCAGCTCTCGCGTCTTTTTCATATCAATCACGCGCTGATTGCGGCTGCCGCGAAACGGGAGCGTGAGGTCGCGTTCAGCTTCTTCATACGCGCCGTCCACGAGGACATCAACCTCATCGAGCAGTGCATCGACGGCGCGCTCGTTCTGTCCTTGCAGGTATTCGAGCGTATAGCCCGTATACGCCCAAACGTCCATGCCATGTTCATGCACCTCACGCGCAAGGCTTGCAAGCGGCGCAGCCTGACAAAAAGGCTCACCACCCGAGAGGGTAACACCGGTCAGCAAAGGGTTTTCGAGTACATGTGCAAGAAGCGCCTGCGTGTCCATCTCTCGCCCGCCCCTAAAATCATGCGTCTTTGGATTGTGGCAGCCGGGACAATGATGCGGGCAGCCCTGCGTGAAGATGGTGTAGCGAAGTCCCGCCCCGTCCACGATGGAATCCGATACCGTTCCCGCAAGTTTAACTGATGCCATGCTTGACTCGGTCGTGCTCTTCGGCGCGTTTCGCGTTGTTCCAGCGGTCAATCGTGCCGACGAGATACCCCGTGATGCGCCGGATGCGCTCGAAGGGGCGACCATCCTCCTTTCTGCCGCAGCGCGGGCAGATATTGTCGATGATACCATTGTAGCCGCAGACAGGATCGCGGTCGACGGGATGATTGACCGAGCCATAGCCGATGCCTTCGTCGTGCATGTAGCGCACGATCGCTTCAAAGGCTTGGAGATTCTTCGAGGGATCGCCGTCCATCTCGATGTAGCTGATGTGTCCGGCGTTCGTCAGCGCGTGATACGGCGCTTCAAGACGAATCTTCTTTGCCGCCGCAATCGGGCAGTAGACGGGCACATGGAAGCTGTTTGTGTAATAGTCTCGATCCGTGATGCCCTCGATCTCACCGAAGCGCTTGCGGTCAAGGCGCACAAAGCGGCCGGAAAGCCCCTCGGCGGGCGTCGCCAGAAGCGTGAAGTTCAGCCCCGTGCGCTTTGCCTCCTCGTCCATGCGGCGGCGCATGTGCCCGACGATGGCAAGCCCGAGAGTCTGCGCCTCTTCCGACTCGCCCTGATGCTTGCCGATGAGCGCTTTCAGGCATTCGGCAAGACCGATGAATCCCATCGAGAGCGTGCCATGCTTCAAGACTTCGGCGATCTCATCGTCGGGACCGATCTTCTCCGAGTCAATCCACACGCGCTGCCCCATGAGGAATGGATAATTCCTGCCCTTTTTCGCGCACTGGATCTTGAAGCGATGCAAAAGCTGGCGGATGACAAGCTCCGTCAAGCTGTCAAGCTCACGGTAAAATACATTGAGATCGCCCTTAGCGAGGATAGCGAGACGCGGCAGGTTGATGCTCGTAAACGAGAGGTTGCCGCGCCCGCATGTGACTTCACGCTCGGGATCGTGGACGTTGCCCATGACGCGCGTACGGCATCCCATATAAGCGACTTCCGTGTTGTAGTCGCCCTCCTTGTAATACTGGAGATTGAACGGTGCATCAAGAAAACTGAAGTTCGGAAACAGACGCTTCGCTGAAGTTTCCATCGCGAGACGAAAGAGATCGTAGTTCGGATCCCCTGCATTGTAGTTCACGCCCTCTTTGACTTTGAAGATCTGCACGGGGAAGATCGGCGTCTCACCGTTGCCAAGTCCTTCCTGCGTCGCGAGCAGGAGATTCTTCATGACCATGCGGCCTTCGGGCGAAGTGTCCGTACCGTAGTTGATCGAGCTGAACGGCACCTGTGCGCCTGCGCGCGAGTTCATCGTGTTGAGGTTGTGAATGAGCGCTTCCATCGCTTGGAAAGTCGCATTATCCGTCGCGTCAAGCGCAGCCGCGTAGGCATAATCATGCGCACGCGCCGCGAGCTTTTCGGAGATTTCCTCATAGCCGCACGCCTTTTGGTGCGCGGGCAGAAAATCGATGAGAGCCTCTCTGTAGACGTCCGCACCACCGATCGTAACGCCCAAGGGCAGAAGCGAGCGGCGAATCTCCTTTGCCAAGAGCTTCGCGTCATCCTGCTTCATGGCGAGCGTGATGGCAAAGAAGTTCGCGATCTCCTTGAAGTAGAGTTTGCGGAAGGTCTTCCTTACGCCCGGCGCCATCGAATAGTCGAAGTTCGGGATCGCCTGCCCGCCGTGCATCTCGTTTTGATTTGCCTGGATGGCGATGCAGCCGAGTGCGGCATAGGAGCGGATGTCGTTCGGCTCGCGCAGATAGCCGTGACCCGTCGAGAAGCCGTCCTTGAAGAGTTTCAAGAGGTCGATCTGGCAGCACGTCTCTGTCAGCATATAGAAATCCTTGTCGTGGATATGGATGTCGCCGTCGATGTGCGCCGCTGCGATATCTTTGGGCAGGATGTGATGGTCGATGAAGTACTTCGACCCTTCCGAACCATATTTAAGCATCGTTCCCATCGCCGTATCGGCGTCGATATTTGCATTCTCTCGCTTGATGTCGGCGTCCTTGGCGCGCTTGAAGGTCAGCTCGTTGTAGATGTCCATAAGGTCGCCCTCAGCGTCGCGAATCTTCGCATGTTCCGCACGATAGAGGATGTACGCCTTCGCCGTCGAGGCGAAGTTGTTCTTGATGAGCACCTTTTCCACAGCATCCTGAATGAATTCAACGGCAGGCGTCTCTTCCCCCTCAATGCGGTGAATGACGCTCTTCGTGAGCTTTTCGAGCTGCTGCTGGGAAAACGTCTCGTCGATGGACTCAAGATTTGCCTTGCGGATGGCGTCGGTGATCTTCTCGGCATCAAAGGGCACGACTTGCCCCGTACGTTTTTGAATATTTTTGATGGTCATATCTATGATCCTTCCCTTGTAGTTTTTGTGTTGTTAAATTATACAAGATATAGATTTCTTGGTCAAGGGACTAAACTACATATTGTGTTTTATCCACAAGAAAAGCCCCTTTTATCCACAAGGAAAAAGGGGCTTCATCCTAGATTTTTCAAGGCTTACGCTACGGAGAAAGATTCTTTAGAAAAAGTTATGCACAGGCAGCCGTTACTCCTTCGCCTGTATGATTGTGCGCATGGGGAACGGGATGTCGATGCCCTCCTTGCGGTAACGGCGCGTCAAAGCCTTGATGAACTCGTGCTTCAAGAGGAACTGGTTGACGAAACTGCTCGTGCGCAGCACGACATCGAATTCGATGGCAGAGTCGCCGAAGGTGTGGAAGCGCACGACGGGATCACTCTCAACGCCGTGATCGAAGGCTTCCATGACCTCGTTCGCCACCGCAAGGGTCACCCGCTCCACCTCGTCGAGATCGCTCGCATAGCTGACGCCGACGGGGATGGCGACGGAGATTTCCTG
>NZ_JBQNBV010000072.1:0-10374 GCF_052169755.1 Selenomonas sp. | reverse complement strand
TCTGCCTGCGGCGTCGTCTGCACCGATTCTTCGGGCGGTTCTGCCTGCGGCGTCGTCTGCACCGATTCTTCGGGCGGTTCCTGCGCCTTTACCGGCTCGGCTTGCCGCTCTTGCGGCGGCTCCATTTCCTGCGCCTGCGGCTCCGTCGGCGGCGCCTGCTGCGTCGGATGTGTCGGCTGTGGCACGGATGACGGCTGCGGCGGCGCTTGCGGCTGTACCGAATACGGCTGCTGCGGTACAAATGGCGGCTGCATATATTGCGGCTGCACAAACGGCTGCACGGGCTGTACAAACGGCTGCTGCGCCCCGCCTTGCGGCGGCATTGGCATGACCTGCACCCATTGCGGCTGCCCTTGCGCGTTCGGTATACACGTCAAAAGCGGCATACCCGGCATACCCGGCATCGCCTGCACGAGCGGCTGCGGCTGTTGGGACGGCTGGCTATGGCTCTGCGGCGCTGACGGCTGCACCTGCTGCTGCTGCGGATTTCCTCCGGGCGGCGGCAATACCTGCATGTAAGGCATGTACGGCATATACATGGGCTGCATATACGGCACATAGCCCATGCCCTGCACATTCTGCGGCGGTGCGTTCGCTGGATTTTGTCCGACGACAGGCTCCTGAGGCTGCGCTTCCTGGTGCGCCTTTTGTTTCTCTGCCTGCGCCCGTGCGTTGTCTATGCCTTGTTCTAAGCGCACAAAGACGCGTTTCTTACTCTGCTTCATGCTGTCTTACCCACGGTGCCGACCATCGCGGCAGAACCTTCCATCTCCGCACCTTTCTTCTTTCTTTCCCTTTCTTTCTTCTTATTCAACTCAGCAATATCAGCAAGCGTCATGCGCGTGCCCCATGTCGTCTTCCAGAACGTAACCCACGCGACAGGCATCTGCCACAGGAGAACGGCTTCATAGTAGATGCAGAACCACAGCGCGTAAATCCATGTCGTGCTGCGGCGGATAAGAAGCTGCGCCATACTCATGAGAAGCGCCATCATGAGCATACCGATGAGGAATGTCGTCGGAAACACGCGATGCATGATAGGAATATACAAAAGGTTGTAGATAACGATGACGGGAGCGGCGATCGGCACGACGACGCCCATGTAGAAGCCCAGCGACATGAACGGCTCCTTCTTCCACATGTAGCGGCTTGCGATCAGCGACTCGCGCAGCCACGAGCGCTTCCAGCGCATCTGCTGCCGCAAAAAGACGTGGTAAGAGCGCGGCACGATCGTCATACAGACCGCCGAATCCTGATACGTCGTACGATTGTATCGCAGGATGAAGTTCGTCATGCTGCGATCGTCGCCGAACGTCGCTTTCTGTCCGAGAAAACGCTGGTTGAGCCATGCGTCCATATACTTCAAGACGAGATCCTTGCGGTAGCAAGAGAGCGGCCCCGAAAGGCACGTCGCCGCATCGAAGTAACCTTCCGCCGCTTTCATGATGCGAAAGGCGATGGAATAGCGCACCGCCTGCATCTTCGTCAGGGAATTCGTGTAAGTGTTCGCAACGTCCGTGCGCCCTGAGACGCCGCCCATTTCCTTATCCTTGAACGGCTGCACGATGTTGCGGATGGCAAAAGGATCGAGGAAGCTGTCCGAATCCACGAATACAAGAAGCTCATGCTTCGCGGCTTTCGCCCCCCGCGCCATAGCATCGCGCTTACCCATATTCTGCGGCTGCTGCAAAAAGCGTATGCGCTCGGAAACGTGGTAAGCATTGTCGCTCGTATCCGCCGCCTTGAGCTGCGCGATCATCTCCTGCACGCGCTCGGCAGAACGATCGTTCGAACAGTCGTCAACAACGATGACTTCAAGTTTATCGACGGGATAATCCTGATTGATACAGCTGTGAATCGTTCGCTGAATCCAATCTTCCTCGTCGAAGCACGGCACAATGATCGAGACGCCGGGCGTATAGTGCGGATCAATGGGCACAGGTCGGTAGAACATCGCAAATAAATAGCGCGAGAGCAAAAACGTCGCGGCAATAATGCTGTAGAGATACAGCCAGCGATTGAACTTAAAATAGATGACGGACTCCGCACGCATAAGCACGATGATGAGCGTGATAACAGCAAGGAAAAACGTCGCAAAACCGAACATGTAGCCGCGCCTGCGCGCCCCTGCGTATTCCGCGAGCGTCTGCCTGAATTCAATGCCATAGAGCCTGTCCGAGGCCTGACCGAAGCTCCGAACGACAGTCGCAGGCAGCTTCTTGACCTTCATTTCATAGCCCTCAGGCATCGTTCCCGGCGTAATTTCAAACGTCAGCTTGACCTCGCCCGCAAGACCGACGTCCGGCGTCCCCTCGCCCGCATCCAAGCGCACGAGTATGCCCGTCGTCGAAATGTCCACAGCGTGCGCCGCAATCGTCCTGCCGCCGCCCTGAATCTTCACGGGATAGTCTACGAGGTAACGCTGTCCGTTTTTCGCGTCCTGCTCGTAAAGAACATAGTCATCAGACTCCATGCCGCTCGTCGCGCCGCGGCGGCTGCGATTGCTGCGATGCCCGGTGCTGTCCGGCACATGCGAGAGCAGACGGCGATCTTCCTTCACCGTATAGAGGATCTCCTCTTCTTCCGCTGCTGCGTCTGCCGCCCTGTTCACATGCACGCTGCGCCCAGGTACTGCATTCTTATTCTTTTGATTCTCGTCGGCGAGAGGAATCCCCTGCTTTGCCATACCTTCACCTACTTTTTAGCCGGTTCTGCCGCCGGCGGCGCGGCGGGAACATAACGAATCTTACGGAAATCATAGATATTGCCGGGCTTTTTCCCTGTATTTTCCAAAGCCGTCAAGAGCCAATCCAGCTCATCAGCGGCGTCGACGGGCGGCGCCGGATGCTCCTCAGCTGGCTTATCTTCCAAGGTCGGCTGCTTATCCACGGCGGGGCGCAAATCTTCGACGGGGCCGTCCTTCGCCGCGATTTCAACAGGCACATCAATATCGACCGCGATGATGCTGCCGGGCGGCACCGTCGCCGCATAGGCTATAGCGCCCGCCTCATCTTTGAGCCAGCCCGGCGCGTAATGTGCGTTCTCTTTCACCGCATAGTCAAGACCTGCGGCGCGTAAAATGCGCAGCAGATTCTCATCGTAAACAGTTTTCGGCGCACGAAAGAGCTTGGGCTTCACCGCCGTAAGAACCTCGACGACCCGCTGTGTGCGGCAAACCTCCGAAAGCAGGCGATCCTGCGGCAGACTCTGCGCCGCGGCGATGCCTACGAATGTATAATTGCCGATCTCTTGTCCTGCTTCGCGGATGAGTTTGATCGTCTCCGGCTGATTCGCTGCATTCTGCCCCTCGACAAAGAACACGGCGCTTACCTCGTGCTTCTTGAGGACGTCAAGAAAACGCGCCGTCATCGTACGCTCGGGCAGCCCGTCAAATACGATGGCGACCTGCGGCTTCACATCCTTCGTCACGATCTCGACAGGCTCCACACCTTTTTGCAGCTCTTTTGCCGCTGCCGCAATCTCCTCCTGCGCCTCATAAAGGCTGCTGAGATCCGTGATCTCCATCTGCGCATTCTTCGTGCCGACGACGTAATCACGGAAGAAGAGCAGAGCGCCGCAAACGGCCAAAATCAATACGACCGCCAAAAGAGTCAGCTTTTTGAATCCCATGCCCTGCATTCCTCCTAAAAAACGTCAAGCCATTCAAACACTCAAAGACGCCAATATCGGAACCCTTCCCGCTCGGCTTCCTTGCGTGAGAACACGCCCTTCACATCGACGAGCAGACGCGGTCCATCCGCACGGAACATCTTGCGAAGACGCAGCCACGAAAGCTCTGCGAACGCTTCATGCGCCACAAGAATGGCGATGCAGTCCGCATCGCGCACCTTGTCCAAAGCATCCAAGCCAAAACCATACTCTTCGCAGAACTCCGCCTCGTCCACCTCGGGATCGACGGCGTGCAGCGCAAGATCGTACTCTTTCAAAATCGAGTAGACGTCAGCAGCCCTTGAATTGCGCGTATCGGGGCAGTTCTCCTTGAACGCCATGCCGAAAAGGTAGACGTTTGCATGCGCGAGGTCGATCTTCGTGCGCACAAGCTCACGCACAACAGCGTGGGCGACGAAACCGCTCATGCCGTCGTTGATTCGCCGCCCCGTCGATATAAGGGGCGAATGATAGCCGAGATTCTGCGCTTGATAGATGAAATAATAAGGATCGACGCCGATGCAGTGTCCGCCGACAAGCCCCGGACGAAAACCCAAGGCGTTCCATTTCGTGTCCATCGCCTTCACCACGGCAGTCGTGTCGATATTCATGCGCTGGAACACCATCGCCAGCTCGTTCATGAAAGCGATGTTGATATCACGCTGGGCATTTTCAGCAACTTTCGCCGCTTCTGCCACACGGATGGACGGGGCGGGATGCAGCGTTTCGATGATCGTGCCGTAGACCTCAGCGATTATTTTGAGCGTTTCGTCATCCATACCCGAGACGATCTTGACGATGTTTTCCAGACGATGCACCTTGTCGCCGGGGTTGATGCGCTCGGGCGAGTAGCCGATCTTGAACGCACCGCGCATAAGCCCGGACTCCTCTTCCAAGATCGCACAGCATATATCTTCCGTCACACCGGGATAGACGGTAGACTCATAGACGACGATGCTGCCCGGCTGCAAATGTCTGCCGACGACATGCGTCGCCTGCATGAGAGGTTCCAGATCCGGCGTCTTGTCCCCCTTGATCGGCGTCGGCACAGCGATGACGATGAAGGAAGCCGCACGAAGCCGCGCCTCATCCGTCGTAAACTCAATGCGCTCCGCCGCGCCATGCGACGCCGCAAGCTCTCCCATCGGATCGACGCCCGCACGGCAGTCGATGATCTTCCGCTCATCTCGGTCATAGCCGATGACACTGAAATGCTCAGAAAATGCCACTGCCAGCGGCAGCCCCACATAGCCAAGCCCCACGACGGCGATTTTCGCCTCACCCTCCTGTAAAAGTTTCAACATACGTGCGCCCCCTTTTTCCTGCGCTTATTCTTCCTCGTAATTTCTAAAATACCCGGTGAGCGACGCCCAAACCGTCCGACTGCGCTGCGCCGTATCCAGATCGAAGAGATCATAGTATTCCAAGCCAAACATGAGATCTTTCTGCAGCGTATACAAAAGACCTGCGCCCCAGCCGCGGAAGCCGCCGCGCCGGGGTCCTATTCCCGTCGCGTCGTAGCTCATGTAATCCGCCATGCCGTTCATCGTATGACTGACATAAGTCGCACTCGGCTGACGATAGTACTTGAGCCAATACGACATCGCGCCCGGCCGCCAGCCGCTCTCGTTCTTCGCGAGCGTCAGCACATAGCCCGTGCCGTTGCCCGCCGCCTCATCTACGCCGTGCAGCAGCATCGCGCCGAAATCAAACTGCCCGACCGGCATACGGTAGTTCGCCATGTAAATATTGCGCGCTGCATCATTGATCTTGTCGAAGCGATACATGCCCATATCGACGCCATACGTCGGCGTATCATAGCTTGCCGAGATCGCCGCCACGGTCTTGGCGCGGTCGATCCCGCCGTAGTACGCCGTATATTTGATCGGATCGCCCGCAGACAGGCGCACACCCTTGAACTTGCTGTCGTAAACATTGCCCTCGGCGAAGTTTGCACTGAAAACACCGACCGTCGTATCCACGACGCCGCTCCTGCCCGTCAAATAGTAACGGTCAAGCCGAAGTCTGCCGTCATCGCTGCCGCCGTCGCCGCGCACGACCTTCTCGTACTCAAGCATCCCTGCCGCATGCCAGTTGCCGTCGATATTGTAATCGGGAAACACGCGAAGGCGCAGGCGCGCACGGCTTCTGGCACGCTCCACGCCCCACGAACGTGAAACATCGCCGCGCACCTCGGCGTCCACCTTGAACCGCGGCTCCGGCTTTGCCGGCAGAAGCACCGATGAATACAACTGCTGATCGGCATTCTCTTCATCCGTATAACCCATGCGTGCGAGATCTTCGACAAAGACGGCTCGCAGACGCGCCGCCGCATCCATCGCGTCCCCTGCGACAAGCGGCTCCGCCGACGCAGACGCGACGGCGCCGACGGCGACCGGCGCGGCACTCATCCCCGCCGCACCGGTCGCGTTTCTCGCACCGGCTGCACCCGCGCCTCTCTCATCCGCCGCCATGCCGTCGAAGATCGCCTTCTTCCGCTCCTCAACCTTGGCGAATGCAAGCTCGCGCTTTTCGCGACGCATCTTTGCGAGCGCATAGTCACGCGCCGCAGCCTGTAGATGCAGACGCGCCTCCGCAGCTTTCTCCTGCAAAGGACGCATGACTTCCAGGCGATTCGTACCGCGCAAAGAC
Source organism: Selenomonas sp. (assembly GCF_052169755.1). Classification (GTDB taxonomy): domain Bacteria; phylum Bacillota; class Negativicutes; order Selenomonadales; family Selenomonadaceae; genus Selenomonas. The sequence goes on along the minus strand of NZ_JBQNBV010000072.1, from coordinate 4,053 downwards.
TCGCGCACAAGCCGCTCCTCCGCATGTTCCGCTTCTGCCTGTGCGTCAGAAAGCGCTTTCTTCGCCAAGCGTTCCTGCTCACGATAGAGCTTGACGTGAACCTCATCACGCATGGCGAGACTCGTAAGCCTCCCATACTCATCCGCACGCGTGCCCTGCTGTATGCGGTCAATCTGGTGCAGACCCTGCGCCACAAAGCGTACGAGCTCTTCACGCGAATACTCCTGCGGAGCCTTGCCTGCGAGGTCGATATACCCCTCCGCATCAAGACGTTCCAAGGCCTCATAGGCCCAAGCGGGGACCGCCTCCGCCGCTGCTGCCTGCGCCGGCAAAACGCAAACAGCGGCAGCAAACAGCGCTCCCATCCGACAATGTTGTGCCTGAATCAAAGACTTTTTTGCCACGGTCATCATCACGCTACTTCTCCCATTTCCCTTTATTTACCTTTACTTAATAATAATTACACATTAGGCGACGTAGAATAAGCCTTGATCCTCTCTGGTTGCGAAGATTTGGATGAACATTTCACCTATATAAGTAGGTCTTTTCATCTATTTGCGATATAATATATCATATATCCGCATAATTCGCAAGAAAAATCCTTATTCATTTATCTTTTTAGGACCTTATACCCCAGCAGGATCCGTGCGCTTTTCCAAACTTTCACCTTATCTTAAGTATAATCAAAGGAACGATTCTATGCAATATCTTTACCAAAAATAGGTCTTCCCTTCTCCCTTTTCAGGGCTGCGTCATCAGCAAATGATAAAACCCCCGATCAAAAACTGACCGGGGGCGCATGACCTTCGATAAAACTCAAATTCTTATTCGCTCAAATAATATTCGATATGCACATCGACGCTCATCTCCAACATGCCCGGAGCGATCGGCGTCGGCACCGCACCGTTTGCCATGAGCATCTTCGAGCTGACGCTGCGCTCGGCAAGCGGATAGCTGCTCTCCGAAACCGCTTTCAGACCAACGATACGCTTGCCAAGTGCGGCGGCAAGATCGTCCGCCTTCTTACGGGCGTCATTGACAGCGGCGTTCAGCGCTGTTTTTCTGACTTTCTCCGTATTTTTCGTACCAAAATTCAAGGAAGATATGCTGTTCGCGCCGTTTTTCAACGCGAGATCTATGACACGGCTCACATCGGCGATGTTCTCAACAAGTACGGTCACGGTATTCTCCGCCTGATAGCCCGTGATCTCATTTTCATGCCCTGCGGACGGATGCTCATAAAGCGGCTGGAAGTAATAGCCGCGCGTTTGAATGTTCGCTTCGGGGATGCCGCCCGCAACGAGGGCGCGCGTGACGGCCGTCGCCTTCTTTGCATTTTCTTCCTGCACCGCTTTAGCATCTTTCGCCTGCGACACGACGCCGATCGAGATGGTCGCACGATCCGGAGCCGTCTCGGCTCTGCCCGATCCCTCCACCATGAGGACAGGCGGCTCCGCCGCCGCCGCTTCGGCTGCCTGCGGCGCGAGCAGCAAAAGCCCCGCCGCCAAAGCAAACAGGAAGAATTTCATCTTTTTCATCATCATCTCTCCTTCTTTCTTCGCGAAGCACGGATAAATTCAGCCGCACTGCTCAGGCGGACTTCCTTTTATCTGCGCTTCTCCAGAGACTCTCATATCTCAAGATATGGTACAGGCTTCATTATAGCACGCCTTCTCACGCTCATGCGTTAAAACTTCCTAGTATATGGAGATTTCCACCCCCTCTTGTCGCACAACAAGAAAAACTGTGCTATAATAAACGCGAGTAAGATGCGACTATACACCTAAAAACCAGGAAAATATCCGACATCTTGCTGATTGTTCAAAGAAAAGAGGCATCTTTATGAATGAAGTCATTGAAACGATAAAAAACCGTCGCAGCATACGCGCCTATCTGCCCACGATGCCGCCTGCGGATCTTGTCCGTGACATCGTCGAGACGGGTCTATATGCGCCGCGCAGCATGGGCAGTGAATCCATCCGCACCATCGTCATCACGGACAAGATCATGCGCGAAAAGATCGTCGAGCTAAACTGCCAGATCGGGCACTGGAAGAAAGGCTTTGATCCCTTCTACGGCGCCCCCGTCATCTTGCTCATCATCGCCGACCGAGACGATGCGAACCACATCATCAACGGAAGCGTCGTCATCGCGACGATGATGCTCGCCGCCGAATCCCTCGGTCTGCACTCGTGCTGGATCCACCGTGCGAAAGAAGAGCTTGAGCATCCTCTCGGGCAGGAGATCCTTTCTCGCGCAGGCATCTTCTTCCGCCCCGGGCAATACGTCGGCATCGGTCATCTCGCACTCGGCTACGCCGCAGGCGACCTGCCCGAGCCGGAGCCGCGCCGAGAAAGCCGCATATCCTATATCAGTTAGGAGCGACGTTTCTTGTCAGTTGCTTTTCCATCTTGTATAATGCACGAAAAGCGACAAAGTTAAAGGATTTGTTGAACGGAGGAGATACGATCATGGCGCAAAGCGAGAAGAGGGACTTTCTACTCTTGCTCACCTTTGGTGCGATCATCTTATTTGCGGCGAACTGGAGCCTTACGGTCACAGATCCCGTCGAGTCGAACTATGCCCTGACAGCGAAGGAAATGCTCGCATCCGGCGACTACGTTTCCCCGCGCATCTTTGGCAACTACTGGTACGACAAACCCGCCTTTTTCTACTGGGAGATGATTGTCTCCTGCATGATCTTCGGCGTCAACGAATTTGCCCTGCGGTTCCCTGCTGCCGTCATGGGGCTTTTCAGTCTCTCGCTCCTCTACTTCTTCACACGCCGTCTTTACGGACACCGCACGGCGCTCTTGGCGGGCGGGCTCTTCGCGAGTTCCGTGAGCTTCTGGTACGTCGGCAAAGCGGTCATCACGGATATGACGCTCTTCTTCTTCATGAGCGCGACGATGGTTTCTTTCTATCTCGGTTACGAATCGAAGAAGCGTGCGCTCTACTATGCCGCGTTCTTCTTCGCGGGACTTGCCGTGCTGACGAAGGGGCCGATCGGCTTCCTCCTGCCGGGGCTTTTGCTGCTCGTCTACCTCGTACTCCGAAAGGATGCGAAGGAACTTCTGCGCCTGCGCTGGGGCGGCGGTATGCTCCTCTTCCTCCTCGTCGGCGGCAGCTGGTACTACATCATGTACAAGCTGCACGGCGCGGACTTCCTCGGCACGTTCTTCGGCACGCACAACTTCCTGCGTGCAACCGTTTCCGAGCATCCGCGCGACGACGTCTGGTACTACTATATCCTGCTTTTCTTCGCAGGCTTCTTCCCGTGGTCTATCGTTTTCGTCCTGCGCACGGCGAAGCGACTGTGGCAGGAAAAAGGCGCCCTGTTGCGCCGCGCCTTCGAAGAGCGCGACACGCTTTTCCTTCTCGTCTGGGCACTCGGCACGATCCTCGTCTATCAGTGCATGGCGACGAAATACCCGACGTATACCTTCCCTTCGATCTTCCCCATCGCCATCTTAGCGGCACGGCTCTTCGACGGCTTCAACAGGAAGCGCATGAACATCCTGATCGCCGCTTTCGGCGCCCTCTATCTCGTACTCTTCGTTCTCGTCGCCGTTCCGATGTGCCGCGAGAGAAGCGGCGCGCCTGCCGCCGCGCTCGTACACGATTTGCCCGCGAGCGTACCGATTCTAAGCTATGCGCGCGACTACAGCGTCGGCAACGCCTTTTACTCGGGCAAGAACATCCAGTGTCTGCAGTCGCGTGAGCAAGTCGAGAAAAATGCTCCCGTCGCAGGCACATGGACGGCGACGAACATCATGCCTTTCTACGCCATCGAAGATCTGCCCGCGCTCGGCGAATTTTACGTCCTGTGCCGCAAGGGCACGCCTGTAGCGAAAGAACTTTCCCTCGAAAATCGTAAGTTCACGCTCTGCGGCAACGATGAAAAGGATGAGCTTTGGCATATCGCCGCTGCAAAGTAATATAAAATCGACACAAAAAAGACTGCTGCCGTCGCCCTGCGACTTCGTGCAGCAGTCTTTTTCGTGCGGATGCACGCCGACAGCTTCCTGCCGTCAGCGTATGTGCCTTTTGCAT
>NZ_JBQNBV010000071.1:0-10591 GCF_052169755.1 Selenomonas sp. | reverse complement strand
GAGCCGCAGGGAGAGTCGGAAGATGAGGCGAATGATGCGTCGCAGGATGAACGCCCGGACGATAATTTGACGAGAGATGCGATGGGCGGCGAATCGAAAGAGCAGGAAGCCGATACAGGAGAAGCGCAGGAAGAAGAGGCGCAGACCGACGAGGAGCAAACGCCGCCTGCGGACGGCGATTCGGGCGGCGAAGATAGAGATGAGACGCACTCCATAGAAACGGTTATGGCGCGGCTTTCGCTCCTGCGCGAGGCGGTGTGCGGGAGGAAGGGCAAGAGCGGCAGACGCGCAATCGTGCAGCTTGACGTGCCGACGGGACGTCCTTGGCGCACATCGCTGCCGCGCACCGGACGGCGCATCGACCTCGCCTTTGCCGCTACGCTTCGCGCGGCGGCGCCTTATCAGCGGCAGCGGCATGGCGAGCAGGCCGTCGTCATACGCGCCGAGGATCTGCGCGTATGGATTCGGGCGCGTCGTGCCGCCGCGAACATCCTCTTCCTCGTCGATGCAAGCGGCTCTATGGGCGCGAAGGAGCGCATGAAGATGGTGAAGGGCGCGGTGCTCGCCCTCCTGCGCGAAGCGTACCAAAAGCGTGATCGCGTGGGACTGATCGCCTTTCGGCGCACGAGCGCCGAGACGCTCTTGCCAATGACGCGAAGCGTGGAGCTGGCGGAAAAGGCGCTGCGCTCTTTGCCGACGGGCGGCAAAACGCCGCTCGCAGAAGGACTTGCCGCCGCGCTCAAGATGATGGATGAGCTCAGTCGCAAGGAAGGCGCGGAAACGGTGCTCGTGCTCGTGACAGATGGCAGGACGAATGTTTCTGCAGTGGGGAAGGCGAAGGAGGAGGCGCTGCGCGCAGCAGAGGAGATCGCGCGAAGAGACGCGCACTGCATCGTGCTCGATACGGAGAAGAGCTTTCCGAAGGTGGGACTGGCGCCTGAGATCGCGCAGCGCATGAATGCGGGATATGCCACGCTGGAGCGTCTTTGTGCCGAAGGTGTATTGGAAGTCGTGCGGCGTTTTCGTGATATGCAAGATTGATAGTGCGTGATGGGGGGCAAGGGCAGATGGAATTGGCAAGACTGACGACGGGCGACATCGTTTATCGCTATGACAAGAGCATCGTTTTGGTTTTCAGCGGGCGGCGCAAGGTACTCAGCACTTCGCTTTACAACGGCGGCTACCATGAGGATTTCGAGGCGGTGTTCAATCGCGATATGACGCAGGGATCGGGAATGCCCTGCGAGTCCTTTGCGCCGACATACGTCGAGAGCATGAAGATCGTTGCAGAGCGGCTTGGTCTTGCGCCGGAATTGACCTCGGGCATGGGTACGGCGGCGCACATGGAAAACGCCTCTATCGTGTCGCGAAGCTACAAGGAACTGACCGTAACGGCGATCGTAACGGGCGGCGTGGAAACGAACGGCGGGCGCGTCGGCGATCCTGCATCCTACTACAAGACGGCGGAGAAGAAATGCGGCACGATCAACATCATGCTCGTCATCGACGCCGATCTGCCGCCCGGAATTCTTGCGCGTGCTCTCGTGACCTGCACGGAGGCGAAGACGGCGGCGCTGCAGGAACTCATGGCGTCGAGCCGCTATTCCACGGGACTTGCCACGGGTTCGGGCACGGATCAGACAATCGTCGTCGCCAACAGTGAGTCGCCGCTCTTTTTCGAGGGTGCGGGCAAACATTCCAAGCTCGGCGAGCTCATCGGACTTGCCGTCATGGCGGCGGTCAAGGAAGCGCTCAAGAAGCAGTCGGGTCTTACACCGGCGCGTCAGCACGACTTGCTGCGCCGCCTGCGCCGCTTCGGCGTCACGGAAGAAGCGCTGTGGCGGCAATATAAAGAAGCGGCGGACGCCAATGCCTTAATCAAGGCGCAGTTCATTGCCGCCTTGGAAAAAATGACTGCTGTACCGTCGCTTTTTCCCCTGGGCGTACTGTTCATCCATCTTTACGACGAGTATCTTTGGGGGCTTTTGGAAAAGGAAGAAACTTGGGAAGCAGCGGAAACGCTGCTGAAAGAGATGGCAGAGGTTCTTTTTCTCTCGTCGAAAGAAAGCGTGTCCATGCAGGACGACTATATGAAGTCGATGGAGCATCTCCTCGTGTATGCCGTCATCGAGCGCGTCCGCGAAACTTTAGAGGAAACGGCGTCGAAGGAAACACATGCCGATGTCGGTGCATGAACGAGGGGAAAGCAGGAGGTGCAGCGAAATGAAAATGGCGGTCTATACGAATATTCAGCGCGTGTCCGCGCTCGTCTGCCGCGCATGGGAAACGTGTGCGGCGGCACTGCCTGCGCTTGAACTTGTCGTTCGTACGGCAGACGGTATGGAATCATGGCGCAGTTTTGAGGAAAAGGCTGATCTTTGTCTATTCTTCTGGATGGGCACAGGGTTGGATAACCCCTTCCTGCAGCAGGCGTCGCGCAGTTTGCAGAAGAGCCGTGCGCCGCATTTGATTCTTGTGGACAATGCCGAGCATGATAAGGTCAGCTATGGCTTCTCGGCAGAGGAAATCGCTCTCGCCTGGCAGTATTTCCGCTGCGACGGCGAGGAGAATATGAAAAACTTCCTGCTGTATCTTGCGCGGAAAATGGGGTTTTCCTGTGCGCCGGAACCGCCGCGCATACTGCCTTGGCACGGCATACACCACCCCGATTGGCACGGCGATTGTCAGGACATTGAGGGATATCGTGCCGCGCATTGCCGTGACGATCGGAGGACGATCGGCGTCATCTTCTATCGTTCGGAGTGGATTACAGGGGACTTCACCTATCACACGGCATTGATTCGTGCGATAGAGGCGCAGGGGCTCAATGCCGTCGCGGTTTTTTCCAATTCGTATCGCGATGAGCGCGTGGAGTCGCCGACGCTCTTCGATGCCATGAAGCGATACTTCTGTCGCGACGGGAAGACCGTCGTCGACGCCATTATCACGACGATGAAGTTTTCCATCAAGGCGGGCGGTACGCGCATCGAAGATCTCTATGCGCTCGGCGTGCCGCTTCTTGAAGCATATACGGTGCTTGCGCCAAAGGAAGAATGGGAAAGGTCGCCTGCGGGTCTCGACCCGATGGAGGTGTCCTTCAGCGTCTGTATGCCGGAGTTCGACGGCGTCCTTCATGCCGTGCCGATTGCGGCGAAGGTGCTCGATGAGACGGGAACGCCTCGCTATGCGCCGCTTGAGGAGCGCATGGAGCGTCTGGCGCGAAAGGCGAAGAAGTGGGCAAATCTGCGCCATAAGGCAAACGAGGAGAAGAAGATCGCCATCGTCTTTCACAACTATCCGCCGACGAATGCGAATATCGGCAGTGCGGCGGGGCTTGACTCGCCTGAGAGCGTGCGCCTCCTGCTCGCGAGGATGCGCGAGGCGGGCTATCGCGTCGATTTCGTGCCGGAGAGCAGCCAAGAGCTCATGGATATTCTTACGAATCACGCGACGAATGACCGCCGATTCGTGAGTGAAGAGCAGGTAAAGAATGCCGACGGACAGCTTACGGCGGCGCAGTATGAAAGATTCTTCAAGGCGCTGCCGCAAAAGGTCAAGGAACATCTGAGAAAGGATTGGGGCGAAGCGCCGGGCGAGGTGTTCAACTACGACGGCACGCTGCTCGTGCCCGGCACGCTCAACGGCAATATCTTTCTCACGGTGCAGCCGCCGCGCGGCTTCGGCGAGGATCCGGGCAAGTTGCTGCATTCGCCCGACGCCGCGCCCACGCATCACTACATCGGCTTTTATCACTGGCTGCGCGATCTGTGGCGGGCGGACGCCGTCGTCCACGTCGGCACGCACGGCTCGTTGGAGTGGCTGCCGGGCAAGAGCACGGCGCTCTCGAACGAATGCTATCCTGACGTCTCGCTCGGTGATCTGCCCGACGTATATCCCTACTGGATCACGATTGTCGGCGAGGGCATACAGGCGAAGCGCCGTGGCGCAGCGTGCCTCATCAGCCATCTTTCGCCGCCAATGCAGCTCGCGGGCGCTTTCGACGAGCTGCAGGAGCTTGAGCAGGCGCTCGACGAGTACGTTCATTTCCGTGCGGCGCAGCCAGACAATTTGACAGCGGTACAGAAAATCGTGCGCGAGAAGGCGGCGCTCTGCCATTTCGAGGATTCCATCGAGGAAGGCGAGGACTTCGACGCCTATGTCGCTGCTCTGCACAATTATGTGACGGACATCAAGAACATGCAGATCCGCACGGGGCTTCATACCCTCGGGCAAGTTCCGGAAGCTGAAAAACTCTTGGACCTCGTGCTCGCGCTCGTGCGCGTCGAGCATGGCGGCGAGCCGTCGCTCCTGCGCCTCATCGCCAAGGAAGAGGGCTACGATTACGAAGAGCTTTTGGAGCACAGCGAACGCATGACGGAGGACGGCATGACGTACGGCAGAAAGCTCGATGCGATAGAAGACGTCATGCGCCTGCTTCTCGTGCGTCTCGCCGCGCGCGCCTACATGCCGCAGGCGGCGAGAGAAGCATTGGCTTTGGAACCGTTCGCCTCGTACAGTGCGGCGGGCAGGGAAGGACTTCTGGCGGCGCTCGGCGAAGTTACGGAGAAGATCGTGCCGCGCCTCCTGCGCACGGAGGATGAGCTGACGGGCACGCTCCGCGCCCTTTCGGGCGGATACATCGAGCCGGGACCGGCGGGAGCGCCGACGACGAACGGCGCAGACGTCCTGCCGACAGGACGCAACTTCTACGGACTCGATCCGCGCTGTCTGCCGACGCCTGCGGCGTGGGAGTACGGCAAGGAACTGGGTGATGCGCTCGTCGAGCAGTATATCAGCGAGGAGGGACGCTACCCGGAAGCGGTCGGCATCGTCTTCTGGGCAGGCTCAAACATGCGCAGTCATGGACAGTGCATTGCCGAGCTGTTCTACCTCATGGGCGTGCGCCCTGTCTGGCAGAGGCCGTCGCAGCGCGTCGTCGGGCTTGAGGTCATCCCTCTCGCCAAGCTCAAGCGGCCGCGCATCGACGTGACGGCGCGCATCAGCGGTCTCTTCCGCGATGCCGTGCCGAACGCCATCCGCTGGGTCGACGAGGCTGTGAAGCTTGCAGCAGCGCAGGATGAGAGTGCAGATGAAAATTTCGTGCGCAAGCACATCCTCGCGGACACGGCATGGCTCGAAGAGCAGGGCGAAGAGCATACTCTTGCTTGGGAACGCGCCTCGTGCCGTATCTTCGGCGACCCGCCGGGCGCTTACGGCGCGGGCGTCGGCGACCTTTTGGAGTCGAAGGCATGGCAGACGCTCGACGATCTCGCGGCCGTCTACACGCGCTTTTCGGGCACGGCTTACGGTGCGGACGGCATGGCGCGCAGCTACGATCCCGAGCTTTTCCAGCGGCGCATGAAGGAGCTTGATGTCACGGTCAAGAACGAGGACACGCGCGAGACGCACATGTTCAGCTCGGACGATTACAACGCCTACCACGGCGGCATGATCGCCACCGTGCGTGCGCTCACGGGCAAGGCGCCGCGCTCTTACAGCGGCGATACAAGCGACCGTCAGCGCATCGTCGTGCGCACCGTCGCCGCAGAAGCCGAGCGACTGTTCCGCGGCGAGGCGATGAATCCGAAATTCATCGAGGGCATGAAAGAGCATGGCTACAAGGGAGCTTCCGACCTTGCGAATTATCTCGCGCACAGCTATCAATGGGATGCGACGAGCGCCGTCATGGATGATTGGATGTACGAAGGATATGCGCGCAAGTATGTGCTCGATGCGTCGATGCAGGAGTGGCTGCAGGAGGTCAACCCCTGGGCGCTGCACCGCATGGCGGAAACGCTCTTAGAAGCAGAGCAGCGCGGCTTGTGGAAAGCGCGTGAGGAGACGAAAGAGGAATTGCGCGAGCTGTTCCTCTCCATCGAGGGCGATTTGGAAGAGAGGGCGGAACAAATTGTATAAGGCAAAGAAGTATCCGCGATTTGCTGCAGTCTTCACATGCGCCGCACTCCTTTCGGCGCTCTTTCTGACGGGCTGCATGGGCGAAAGGGATGAGGCGTCGAGCGGGTACCGTGTGACCGATGCGGAGGGAACTGTTGTCGAGATTCCGCATAAGCCACAGCGCATCTTGACGATCAGCGCGGGCACGGACGAAATGATGCTCGGTCTTGTCGAGCCGGAGCGCATGGCGGCGGTCAACGACTCGCTCGCGGACGAGAAGCATACGAATGTGCCGTGGGTGCGCGGGAAAATCCCCACGGTCATCACGCGCAGTCCGTCTGTCGAGCAGGTCGCCGCGCTCTCGCCCGACCTCATCATCGTCACGCCGTGGCTTCCCCGCGAGAACGCTGATGCCATGCGTGCGCTCGGCGTGCCGGTCGTCGTCTGCCGTGCGGCGGCGACGATGGAGGACATCCATGCCAATATCCGCCTCTTTGCAGCAGCCGTCGATGAGAAGGAGCGCGGTGAACGGCTGATCGCGAAGATGGAGGAAAAGCTCGCGGAGATCGAAGAGAAGATGAAGGATGTTCCCGAGGAAAAGAAGCACAAGAGCATCGCGCTCATTTCCATCATGCCCAACTACGGCGGCGCCGGCTGCACCTTCGACGAGCTTTGCAGCCATACGGCGTCGATCAATGCAAAGGCTGCCGCAGGCAACCGCATGGGGCAGGAGATGACGAAGGAGCAGCTCGTCGCGGCGAATCCCGACTACCTTTTTTTGCCGAGTTATGAGGACGCAGAAACGCGTGAAGAGAATTACGGCAGGCAGTACATGGAAGATCCGTCTCTTCAGCAGATGACAGCCGTGCGGGAAAAGCAGATCGGCCATCCGTGGGCGCGTTACGTCTACAATCTTTCACAGAACATCGTCTTCGGCGTGCAGGAAACGGCATGGATTCTCTACGGCGACGCTTTTCTCCAGTCGCGGCAGGAATTTCTCTCGGCGGTGGAGTAAAGGGGAAAGGAAACGCTGATAAAATGAAGAGGGGCGGCTGAATTTATCAGTGGTCCTAAAGGAAGGGGCTGCAAACTTGAAGAAGATTGCGTTTTACGGCAAGGGCGGCATCGGCAAGTCGACGACTGCCGCCAACGTATCGGCAGCGTTTTCGCGCGGGGGAAAGAAGGTCTGTCAGATCGGCTGCGACCCGAAGAACGATTCGACACGGCTGCTCTTGGGGCGCATTGCGCCGCTCACCGTGCTCGATGCAGAGCGCAGCAAGAAGGGCGCGGCGCTCTCTCTTGCGGAAATCGCGCATGAGGGATACGGCGGTGTGCGCTGCATCGAAGCGGGCGGCCCCGAGCCGGGCGTCGGCTGCGCGGGGCGCGGCATCATCGTGGCGCTCGAAAGGCTCAAGGCGCTTCATGCGTTTGATGATGTCGATGTCGCCATCTACGATGTACTCGGCGACGTCGTCTGCGGCGGCTTCGCCGTGCCGATACGAGAAGGCTATGCCGAGGAAATCTACATCGTTTCCTCGGGGGAGCTCATGTCGCTCTACGCGGCGAACAACATTGCCAAGGGTGTGCGCCGCTTCGCTGCGCGAGGCGTCGTGAAGCTCGGCGGCATCATCGGCAACGGGCGCGATGTCGCGCGGGAAAAGGAGCTTTTGGAAGCCTTTGCCGCACGCCTCGATACAAAGCTCATCGCCTACATCCCGCGCTCCGCCGCCGTACACGAGGCGGAGATCCATCGGCAGACGCTCATCGCCTACGCGCCGGATTCTGCACAGGCGAAGATTTATGAAGAACTTGCGGCGGCGATTGAGGGAAATGCGGATCTAGTCATCCCCAAGCCGATGGCGTTTGAAGCGTTGGAAGATCTGGTGGAAAGCTATGGGAACTGAAGCGAAACGCATGGTGATGCGCCGCACGAATTTCAGCTGCAGTATGCCGGGCGTCTGGCGTGCGCTTTCCTTCGTGCGCGGCGCTCTCGTCATCTTCCACAGCCCGCGTCCGTGCGCTCATATCGCCCACGGCATGGACGTGGGAAGCTTCTACCGCCTGCGCGCGGCGGGAACGAAGGTGCGTCTCTCGCCCGTGCCGCTTCTGACAAGCTCCTTGTCGGATGCAGAGGCAATTTTCGGCGGCGAGGATCGTCTGCGCGAGTGCATACGTTTCGCCGCAGAAAAATATCAGCCGCAAGCGATATTTATCGCCAATTCCTGTGTGAGCGGCGTCATTGGAGACGATACGTGCGCCGTGGCTGAGGAGATGGAGCAAGAGCTTGGCTTGCCCGTCAGCGCCGTCTCGGCGCACGGTTTTCTCGACGGCGAGTATTATGCAGGCTACCTTGACGCTGCACGCGTGCTCGTCGATCGCTTCATGAAGCCGGCCAAGCGCCGTGCGGGCAGCGTCGTGCTGCTCGGCGACTGCGGCGGCATTCACGGCGAGTACGTGAAGGAGCTGTGCCGCTTGCTCGGGCTTCTCTCCCTGCGCGTCGAGGGACAGTTTCCGTCGTATCTCGCCCTGTCTGAGATGGATGTCGTGCCGGCAGCGGAGCTTCTCATCGTGCTCGGGCGGCGAAGCGACGAGAAGCAGGCGCTCCTCGTCGACTTGGCGCGGCACATTCATGAGCGTTTCGGCACGCCGTACCTTGCCGACGTCTATGCGGTCGGATCGGATGAAACGAAGGAGTGGCTGCGTGCAGTCGGCAGACTTTGCGGCAGGGAAAGGGAAGCGGAAGAAGTGATTTGCACCGAAGAAGAGGCGTTTCAACGCGCTGTGGAAGAGGTGCGTCCGACGCTCTCAGAAAGGCGCGTGACATTTGCCATCGGGCGCGATATCAACTGGTTTCAGCCGCAGATCGTCATGCGTATTCTAAAGAGGGCGGGCGTCGAACTGGCGGGCGTCGTCCTCCTTGATTCGTTCCTGCCCGGGCGGCGCGAGGTCATGGAAGAGGAGCTCGTGCGCCTGACGGATGCGCCGATCGCCTGCGAGGGCAGCCGCGAGGCAGAGGAGCTTTTCAAAGCGTCGGATTTCGTTCTGACGACGCACGAGCTTACCGACGCGAAGCTGCGGCAGATCTTTCTCGCGCTCATGCCGTCCGTCGGCTGGTCGATGGAAAAGAAGCTCCTGCACGATATGGTGCATATCGTCTGTCGTCACGAGAGCCGGGGAGGTCTGATCTATGGCTGAGCAGGAACGGCGTTTCGATGACGTCTGCGCTTGGACGGACAGCTGTGCGCTCGCGGGTGCGATGGCGTTTTTTGCCGCTTGGCGGGATGCGGTCGTCATCGTCAACGGCCCCATGTGGTGCCATTACTTCGCGCTGCGTCACGTCGAGCATGGCGTGAGCGATGCCGTGCAGCGTACCGGCTGCACGCAGCTCGATAACGACGCCATCGTCTTCGGCGCGGAGGACTATCTGCTGGAAGCTCTGCAGCCCTATATCGCTGAGCCACCGCGCCTTTTGGCGATCGTCAGCAGCTGCGCCGCGGGGCTGATCGGCGACGATGTAGCCGCCATCGCGCGGGCGGCGGACATAAGCTCGCCGATTGTCGCCGTTGACAGCAGCGGCCTCGCGGGCAGCTTCGCCGAAGGCTGGCAAAAAGCCGCGTGCGCTGCGCTTGATGTGCTGCTGCCTGAGAAGAAAGTCGAAAAGCCGTATGGCGTGAATCTCCTCGGCGTGACAGCAGGCTACTATAAAGGGGTGAACGACGCGCAGGAACTCGTGCGCCTCCTGCGATTAGCGGGTTATGAGGTGAATGTCGTCCTTGGCTGTGGTGTGAAGGTGTCGGAAGTCGAGCGATTGCCCGCCGCCGCGCTCAACATCGTCGTGCATAGAGAGCTTGGATTGGCTCCGGCGCAGACGCTTTCGGAGAGGTACGGCACGCCGTTTGTCGCACCGCTGCCGCCTTACGGCAGGGCGGGTACACGGCGGTGGCTCGAAGAGATCACATGCGCTTTGCCCGCACCGCGCGAAAAGGATGCGCAGGAAGAACTTTCTCATGTGGAAAAGGAAGATTTTCTGCGTCTGAACGAAATAAAGAGCATGTGGGGTGAGCTTTGGTTCGATAAAGCGCTCGTGCGGGCGCCCGTATCTATGGCATGGGGGCTGGCGCAGGCGCTGCGAACGGAGTGGGCGGATGTGCGTCATCTCGCTGTTGCGGCGGATACGGACGATGCGTTGATGAATCGAACGATTGTCGATGAAGTTTTTTCCGAAACGCATACGGCGGGATTGGATTCCTTCCTCGCTTCGATGAACGGCGGGCTGCTTCTTGCAAGCAGCAACGAAGCGGCGCAGGTCGAGCTGCGGCAAGCGCAGTTTTTGCCTGTCGCTTATCCCGTGCTCGACCGTATCCATTTGACCGATGTGCCGCTGATGGGACTGCGCGGTGCGCGATTCATCGAAGAGCAGCTTTGGAACAGTTATATTTTACGCAAGCAGCTGAGTTTACTATGAAAGTCCAAGAAGTCAAGCCCGAAGGGCGCAGACTGATTGGGTAACTTTCATTAAGGGCGGCGCACAATGTCCACAAGGTGGACGTTTGTGCGTGTAGTTTACTATGAAGCCCCAATCGGTCAAGCCGTAGGCGCAGACCGATTGGCTTGGCTTCATTAAGGGCGGCGTACAATGTCCACGAAGTGGACGTTTGTGCGTGTAGTTTACTATGAAAGTCCAAGAAGTCAAGCC
>NZ_JBQNBV010000070.1:0-10649 GCF_052169755.1 Selenomonas sp. | reverse complement strand
GATCGACGCGAGGAGCGTCGCAGACTATCTGTCGCTTTTGCAAGGCGGCGCGAAATGGCTCAAGGTTTATCATGAATACTTGAAGAACGGCAGCGCGGGCAGAGAGGAAAAGGCGGCGGACGGGGAGCGTTTCCAACGATTTGCACAAGGTTTGCGCCAGGCAGTCGAACGCTGCGGTGAGGACATGGTCTTGATGTATCTCTATTGGAATACCTATACGGAGGAAGATGCAGAGCGTGAAACCGCTCTGCGCGAGGTGATGCGGGAAATCGTAAAAGATGCGCAGGCAAAAATGATTTGCGTGACAAAGAGAATGGTCATGTTGTCGTACACATAAGAGAGGGGAAGGACATAATGGGGTTTTTCAGCAGTATTGGTAGCTTCATCAGCAGTGTCGGCGGCGCTTTGCGCACGGTGGCGAGCGGCATCGGCAGTGCGCTCGGCGGTGTAGGGCGAACGCTTGCAGAGCTTTCGGGCAGCGCGGTGGGCATCGTAGGGCAGCTTGCATCGAAGGCGAGCGCTTTTGTGGGGCTTTTGACAGGGCTGCAGAAGGGTCCTTTAGGGCCGGTCATCGGCCCGATCGTGGGGCAGCTGGTGTTCAAGGTCGTCATCAAGGGTATCGAATATCTTGCCAAGAAGATGGGGATTATCGAAGAGGAGGAGAAGGCGGAGGAAGTCGGCTATCGTGTTGAAGAAGCAGAAGAGCACGAGGATTGGATGCGGCAGGAAAACTTCCCGTCCTTTGAAGAATACTATGCGTATCTCAAGAAACAGATTCCGGATACAGAGATCGACTACGCCAAGCTCAAGGAGAACCGCGACCGCTATATGGCGCTCGGCACGATGGAGCTGACGAAGGGGCTGGAAGAGCGCATCGGCATCGAGCTGCCGGAAGAGTTTCTCTTCGAAACCGGGCGCAGCCGCATGGAGGGCGCGGAGATTCAGGCTGTCGCCGAAGCCTACAAGACGCTCGGCTATGACAGCGTCCATTTCAGCAACTACCTGCAAGGCAGGCTGGAGCGTGAGGAAAGCAAGCAGATCGAAGAAGCGCTGTTGTCGAGTATGAAGAAGTATTATCCGAATAAGGACGAGGATATGCTGCATGAGCGCTTGGGCATGATGCGTGCGGCGAGTCGTGACGATACGGCGCTGGCGGATGTCTATCAGGACAAGCTGACGAAAGAACATCTGGAGCAGATCGCAGAAAATCCGGAAATCCTTACGGCACAATAAGCAGGTGAGCGTATGGCTTGGAAAGAGATCGACGAGATCTGTGCGTCCGTGGAAAATGTGATGGAATATGTGATGGAATCCGTGCAAAAAGCGCACGTCGAGATGCCTTCGGAAGTTCGTCGTCATGCCGATGCGCTTGCCGACGAGGGCAGGAAGTGCAAAGCTGAAATCGGGCGCATAGATAAAGAGGCGGCGCTGCACCGAGATGGCGGTATTTTTCGAGCGATTCAGAAGCCGAAGAACATGCCCGAGAGCACAGTATTTATGCAGGAAGTCCGCGCAAAGATGCAAGAGCGAGAAAATTCTTTGCCACAGGAAAGAGGGAAAACCGCTTGTTTGCGCGAAGAAGTATGGCAAGAAGGCAAGAGGTTGGCGAAGGAAATCCGAGAGAAGTACGATGAATTTGCTGTAAAATTCAAAGAACGAGGACGAAAAGGACGTTGACGCTATGAAGCGATACATCATCGAAACGGATGAGCAAAGGATTTTTTCATACAAGGTGAAAGATGAGGGTGCGGGCGTTGCCTGCATCCTCATGAGGCCGCATGGGAATACGTCGTATGCGATGGAGGATATGGAGGCCTATTGGAGTTGGTTTCGAGATGAGATCAGCCTGCTGCCCGAGGAGGAGATCGATCTTTGCTTTCTCTATCCGCAAGCGGCGCAGAAGGAGTTTGCAGCATTTTTTCAGCAAAAGCCGTCGTTTTGCTATCCGAAGGCAACGGCTTGGAACGTGACGGAGGTGGAGAAGTTCTTTCATGAGCATCGTGAGAGGGCGCTTCACGATACCATCCGCTATGATGCAGCGGATGGACGCTTGCTTTTTTCCTCGGGGGAGGTGTTTTTCGCGCGGGGCTTGGACGATGGCGGCTTGAGGGCTGCTGTAAAGGCCGTGCATCGGAAACATTCGCCCGCCGCGCCAAAGAGGACGTCTGCGGTCAAGGTATATATGCCGCCGAGCACGCCGTCTGCACCCGCGCAAATAAGGGATTGGGGAGAGAACGATCCCCAGCCTAAGGCAAGTCGTGCGGAGATGATGCCGAAAGAAGCGGCGGCATCTTTGTCGGCGGAGAAGGTGACAGGCGAGGATATGCAGCGGTTTATTGAGGAGCAAGTGAAGGGGCAGTGCGATACTGTGGCATATCGCCGTTAGGATTGACCGATCGGGGAGAAATCTGTCCGTGCAGCTTTGCTGAGGAGGCTGAACACCATGCCGATGTTCAAGAAGTCGATGCTTGTGCTTTTGGCAGTCGTCGCACTCGCGGCGGGCGGCGCCTTCTATGCGGGGGCTCGCGGACAGGATGACGCCGTCGAGCTGGATGCGGGCGCGGCGCCTGTGCGGGAAATGTCGGTCAAGGAGAGCGAGATCGTCGTCTATGTCGCGGGCGCGGTCAATCATCCGGGCGTCGTGCGGCTCGCCGAGGGGGCGCGGGCGAAAGATGCGGTCGATGCCTGCGGCGGCTTTCTGCCGACGGCGGATACGAACGGCGTGAACCTCGCGCAGAAACTCAAGGACGGCGTGCAGGTCACTGTGCCGGAGAAAGCGCCAGTGGCGGCAGAGGGCAGAGCGGCGCAGGGCGCACCGACAGCAAGCGGCGCGGCGAGGTCTTTGCCCGACGGCATGGTGAACATCAACACGGCGGACGAAAAGGAGCTGGATAAGCTGCCGGGCATCGGTCCCGCTATGGCAAAGCGCATCATCGAGTACCGCACGGAAAACGGCGCGTTCCAATCGCCCGAGGAGATCAAGCGCGTCAAGGGCATCGGCGATGCGAAGTATGAGAAGATGAAGGACAAGATTGTATTGTGAGGAAACGGCGATCCGTTTTCGCGTGATGAGAGGGAATGGAGGCGGGAAAGATGCTGAAAACGAAGACTTGCAAGAAGATGGCGGCGGTTCTTTTTTGCGCTGTGTGCGTTTCTTCTATTGGCTTGGCACGGCGACCTGTGGAATACAGCTATAATTTCGGTGCGATACCTATAAGCTGCTCAATCTATGCCGAACAAGCGGGGCTGGCTGGAATCCACGGCAATGATTCCATGGGAAAAGTCATTTCCGTCTTGGGACAGCCGGGGTATCGCTCAAGCGGCTCTACTCCCGTGTATACTTATGACGGTGTCAGCATAAAATTCATCGATTGGGGCGGCGATGGAAGATATACGGTGTGCAAAATTGAAACGAATCAGAAGGGGACGGCGAGCACTGTGGACGGCATTAGCGTCGGTATGCCCGAATCCGTCCTGTCCGAAGTTTACGGCACGGCAGATGAAGTGAAGATCGAGAAAAACATGGCGCCGAAACTCCCAGAGAAGGAAATGCAGGTCTACAGGCAGCGGGTAGATGAAATGGTGACGGTATACACCTACAATGTAAGCGCGGCGAACAGTATGTCGTTCACGGTGAAAAAGGGATTTATCACAAGAATTGTAGTCAATGTGTATGATTAGGAGCGGCTGAATCATATAGGGAAGCGCTGATGTGTGAAAATGAGCGGCAGAGTTTATCAGTGATTCCTACTGGGAAGTTCAAAGACAGGAGTCATCATGAAGACAGGGCAGCAGCAGCTTGTTTTTCTCAATGGGCTTTTCCTTGCGCTTTTGCTCGGCATCTACGGAGCGGATTGGCTGTGCGTTTCGAGCGGTTGGCTCGCCATCGGCATGGCGGGGTTCTTCTTCTTGTCGCTTTTTCTTCTCGTGCGCGAGAGCAGCAGGACGTGGCTGGCGTTCTTGCTGCTCTTTCTCTTTTTCGGTGCATGGCGATTCGCTTGGGGGGCGGCTTTGCCTGCGGATGATGTTTCGCAGTTGATCGGGCAGGAGGCAACGATCGAGGGGGTACTCGTCGAAGCGCCGCAGGTGCGCGAGACGGCGCAGGGAACGCTCGTGCGCTATACGGTGGAGGCAGAGCGCGTGCGGCGGCGCGGCGAGGTGCAGACGGCATCGGGCGCACTCTATATCTCGGAGATGCGCGGTGAGGTCGGCGACTTGCCCGAGATCGGCGCAGAAATCACGGCGTTCGGGAAAGTCAAGGGCATCTACGGCTACGGCAATCCCGGGCGCATTGATGTGGAGCGCGCGGCGGCGGTCAAGGGCGTGCGCGCGCGTCTTTCGGCGAAGAAGCCGGGGATTTCATGGGAAGCGGGGACGGCGCATCCCGTGCTGCGTTGGAGCGAACGGGTGCGCTCGTCATACCGCGCTTCGATGGAAAGCGTGATGCCCAAGGAGGATGCGGCGGCGATTTTCGCCATGCTCTTTGGCGGCTACGAGGGCATTAAGCCCGAGCTTGTCGAAGCGTTCACGGCGACAGGCATCGTGCATATCCTTTCGGTGTCCGGCTCGCATATTACGCTGTTGGCGGCAGTCATGGCGTGGCTCGGTGCGCTCCTTCGCCTGCGTCCCGTCGTGACGGCGGTTTTCGTCACCGCCGTTGTCGTGCTGTACTGTGTGCTCGCGGGCTGTGTGCCGCCTGCTGTGCGTGCGGGCGCGATGGGATTGCTCGCGTTCTTCGCGCTCGCCTTGGAGCGCGAGAGCGACGCGCGGCGGCTCTTGGCTCTTGTCGGCATGGGGCTGCTTTTCTTCGAGCCGCTCATGGCGTTTGACGTCAGTTTCCAACTGTCGTTCGCGGCGACGGCGGGGCTTTTGTACCTCGCGCCGCCTTTTTGCGAACGGCTTTCGCGCCTGCGCTTTTTGCCGCGCTTTGCAGCGATGAGTCTTGCCGTCACGCTCGGGGCGCAGCTCGCGACTTTGCCGCTCCTCGCGTGGTATTTTCATCGACTGTCGCTCTCCTCGCTTGCGGCGAACATCATCGTCGTGCCCGTCGTGGAGCTTGTCATCGTTGCGGGACTTTTCGCGGGACTCGTGTCCTTCGTGCTGCCGTTTTTGGCGAAGATGATCTTCCTCGCGGACAGCCTGCTCTTGGGGCTTGTCTACGAGTGTACGCGCCTTTTGGCAGCTATGCCCGGCGGCGAGGTGTATCTGCCGACGCTTTCCGTTCCGCTCGCCTGCATCTACTTTGCTATGCTTGCCGTATTTGTGCAGTCTGAGGAGCGCCGAAAGATTATTTTGGCATGGTGCAGCGGGCGGCGCAAGGCGCTTTTTGCAGCGCTTCTGCTCGCTGCTGCTGCCGTCGTCTTATGGCAGTTTTCGCGCCCGCAGGAGATGGCGGTGCATTTCATCGACGTGGGGCAGGGAGATGCGGCGCTCGTCGTGACGCCGCATGGCAGGGCATTGATGATTGATACAGGCGGCACGCGCGACGGCGGCTACGACATCGGCTCGCGCGTCGATGTGCCGTATCTCGCACATTACGGCGTGCGAAGGCTCGACTATATCATCCTCACGCATGTGCATGAAGATCATGCGGGCGGTGCGGGCGGCATCCTGCGTCGACTGCCCGTCGGCATGGTCTTGACGGCGCACGAGCCGCGCAGCGAGTATGCGCGTGTGCTCGGCTGCTCTCTCGATGCGCCTGAGCTGCAGCGTTTAGCTCCTGCGGAGGCGGGCGAGCATATCGATCTCGACGGCGTGGCGGTCGAGATCCTCTACGCGCCGCAGATGGAGGGCGGCGCAGCGAATGGCGCGACGGGCAACGAGTACTCGAACGTCATCCGCGTGAGCTATGGCGCGGCGTCGTTCCTCTTCACGGGCGATCTCGTCGCGGAGCAGGAGCAGGCTATGCTCGCGGAGGGGAAGAATCCTCAATGCACTGTTCTGAAGGTCGCGCATCACGGCTCGAAGACTTCGACGACAGAGAACTTCCTTGCCGCCGCCCAACCGCGCTTCGCCGTCATCAGCGTCGGTCGGGACAACAGCTTCGGACATCCGGCAGATGAAGTTGTTGAGCGGCTGCAGGAAAGGGGCATAAAAATTTACCGCACCGATGAGAATGGCGCCGTCGTATGCAGGACGGACGGCAAGAGGCTGCATGTGGAGACGTTTCGTGCATTTGCAAAGTGACCTTTCAGGACGTATGTTCAGACGTCACGCGAAATGGCATGAGGACAGGGTTCCTCAATCCTTCCACCGATGCTTGCGGAAGAATTAAGAAGCCCCTCTTCCCAAATGTATGATAATCTGCTATAATAGGCACGGAAGAGTTAAATAAGTGAAATTTAGGCGGAGTCTGTTCAAACAAGGGCTCCGTCTATTTTTCGGTCGGCTGTCCGCCGTTCTTTTGCCTCTCCAGCTTGACGGAGAAAGGCGGGCAGCGTGTGTGTAGGACTGTCGTGCTCATTGGCAGTCTAAGATGCAAGGAGGTTTTTATGGAACAGGAAACAATAGCTGGTATTATTTTCGTCGCGATGTATGCGGTGATCGTCTCAGAGAAGATTCACCGTACGATCATTGCGATGATCGGCGCGATCCTCATGATCGTCATGGGCATCATGACGCAGGAGACCGCCGTCCACCACATCGACTTCAACACGCTCGGGCTTTTGATCGGCATGATGATCATCGTCGCCATCACGAGCAAGACAGGGCTGTTCAATTTCATCGCCGTCTGGGCGGCAAAGAGGGCAAAGGCTGACCCTGTGAACCTCTTGATCTACTTGTCGCTGATCACGGCTGTCTGCTCGGCATTCCTTGATAACGTGACGACGGTGCTCTTGATGGTGCCGGTCACGTTCAGTATCACGACGAAACTCCACGTCGATGTCATGCCGTACCTTTTGGCGCAGGTCATCGCATCGAATGTCGGCGGCACGGCGACGCTTATCGGCGATCCGCCGAATATCATGATCGGCAGCGCCGTCAAGGAGCTGACGTTCGCGGCGTTCATCGAGAACCTCGCGATCATTTCGATCATCAACCTCATTCTCATTACAGCGATCTTCGTCCTGCTCTATCGTAAGCATCTGACGACGAAGCCGGAGCTTAAGGCTCTCGTGATGCAGGAAAACGAATGGGACGAGCTTAAGGATATTCCGCTTCTAAGGAAATGCCTGTTCGTACTCGGGCTTGTCATCTTGATGTTCTTCCTCCATTCGCTCACGGGTCTTGAGTCTTCGCTTATCGCGATTGCGGGCGCGTTCCTGCTGCTTCTTTTGGTCGGCAAGGAAGAGTTTGTCGAGCACGCGATGCACGGCGTCGAGTGGCCGACGATCTTCTTCTTCATCGGTCTCTTTATCGCCGTCGGCGGTCTCGTGGAGACGGGCGTCATCCGTGATCTCGCGGTGCAGGGCGTCAACCTCACGGGCGGTGACGTGACGAAAACTTCGATGCTCGTCCTCTGGATGAGTGCGATCGTCTCGGCGTTCCTCGACAATATTCCGTTTGTCGCGACGATGATTCCGCTGATTCAGGACATGGGTTCGATGGGTGTTTCGAATCTTGAACCGGTCTGGTGGAGCCTTGCGCTCGGCGCCTGCCTTGGCGGCAACGGCACGATCATCGGCGCATCTGCAAACGTCATCGTCGCCGGCATGGCGGCGGAGAGAGGCGTTCCCATGACGTTTGTCCGCTTCATGGCAATCGGCTTCCCGCTGATGATTCTGACGATCCTTACATCGACGGTCTACGTCTATTTGCGCTACCTTATGTAATGACTTTTTTGCCTCCCTCGTTCGCGGGGGAGGTTTTTTCGTCTGTACGGCATGAAAGAAATGACCTTAGTCGAGCAGGATTTATGTTGCGCGGCTAGAAAAAAACAGGAGCAATCAATCATGCAGCGCCGTTTGACTGTCGATGGGTCTGGGGAAGCGCTGATAAAAGGAAGCCGCCGGATGGATGTGCGAAGATGGGCGGCTGGATTTATCAGAGATTCTCCAAGAAGCCGCCGAAGCAAGCGGTGTTTCCTTTGGGGGGATTTTTGTGAAGTTTTCTTCGGGGCGCGGTTTTGGTATATGTGCTGTATTCATCTTGACGGGCGCGGTGCTTGGCGGCCTCTTGGGCGAGGCTTTGCGCGGCGTGGATGCTCTTTCTTCTATCGCGCCGCTTCTTTCCGACACGCATCCGGCGTTCGTTTTAGCGCCTGTGGCGATGGATCTTTTCGTCGTCAGCGTGAACTTCGGCTTTTCCTTCACGCCGAATATCATGAGCCTTATCGGCGTCATCGTTGCACTCGTTCTTTTCCGGCGCTATTGAGGAGGCGATTCCTATGTTTATCTTGGCATCGGCGTCGCCGCGCCGCCGTGACCTTCTTGCGCAAATCGGCGCATCGTTTCGCGTGGAGGCGAGTGAGGCGGAGGAAATGCGTGAGGCGAAGGATGCGGAAGAACTCGTCCTCGCCAATGCAAGCATCAAGGCGCGTGCCGTGGCGGCGCATACGGGACTGCCTGTCCTCGGCGCGGATACCGTCGTCGCGCTCAATGGGCGCATCTTCGGAAAGCCTGCGGATGAAGCGGAGGCGCGAGCGATGCTCTCGGCGCTTTCGGGACGTAGGCACGAGGTTTTGACCGGCGTCGTTTGGGTGAAAGCGGGACGGGAGTTTTCCGCAGTCGCCAAGACGCATGTATTTTTTGCGCCGCTTTCTGAGGCGGTGATCGCGCGTTATGTGGCGACGGGCGAGCCGCTGGGCAAGGCGGGCGCCTATGCGGTGCAGGGGGGCGCCGCCGTCTTTGTCGAGCGTATCGAAGGATCTTTTTCGAATGTCGTCGGTCTGCCGCTTCACTGTACGGCAGAACTTGCAAAAAAAGCGGGGGTCGATCTCTATGGCGTTTCTGGTGCGTGATTTGCCCGAAGATGAACGGCCGCGCGAGAAGCTCTTGGCGGCGGGTGCGGCGAGCCTTTCCAACACGGAGCTGCTCGCCGTTCTTCTGCGCACGGGCGTTAGGGACGATTCGGCGCTGCATGTGGCGGAGAAGGTGCTCTCGCTGTATAAGGAGCGCGGTCTCTCTGCCGTCACGCAGATGAGTGTGCGAGAGCTTTCCTCGATCAAGGGGGTAGGCATGGCGAAGGCGGCGACAATCCTCGCCGCCGTGGAGCTTGGGCGTCGTCTTGCGTACAAGGCGGCGGAGCAGCAAGTGATCGTACACGAGCCTGCCGATGCTGCAAATTATGTCATGCCGCGGTTTCGTTTCGAGCGAAGGGAGCACTTCGCTGTGCTGCTTTTGAACATGAAGAATCATATCCTTGGCCTCAAGACGATTTCCGTAGGCACGCTCACACATTCGATCGCGCAGCCGCGCGAGGTGTTTCAGGCAGCGATTGCGTGGGCGGCGGCTTCTGTCATTCTCGTGCACAATCATCCGTCGGGTGATCCGACGCCAAGCCGTGAGGATATCGCCTTGACGCGCCGTATGGTGGAAGCGGGGGCGGTCATGGGCATCCCCGTGCTTGACCATATCGTCTTAGGTTATGATAAATTTATTTCCCTAAAAGAAGAAGGTATGATACAATAGAACTCGTATCTTCATCAGCCATTATAGCTATGATTGACAAGGCTTTTTGACAGATTTTTACAGATACATACAGAGTGTGTGCAAAGAGAAGGGAGTTTTATTTCAACATGTGGAGTCTTTTCGGTGGCTTGTCCCGTGATATGGGCATCGACCTTGGAACCGCGAATACATTGGTGCATGTGAAGGGCAGAGGCATCGTACTGCGCGAGCCGTCTGTCGTAGCGATAAAGAGTGAGAACGGCGAAGTTCTTGCCGTCGGTGAGGACGCAAAGCGCATGATCGGCAGGACGCCGGGCAATATTATCGCCATTCGTCCGATGAAGGACGGCGTCATCGCTGACTTCGACGTGACGCAGGCGATGCTCAAGTACTTCATTCGAAAGTCGATGAATACGAAGTCTTTTGTGCGTCCGCGCGTCGTCGTCGGCGTGCCCTCGGGCGTGACAGAGGTGGAAAAACGCGCTGTCATCGATGCGGCGCAGCAGGCGGGGGCGCGTGAGGCGTACTTGATTGAAGAGCCGATGGCAGCGGCGATCGGCGCAGGGCTTCCCGTAGAGGAAGCGACGGGCAGCATGGTCGTTGACATCGGCGGCGGCACGACGGAGATCGCCGTCATATCGCTCGGCGGCATCGTCACGAGCCGTTCGATCCGCATCGGCGGCGACGAGATGGATTCTTCCATCGTACAGTATATCAAGCGTCAGTACAATCTCATGATCGGTGAGCGTACGGCGGAGGAGATCAAGATCACGATCGGCTCTGCTATCGTGACGCCCGATGTTGATCGTGAAATGGACATCCGCGGGCGCGACCTCGTCAGCGGTCTGCCCAAGACGCTCTCCATCCGTGCGAGCGAGGTACGTGATGCTTTGAACGAGCCGATCTATAAGATCGTTGACGCCGTCAAGGGCACGCTTGAAAAGACGCCGCCGGAGCTTGCTGCCGACGTCATGGATCACGGCATCATGATGACGGGCGGCGGGGCGCTGTTGACGAACCTCGACAAGCTTCTGAGCCATGAGACGGGGATGCCTGTCCTCATCGCGGAAGATCCTCTGTCCTGTGTGGGCGAGGGCACGG
>NZ_JBQNBV010000069.1:0-11136 GCF_052169755.1 Selenomonas sp. | reverse complement strand
AGATGATGAAGATCGCCTTCTCGCGATTGAAGCCAGCCGCCCAGCGGTTTGTCAGCTCCGCCGTCGCATAGATGCAGACGAGCGTAAAAAGCGCCGTCTCAAGATCGAAAAGCGCCGCCGATGCAGCGATGATGAGCATGTTGAGCAGAAACACGCCCGTACCGACGTCGATCGACCAATACTTCTTCAAGATGGCGCCAAACACATCAACGCCGCCCGTATTTGAACCGAAGCGGAAAATGACTCCATAGCCGATACCGGAAACGACACCGCCAAAGATCGCATTGAGCATCGTGTCCCGCACGGGATGCAGCGCCGAAAGCGGACTGCATACGTCGATGCCAAAGGAGAACAGTACCGTGCCCAAGATCGTATCGACAGCATAGCGCTTTCCCACGAAGCGATGAGCAAGGTAGAGAATCGGCAGATTGTAGACGAGAAGCTGCACGCCGACAGGCCAGCCCACGAAGTAATGCAGCAGAATGGCGATGCCGCCAAGACCGCTCGTCAGAAGGTTCGCCGGCAGGATGAAGAGGTTGATGCCCACGCCGCAGACAGCGCAGCCGAAAAGAACCACAAAGTAGCGGCGTACTTCATGAAGGACTTCCCGTTTCTTCAGCATCATGCACTTCCCCTTTCTCCATGTCCGTCTCTCTTGGCGCACCGCTTTCTGTCATCGCGTGTGCGGCTTCCCGCGGCTTGCCGCGCGCGACGAGGTAGAGCGGACGGCGCTTGACTTCTTCGAAAATACGCCCGATGTACTCGCCAAGGATGCCGAGCGCGACGAGCTGCAAACCGCCAAACAGCAGCACGCACGCCGTGATCGTCGCCCAGCCGGGCACGGCGCTGCCCTCGATGAACTTGATGTAAAGCACGTGCAAGAGCAAGAGTATGCTCAAGATACCGCAAATAAAGCCCGCATAAAGCCCCAGACGCAAGGGCACCGTCGAAAAAGCAAGGATGCCGTCGAGTGCAAAGCGCAGCATCTTTCGCGGAGAGAACTTAGATACCCCCGCAAAGCGCTTGGGCGCAACGAAGCGAATCTGCACCTGCCGATAGCCCATAGCGCCGATCATGCCGCGAATGAAACGCGCCCGTTCACGATAGCGGCGAAATTCGAGCACAACCTTGCGATCCATAAGACGAAAATCCGAGCCGCCTTCTTGGATATGCACGCGCGAGATGCTGTTGAGCGCCTTGTAATACCAATACGACGTCGCTTTCTTCAAGCAGCCGACGCCCTCCGTCGTCTCCCGTATCGTCTGAACGACTTCATAGCCCTCTTCCCACTTGGCAAGAAGCGTCGGAATCAAGGCGGGCGGGTGCTGCATATCGCCGTCCATCATGATCGTCGCTGCGCCGTCCGCATGGTCAAGACCGCACGTCAGAGCGATCTGATGCCCGAAGTTGCGTGACAGAAAGATCGGCTGCACGCGCACATCGCGCTCTTCCAAGCGGCGCAGGATCTCGCGGCTCCTGTCGCGTGAGCCGTCGTCGACGAAGATCAGCTCGAAGTCATATTTCGTCGTAGTCATGACATCGCAAATCGCCTGATAAAAATGCTCTAAGTTGTCCTCCTCGTTAAAGACGGGAACAACGATGGAAATAAGCTGCAAAATCCCTCTCCTCTTTCTTTCATCCGTGCTTTCCATTTCTTTCAGCGTGCGCGGCTCCCCATTCTCCATAGATGCTTGCCATCACACCTCTTCGTTCGCCTCACTTCTTCACGAGACGCAGATGCCGCTCGGCTTTCTTCTTCGCCACATCACGCTCCAAGGCTTCGCGAAGTTTGCTGCGGCTCGACGCGCCCGTGCCATGCTGACCGATGTTCAGCAAGATGCCGACGCTCGCCATGCTGATCATCAGCGATGTGCCGCCGTAGCTGATGAAAGGCAGCGGCACACCAATGACGGGCAAAAGACCGCCGACCATCAAGAGATTGACGACCGCCTGCCCGCTGATCAAGAGAAGGATGCCCGTCGCCAAAAACTGTCCGTAAGCATCAGCCGCAGCATTTGCGATACGCGCGCCATAGACAGTAAACGCCGAGTAAAGCACCAGCATGAGGATGACGCCCAAAAAGCCCGTTTCCTGGCTGAAAATAGCAAAGGCGAAATCCGTATGCGCTTCGGGCAGATAGCTGTACTTGCTCACGCCCATGCCGAGTCCCATGCCCGTGAGCCCCCCCGAGCCGATGGCAGACAGCGACTGCACCGTCTGATAGCCGATGCCCTGCGCATCCGCCCACGGATCCATAAGGACCTTGAGACGCGCCAGACGATACGGCTGCAGGACAGAAAGCGCCGCGCCCGCCGCCGCAAAGATGGCAACAGTCGTCAGAACCTTCGTCTTTTCAAGCCCCGCAATGCACATGAGTACGAACGGCACGAAGATAACGATGAACATTGTGCCGCCGTCCGGCTCCAGCTCAATCAAAAGTCCCATGAAAAGAATCAGCAGATACTGCGGGTTGGGAAAAAGGATGTCGATGGGCTTGTCGTTGCGCACGCGATACGCCGCATAGGCGGAAATGAGCATCAAAGAAACGAGCTTTGCAATCTCTGCCGGCTGGATCTGAAAGCCTCCCGCACCGAGCCAGCGTTTTGAGCCGTTGACCTCCGCGCCCACGAGAAGCACGGCGAGCAGCGCAAGAATCGTGACGCCGACGACCGGCACGATCCACGCGCGCCAGCGATGGTAGTTCACGCGGCAGCCGAGAAAGAAGCAGAAGAAGCCCGCTCCAAGATTGATAAGCTGACGCTGCAAAAAGAAATACGGCGAACCGAAATTCGTTTCCGCAAGAATAAAACTCGAACTGAACACATTGATGCTGCCAAAAACGAGGAGCACAATGAAGATGGCGAGAACCGCCTCCATGTCGCTGACCCAGAAGCTCTTCCTGCCTTTTGTCTCCTGCGCTTCCTGTTTTTCCATAAGCCCCTCCTTCAGGCGAATGTAACCTCACAGCGGTTGATCTTCTCGCCTTTGCCGCTGAACTTTCTTTCATACTCCGTCATCACGTTGTCGGGACGCGCCTCTCTGTGCAGATCGTAGCAGACGTCGTGCAGGGAAAGCCCCATCTCACGGAACTCTTCCAAGGAAAAATCAAAGAGCGCACGGTTGTCCGTCTTGAAGAAGAGACTGCCTCCGGGCACAAGAAGCGCCTTGTAGCGCATGAGGAAGCTGCGGTGCGTGAGACGGCGCTTTGCGTGCCGCGCCTTAGGCCACGGATCGCAGAAATTCACGAAGAAGCGTGTGATCTCTGCGGGAGCAAAGATCTTCTCAAGCTGCGCGATGTCAAAGACGAGCAGACGCACATTTTTCAGTCCCTTTTCGCGCACCTTCTGCGCGGCAGCAATGAGGACGTCCTGCTGCTTCTCGATGCCAATGAAGTTCACCTGCGGATTCCTCTCTGCCATCTCGCTGATAAAATCTCCCTTTCCCGTGCCAAGCTCGACGAAAAGCGGCGCCTCGCGTCCGAAAACCTCCTGCCAGCGGCCTCTCTCCGCCTCGCCCGCCGGACGATCCTTAGGATAGACAAAATCATCGTACGCGTGAATGGCCTCATCCACCCACGGCTTTCTGCGCAGTCGCAAAAAACTTCCTCCTCACGGTTTTTCCAGCTGAAACTTCTTCAAATAGCGATAGAGCGTCACGCGGCTGACATCAAGGAGATTCGCAAGCCGACTGACATTGCCGCCGGCGGACTTCCATGCACGCAGGAATATCTCGCGATCACTCTTCCAGTTGTCATCCGGCTTCACATCGCCCATGAGATTGATGTTCTCCGGAGCGATCACCGTGCCGGCGGTATGGAAAAACGCCTGCTCCAAAACGCTCTGCAGCTGCTTGATATTATCGGGCCAATCGTATTGCTCCAAAAGTGTCAGCGTCTCGGGCAGAAGCTGCTTCGGCTCCATGCGGTGCTGCTCGGCAATCTCGCGAATGATCTGCTCGGCAAGCAGAGGTATGTCCTCGCGCCGATTGCGCAGCGCCGGCATTCGGATGACGCTGCGTGAAACAAGATCATAAAGACCGCGATCAAAAAGTCCGCGCTCCGTCAAACGCTTGAGATCGCTGTCGCAGTCGGCAATGACGCGCACGTCAATCGGACGCACCACCGTCTCGTCGAGACGATGCGCCTTGCCCTCACGCAGGGCTGCTGCCAGCGCTGCAGCCGTTTTTTTCGGCAGCTTCTCGATTTCATCGAGAAAGAGCGTGCCGCCCGAAGCGAGTTCGAGCTTGCCGGGACGACTGACAGCGGGCGAGACGGCGACGCCGAAAAGTTCCTCAGCGATAAGCTCCGGCTGCACGTCACCGCAGCGAAACGAGATCAACGGTCCCGCCGCACGCGACGACGCCTGATGTATGCCATGCGCCAAACGCTGCTTGCCCGTGCCGCCCTCTCCCTGCAGCAGCACATGATGCTTGCCGTGCGCCACGCGCAGCGCCTTGTCGCGCAGCGCATAAAACGCCTGCCCCGTACCCGCCATCGTCGCGAGACTGTACTTCGCCGTATAGCCGGCTGTATGCGCAACGAGCATACGGATGTCCTCGATCGGCATAGAAATGGTCACCACGCCGGAAACTTCATGCGTCGCCGGACTTTCCAACGGCACGACCGTCGTGATATCCTCATACGTCTTTGCCGCCGTGATCCATGTGACTTCCTTGTTGTACGACGGCGTGCCGCTGAATCCTTGATAGATCGGCGTGTGACGATAATTCAGGACAATATCGTTGAGATTCGAAAGTCGGCTCGTCTCTTGATCTCGCGCACCGATACGAGCGAGACGCTCAAGCCCCAAGCGGTTCGCGTAGACGACCTCTCCGCTCGGCAGTATGTGATATACGGCAAACGGCGCAGTGTCCAAGATCGCTTCCTGCGCCCGCAGTCTAAGATCGCGGGACAAGGCGGCGGCAAGCGAGCGAGAGACGAGCAAAAGCTGTGCGATGACTGCATCCTGCGGCACTGCCGCCGGATCGTTGACGACAATATTCACGAGATAATGCAGCTCCTCGCCGACGAGAACGGGAGCCGTGCAGGCGTCGCCCGCGTGACTTGCCTCACGCCAGATCTCCGGTCCGAAAACCCAAAACGGCGTGCGCTTCTCCCTCGCTATGCTGATGCTCGATGCACCGATCTCCTCGACGCCAAGGCGCGATCCCTCGACCTTGCCGTGCGGCAAATGCATGAAGGGCAGCGAATAACTTTTCAAAACGATCGCATCCGCATCGAGCAGCAAGAGACTCAAACCGTATCGTGCAAAAAACTCCTGCACGCCTTCCGTCAGCTGCGAAAGACAGTCGATGGCATGCGCATGTTTTTTCTGCAGCACACGAAAATCTTCCGGCGAAAGCGCGTGCTTCGGTTCCGTGCCCACCTGCGGCACACCAAGCCGTTCGCTCTCGCGCCACGCTTCAGCAACCCAAGGATGCACATTGACGTCTATTTTTCCTTCATCCCGAAATTTTCGATAATAAGACTTGAGCTTTTCCCTGCTCCGCTGCTCCCGTATCATATCTTTCCCCCACCCGTACCGAAATGTACTCCATGAATGAATCCATTTGCTTCCTCTTATATATTATACCGTTTCATTGTACTACGAAATGTTAAGAGCGACAAGCACATTGCCAAGTTCTCATAGAGTGAGTATAATAGAAAAGATATTATGACAAACTTGTGCAAAGAAAGCAGGGATTCGACATGGCAAAGCAATTAAAGAAAATACGCAAACACTTGAAGCCGCCGACCGTCGGCAAAGACGCCGAAAAACGCCCCGAAAAAAAAGGCAAGGACACCTTCCTCCTCATCATGCTCGCGCTCACGCTCTTCATCGCATTCATCGGCTGGCAGGAGATGACGTGGCTGAACCGCTCGATGTACGGCACGCTCTTCCTCTCTCTTCTCTTGATCTACGGCTACAAGCAAGGGAACTTTAACGAGAAGGAAAAGCTCTGGATGACACGCGCCAGCATGTTCTTCATCATCGTTTCCTTCGCCCTCTTCGCGGCGATCTGCTACTTCCAGTACTTCGCCTGAAAAGCGCTTTCCTCAAAAGAACCCACCATGCCCGCTTGGGTGTGGTGGGTTCTCCTCTTTTCATCTCATTCAATCCTTCAAAACATGCCACTCGCCGCTGCGGTTCGTTCCCGTGCGCTCAAGAACGCCGGCCTTTTGCAGAGCCGTCGTCATGCGCTTGACCGTAGCGATGGATATGCCGAGCGCTTCTTTCAATGCCTTCTGCGTGACCTTGGGATTTTCCCGAATCACTTGAATCAGACGTTCATCCAAGGAATCATCCTGCACGTCCTCCGCCGTGAAAGAAAGTTCCTGCTGCGCTGCATTCGGCTTCTCTTCCTGCATCTCAGCAGCCTCTTCTTCAACGACTGCGGCGTCCGCTTTGAGATCCGCCAGCGACGCAATCTCAAGCTTCAATTCCGGTGCAGGCTCAAGATCCAGCTCCGTTGCCGCGTCCATCCCTTCCGCCGCTTCCGGCTCTTCTTCCCGCGCTTCCTCGTGCAAAGGCTCCGTCTCTTCTTCGGCTTCTCTTGCAGACGCCGGCGCACCATCTTCTGCATCCGGCGTGTCCGGCGCTTCCGCCGCTGTAGCTTCGACTGCTTCGACTGCTTCCGCCGCCGCAGCAGACGCTTCCTCCGACGCAGCCGCCGCTTCCGGCACAGAATCTTCTCCTAGCATCGCGGCTTCATCCATCTGCACAGGCTCCGCGCACTCTGCGGCGACAGGCTGCGGCACAAGATCTTCTTCCGGCGCCGCAGCTTCCTCCCGCGCAGGCTCGACGCTCTCTATCTCTTCTGCGCTTTCTTCCGGCGCCGCAGCTTCCTCTGCACGGCAATAGAGATTGATGCGCACGGAATCGCCGAGCGTGACGACGGCAGGCTCCGGCAGACGCGCTTCTTTCGCCGCGCGGTAAAGCTCGGGCAAGATGCTCTGAAACCCTGTCATCATTCCCATGTAGAGGAATGCCGCCGCAATGGCGCGGTTGCGTATCTTCGAAAACCCCGTCTTGAGTTTCCAGATCGTCATATCCTCTTCCAACAATCCGGGCGTCGTGATCTCGAGCCGATCTTCATAAAGTACGAGGGAGATGCGCCCCGGCGCTGCATAGTTTCGCTGGCAAACAGCACGCGCAATCAAACGGCGCAAAAGTTCCTCCGAAAGCTCCGCCAAACCGTGCGCTCCAGCGCCGCGCGCCGCAAGTCTCCCATACATATAAGCCGCCGCACCGTCCACCTGCTCCGTCAAAGAACCGGCGAACTCCTCACCGCCGACGAAATCAAGGCGCGTCGTGCCAAGATACTCCGCGCACTGGATGAATCCCTCGGGGAAAAGTTCTTCCGCCGTTCCCATGAGTAAATGCCAGCCGTTCGTCGCCCGATAAACGCCGTCCTCTTCGCGCAGGAGCTTCCACGCCAAAAGATCTTCCTTCTGCAAACGCGCGACGTCAGCGGCGTCGGCACGCCGCTTTTCTGCCTCGCGGTACATCATGCGGCAGAACTCCTCGATCTCTACATCATCGACAGCATTCTCCGCCGCCAACTGATCGGCGCTGCTGTTCGTGCCTGAAAGCAGAAGTTCCTGCACCTGATACGGCTCGGCAAGCCGCGTCGCACCGCCCACGCGCACATAAGCGCCGTCCATCATGCCCGCTTCCTTGATGAAATACGGCTTTTCCATGCCGGGAAAAATCTCGACGACAACGACCTGACGCCCATCCTGCAGCTCTACGCCGACGCGAGGGAAGATGCGCGGCTCACAGCTGTCGAAAATCTGCCGCGTGATCTCGTCAATATAGGGGATGATCTCCGCATCTGCGGAAAATCCCCTGCCGCTTTCACCATAAAAAATGATGCGCCCGCCCCGCCCGTTTGCAAAAGCTACGGCAGTATGTAAAAAAGATCCACTCTCCGCCACGATCTGCTCCACGAAATCGCCGCGAGCTCCCATCATTTCTTCCTGCACATTCAGCACCTCTCTGCTATCCATTTTCTACAGTATAACAGTTTTTTCAAGGAAAGTCCAAAAAAAGAGGGCGGTTCTCACCACCCTTTTCCAGCCCTTGTCCAGCGGTCAATTTTCTATGCCCCGACGCGCCGCCACACCCTTTGCGTAATAATGACGCACCTCTTTCATCTCCGTGATGAGATCGGCGCGAGAAAGAAGCCAGTCGGGTGCATTCCTGCCGGTGAGGACGATCTCGCATCCGCTCGGCAAAGCATCGAGCAAAGCCTCAACTTCCCCGCGCGAAACGAGACCGAAAAACAACGCGACGTTGATCTCATCGAGGATAACGACATCCCAATCACCCGAACGCACGGCTTCCGCCGCTTTGGAAAAGCCCTCGCGCATAAGCCGCAGATAGTCGGCGGGCGGCTCTCCCGCAGGAAACACGACGACGTCGTCCCCCCACGCCGCACGCTCTTCGTCCGGCAGCATACCCTCCTTCGCGATAAAGAACGGTTTTCCCGTCGTATGAAGCGCCAGCTGCGGCGAAAACCCCTGCAGAATCTTCTGCTCGCTGTAGGCAAGGCTCTTCATAAACTGCATGATGTAGACGCGAAGCCCCGCCCCCAGAGCGCGCACGGCAAGTCCAATCGCCGCCGTCGTCTTGCCCTTGCCCGCGCCCGTATAGACCTCAATCATCGGTTGTCCACCTTCTCCAAGGCGTATAAGTCGTGCTCAGCGAATCGCTTTTCAGCCAGCTTCTCATACTTCGTGCCCGGTTTGCCGTAATTCGTATACGGATCAATCGAGATGCCGCCGCGCGGCAGAAACTTGCCCCAGACCTCGATGTAGCGCGGCTCCATGAGGCGCACAAGGTCTTTCAATATGATGTTGACGACGTCCTCATGAAAGTCGCCGTGATTGCGGAAGCTGAAGAGATAGAGCTTCAAGGATTTGCTCTCGACCATACGCCGCTCAGGCACATAAGAGATCGTAATCGTCGCAAAATCGGGCTGCCCCGTGATCGGACAGAGACTCGTGAACTCCGGACAGTTGAACTTGACCCAATAATCCTTGTCAGGATGCTTGTTTTCGAAAGTTTCCAGAAGATGCGGCGCATAATCCGCCGCATACGGCGTATTCGTTCCGCCGAGATGCGTAACGCCCTTCATCTCATCGCTCGTGCGTGTCATGACGGCTCCTTTCCGCGCAGAAACTTTTCTTCAAACCCTTCCTGCGTCTCCGGTCTGCCGAAGAGATATCCCTGAATGGAATCGACCTTGCAGCTCTTCGACAGAAGTTCATACTCATCCCATGTTTCGACGCCCTCGATGCAGACGCTCATGCCCACGCTGTGACAGAGCGCCACCGTATACTCCACG
Organism: Selenomonas sp.; assembly: GCF_052169755.1. Taxonomy (GTDB): domain Bacteria; phylum Bacillota; class Negativicutes; order Selenomonadales; family Selenomonadaceae; genus Selenomonas. The sequence goes on along the minus strand of NZ_JBQNBV010000069.1, from coordinate 1,788 downwards.
ATGCGGCGGTCAAAGTCCGACGACAAAATCTCCTTGACGAAAGCGCGGTCGATTTTCACGATATCACAGGCAAGATTCTTAAACATCTCCAAAGACGAACAGCCCGTGCCAAAATCGTCCATAGCAATTTTCAACCCGTATTCGCGCAGAGAAGAAAACTCTCGATTGATGAAGTTCCAATCTGCAATGACCGTCCGCTCCGTAAGCTCAAGCACGATGCTTTCAGGAGCGACGCCATAGCGCTCGACGCATGATTTGACAGCATCCTTGAAGGACGGATCGCGCAGCTGCACATACGACAAGTTTATGCTCATGCGAAAGTCGGGAACACGCCTTTGCCAATCGCGGCATATACGCACCGCCGTATCGGCGATCCACTTGCCGACGGGAATCATCAGCTGCGATTCCTCCAAAAGCGGGATGAACTCCATCGGTGCGACCATACGCCCCTTGGAGTTCTGCCAGCGAAGGAGCGCCTCCGCGCCGATGATACGCTGATCCACCGCATGGACCTGCGGCTGAAAACAAAGACTGAAGCCCCGACAGTCGTCTTCCACGCTCCTTCTTATGTCCTCGTGCGCCGTCAGTGAACGCAGCCACCGATTGTAAAGCTCCTTGGAAAACAAGACGTTCTTATTCTTGCCGCTCTGCTTGGCAAAGGACAGCGCCGCTTCCGCATACTTGTGCAATACGAGATAGTCCTTGCCGAACTGCGGGAAAAATACGGCGCCGCCCGACACCGTACAGAAATACTTGCGATCATTGATTTTCTGCGGTTCTGAAAGCGCCGTCTGTATGCTCTTATAGAGAGCCTCAACGTCCGCTTTCCGAGCGCCCGGATAGACAATGCCGAACTCATCGCCGTCGAGTTTATAGAGTCGAAAATCCGTCGCAAGAATCCGGCGGATGCGATGTGCGACCTCGCGCAGAACCTGATCGCCAAAGGAACGGTTGTATACCTCGTTGATGATCTTGAAGTTATCTATGCCGATGATCATCAGAGCGCCGCCCCTGCCCGTCTCGCGCGCCTCATCAAGCGCCTCTTTCATCCTCTGTTCAAGCTGGTATTTGCTCAAGAGTCCTGTGACGGCGTCCGCATGAGTGCGCTGCCCCATGAGCCGGAAGATGCCTGCATAGAGCAGTCCCTTCCCCTCATAGGCAAAGGACGCCGCGCAGCGGCACTCGACCCATTCGTAGCTGCCCTTACGCATCTTGGCGCGGAACTCGATACAGCCTTCCCTCATGCGCCCTTGAAGCACCTCGTCAAAAATTCCCGTGACGCGAGCACATTCCGTCGGGTGCATGATGCTGCGCCATGCTTGGCGAAACTCCAAAAAATCCATCGTTTCGGCAGGTATGCCGAAGTCACGCACGATATTCGGCGAAACCATCGCGATCTTGTTTTCCATATCCACGACATAAAGATAGCCGGACGTCGTCCTTTTCAACAAATCAAAATAAAGTTTCAGCCGCTTCAAGAGCGGACTCAAAGTCACTCGATCCGTTCGGCGCATGACACTCTCCCCTCCGCTGATACGGTATATTCTCATAAATATATGATAAACGACAAATTTCCTAAATGCAAGCCTTGACAAATGTTTCCGATATAAAAACCAAAGAACGCAAAACGCCTCCGATGCACAAAGACCATCGAAGGCGTTTTAAGTCAAACCCAAGGGAAGCAGCCCGCTTGGCTGGGCTTCTATATAGCGTGAGGACGTATGTACAGCGTGCATCTTTGATGATGCTGCCAAGGGAACCGGGTGAAAAGCGTCTCCTGCCGAATCT
>NZ_JBQNBV010000068.1:0-11212 GCF_052169755.1 Selenomonas sp. | reverse complement strand
AGACAATCTGCATGAAGATATCAAGATCCGCAAGTATTTGAAGGAGAGCCTCGGCGCTGCCGGCGTCTCGAAGATTGAGACGGAGCGCTCGAAGAACCGCCTGAAGCTCACGATCCATACGGCGAAGCCCGGCATGGTCATCGGCCGCGGCGGCTCGGGCATCGAGCAGATCAAGGAAGGTCTCAAGGGCAAGACGGACAAGACGGTTGACATCAACATCGCCGAGATCCGCCAGCCCGATCTCGACGCGACGCTCGTCGCCGAGAACATCGCACAGCAGCTTGAGCGCCGCATCGCGTTCCGCCGCGCTATGAAGCAGTCGGTTGGCCGCACGATGCGTCTTGGCGCCAAGGGTATCAAGGTCAAGGTTTCGGGTCGCTTAGGCGGCGCGGAAATTGCCAGAAGCGAAGCGTATCGCGAGGGAAGCATCCCGCTGCACACGCTGCGCGCCGACATTGACTACGGCACGGCGGAAGCCCGCACGACGTACGGACGCATCGGCGTCAAGGTTTGGATATTCAAGGGCGAAATCCTTCCGGAGAAGAAGCAGTCGCAGAAGGCTGCTGCTGAAGGGAGCGAGGCTTAATGTTATTACCGAAGAGAGTCAAATACCGCAAGCAGTTCCGCGGCCGCATGAAGGGTAAGGCGCATCGCGGCAACACGGTCAGCCACGGTGAGTTCGGCCTTGTGGCTCTGGAGCCGGCATGGATCACGAATCGTCAGATCGAAGCCGCCCGTATCGCCATGACGCGCTACATCAAGCGCGGCGGTAAGGTCTGGATCAAGATCTTCCCCGACAAGCCCGTTACAGCGAAGCCTGCCGAGACGCGCATGGGCAGCGGCAAAGGTTCGCCTGAGTACTGGGTCTGCGTCGTCAAGCCCGGCCGCGTGCTCTTTGAGATGAACGGCGTGTCGAAGGAAGTTGCCATGGAGGCCATGCGTCTCGCAGGCCACAAGCTGCCGATCCGCACGAAGTTCGTCACGCGCGAGGAGTCACTGAAAGCAGCAGAGGGCGGTGAAGTAAATGAAGGTTAATGAGATACGCGACTTGAATGCCGGGGAGCTTGGCGAAAAGCTTGCTTCGCTCAAACAGGAGCTGTTTAACCTCCGTTTCCAGCACGCTACCGGTCAGCTGGAGAATCCGATGCGTATCAAGGAAGTCAAGAAGTCAATCGCACGCGTCAAGACGGTGCAGCGTGAGCTTGAACTTGGAAGTCAGGACATTTGCTTGGCAAAACATTGATTGATATGCAGAGGAAGGAGGCTCTTTGATGAGCGAGAGAAATGAACGCAAGACGAGAGTCGGCAAGGTCGTAAGCGACAAGATGGATAAGACCGTCGTCGTCGCCGTTGTCGACATCGAACAGCATAAATTGTATAAAAAAGCCGTCAAGAAGACGGTGAAGTTCCAGGCGCACGACGAAAACAACGAGGCGCATGTCGGCGATACGGTGGCTCTGATGGAGACGCGTCCGCTCTCGAAGCACAAGCGCTGGAGAGTCGTGAAGATCGTCGAGAGGGCGAAATAATCTCGCCGCTATCTCGAAAGGGAGGTTCATACATTGATTCAACAGCAGACCATGCTGAATGTTGGCGACAATACGGGCGCGAAAGAGATCATGTGCATCCGCGTGCTCGGCGGCTCGTACCGCAAGTATGCCAACATCGGTGATGTTATCGTGGCTGCCGTCAAGGCAGCGGCCCCCGGCGGTACGGTCAAGAAGGGCGACGTCGTCAAGGCTGTCGTCGTCCGCAGCGTCAAGGGCATTCGCCGTCCGGACGGCTCTTTCATCCGCTTTGACGAGAACGCCGCCGTGCTCATCAAGGAAGACAAGACGCCGAGAGGAACCCGTATTTTTGGCCCTGTGGCCAGGGAGCTGCGCGAGAAGGATTTCATGAAGATCGTTTCCTTGGCTCCTGAAGTTCTTTGATAGGAGGCGCTATTTTGTCACAGGTGAAACTGCACGTAAAGAAAGGCGACACGGTCGTCGTCCTCGCAGGCAAGGATAAGGGCAAAGAGGGCAAGATCGTCGAGGCTCTGCCGAAAAAAGGCAAGGTCATCGTCGAGGGCGTGAACAAGGTGAAGCGCCATATGAAGCCGAGCCAGAAGTATCCGCAGGGCGGCATCATCCAGAAGGAAGCCCCGCTGAACGCCTGCAAGGTCATGCTCGTATGCCCCGCCTGCAAAAAGGCTGCGCGCACGGGCAAGAAGGAAGTCAACGGCAAGATGGTTCGCGCCTGCAAGAAGTGCGGCGAAGTCATCGACCAGACGAAATAATCGAGGAAGGAGGAGCACGGTTTGGAAAGATTACAGGAAAAGTACAAGAATGAAGTTGTGCCGGAGCTCACGAAGAAGTTCGGCTACAAGAACATCATGCAGCTTCCGAAGATCGAGAAGGTCATCATCAACATGGGCGTCGGCGAAGCGGTCGTCAATCCCAAGGCGCTTGACGCTGCCGTCAGCGATCTGACGATCATCGCAGGTCAGAAGCCGATTCTGACGCGCGCGAAAAAGTCGCTTGCGGCTTGGAAACTCAGGGAAGGCATGCCGATCGGCACGAAGGTCACGCTGCGCGGCACGCGCATGTACCAGTTCCTCGACAAGTTCATCAACGTCGCCCTGCCGCGCGTCCGCGACTTCCGCGGCGTGAGCAGCACGGCATTTGACGGTCGCGGCAACTATGCGGTCGGCCTCAAGGAGCAGCTCATCTTCCCCGAGATCGAGTACGATAAGATCGACAAGCTGCGCGGCATGAACATCGTCATCGTCACGACAGCGGAAAAAGACGAAGAGGCGCGTGAGCTTTTGAAGCTCATGGGAATGCCCTTCAAGGCTTGAAGAAGGAGGTATGAACTGTGGCAAAGAAATCAATGATCGAAAAGTGGAGCCAGCAGCCGAAGTTCAAGGTGCGCCAGCACAACCGCTGCAAGATCTGCGGTCGTCCGCATGGCTACATGAGAAAGTTCGACATGTGCCGCATCTGCTTCCGTGAGCAGAGTTACAACGGCGCCATTCCCGGCGTGACGAAAGCCAGCTGGTAAACTACACGCACAAACGTCCGCTTCGTGGACAAAAGTGCGCCGCCCTTACAGAAGCCTAACCAATCGGTCTGCGCCTACGGCTTGACCACTTGGGGCTTTATGGTAAGGAACCGCCCCGAAGGGCGAAAGTGAAGGGAAGCCGTCCCGCACCTTTAGCGCGGCGTCTTCCTCGAAAAGAATGAAAGGGAGGATATCGGTTTCATGGTAATGACTGATCCTATTGCAGATATGCTGACGCGCGTTCGCAACGCGAACTCCGTTTACCACTCCAAGGTGGAAATTCCCGCTTCCAAGATCAAGAAGGCGATCGCCGAGGTCTTGAAGGAAGAGGGGTTCATTAAAGACTACACCTTCACGGCAGACTCCAAGCAGGGCATGTTGACGGTTTTCCTCAAGTACGGCCCCGCACGCGAGAAGGTCATCACGGGCATCAAGCGCATCTCGAAGCCCGGTCTCCGCGCTTACGCGAAGCACGATGAGCTGCCGCGCGTCCTCGGCGGACTCGGCGTCGCCATCATTTCCACATCGAAGGGGATTATGAGCGACAAGGAAGCCCGCAAGGCCGGTCTTGGCGGCGAAGTCGTCGCCTATGTCTGGTAAACGTCTGGAGGTGAAAAGATGTCGAGAATTGGCAGAGCACCGATTGAGATTCCCGCTGGCGTAACCGTCAAGATTGAGGAAGTCAATAAGGTGACAGTAAAGGGTCCGAAGGGCGAGCTTTTCCGCGAGCTTCATCCGGACATGAAGATTACGGTCGAGGGCAGTGTCCTCACGGTCACGCGTCCGTCGGACGATAAGATGCATCGCTCCCTGCACGGTCTCACGCGCACGCTTTTGAACAACATGGTCGTCGGCGTGACGGAAGGCTTTAAGAAAACGCTGGAGATCAACGGCGTCGGCTACCGTGCTGCGAAGCAGGGCAAGAATTTGAACCTTTCCTTGGGTTTTTCCCATCCCGTCATCGTCGAGCCGCCCGCAGGCATTACGCTTGACGCGCCGAGCGCGACGAGCATCGTCGTTTCGGGCATCGACAAGGAAGCTGTCGGAGCCATCGCCGCGAAGATTCGCAGCTATCGCCTGCCTGAACCGTACAAGGGCAAGGGCATCAAGTATGAAGGCGAGCACATTCGCCGCAAGGTCGGTAAGGCCGGCGCGAAGGCGAAGAAGTAAGGCAGCTTAAAGGGAAGGAGTGACCATAGTGCTGATCAAGGCAGACAAGAACAAGGCAAGGCAGAAGCGCCACCTGCGCGTGAGAAACCACGTTTCGGGCACGGCAGAACGCCCACGCCTCAACGTATACAGAAGCCTCGCGAACATCTACGCGCAGGTGATTGACGACGAAAAGGGCGTGACGCTCGTCTCGGCAAGTTCGAAGGACAAGGGATTCTCGAACTACGGCGGCAACATTGAAGCCGCGAAGGCTGTCGGCGCCGCTGTCGCGAAGCGTGCACTCGAAAAGGGCATCACCGAGGTTGTCTTTGACCGCGGAGGCTACATCTACCACGGCCGCGTCGCGGCGCTCGCGGAAGCAGCGCGCGAGGCAGGCCTTAAATTCTGACTTGCAAGGAGGTAAATGAATGGCTAGAATGGACAGGAACCATGACAGGGACCGGGACAGAAACAACGAGACTCCTGAATTTGAGGAGAAGGTCGTTTACATCAACCGCGTCGCTAAAGTCGTCAAGGGCGGTCGCCGTTTCTCCTTCAGCGCCCTCGTCGTCGTGGGCAATAAGAAGGGCAAGGTCGGCGCAGGTCTTGGAAAGGCGAGCGAAGTGCCCGAGGCGATCCGAAAGGGCATCGAGGACGCGAAGAAGAATCTCATCGAGGTTTCCTTGAAGGACACGACGATTCCGCACGAGATGATCGGCATCTTCGGTGCAGGACGCGTGCTCTTGAAGCCCGCCGCCAAAGGTACCGGCGTCATCGCGGGCGGTCCTGCGCGCGCCGTCTTGGAACTTGCGGGCATCCGCGACATTCTCACGAAGTCCTTGGGATCGTCGAATCCGAACAACATGGTTCGCGCCACGGTCAAGGGTCTCGAGCAGCTCAAGCGCGCCGAAGCGGTCGCCGAACTGCGCGGCAAGACGGTGCAGGAACTCTTAGGTTAAGGAGGAAGTTCGATGGCAAAGGTCAAAATCACTCTTACGAGAAGCCTCATCGGTCGTCCCGAGACGCAGAGAGCCACCGTTCGTTCGCTCGGACTTCGTAAGCTCAACTCGTCGGTCGAGCGTGAGATGAACGATGCGCTGAAGGGGCAGATCCACAAGGTCGAACATCTCGTGAAGGTCGAGAATATATAAGAAAGAACAAGGAGGTGCAAGCAGTATGAAGTTACATGAATTGTCCCCGGCGCCCGGCTCCAAAAAGACGCGCAACCGCGTAGGCCGCGGCATCGGCAGCGGCAACGGCAAGACCGCAGGCCGCGGGCACAAAGGTCAGAATTCGAGGAGCGGCGGCGGTGTCCGCACGGGCTTCGAAGGCGGTCAGATGCCGATCTATCGCAGGCTTCCGAAGCGCGGCTTCAACAACGTGTTCCGCAAGATCTATGCGGAAGTCAACGTCGAAACTTTGAACCGCTTTGACGACGGCGCTGTCGTCGATCCCGTCGCACTCGTTGAAGAGGGCATCCTGAAGAATGTCTGTGACGGCATCCGCATCCTCGGCAAGGGCGAGATCACGAAGAAACTCACGGTTCGCGCCAACGGCTTTACGAAGTCGGCAGAGGAGAAGATCAAGGCGGCAGGCGGCCAGATCGAGGTGATCTGATTGTTTTCAGCCCTTGCGAACGTCTATAAGATTCCGGAGCTAAGACAGAAGGTCATCTTCACGCTCGTCATGTTCGCCGTGTTTCGTCTCGGTACGCACATTCCTGTACCGGGCGTTGATCCGTCGGCGATCGAGCAGCTGTTTGCTACGGGCAACTTGTTCGGCCTGTTGGATCTCTTTTCCGGCGGTGCGTTCAGCAAGTTTTCCATCTTTGCGATGAGCATCACGCCGTACATCAACGCGTCAATCATCATGCAGCTTCTCACGGTTGTCATTCCGACTTTGGAGCAATGGTCCAAAGAAGGGCAGGAAGGGCACAAGAAAACGACGAAGGTCACACGCTACCTGACCGTAGCTCTCGCCTTTTTCCAAGCCATCGGCATGTCGATTGGCTTGAAGCAGGCGATCTTGAATCCCAACCCCGTCTCCATTCTGATCATCGCGATCACGTTGACGGGAGGCACGATATTCCTCATGTGGATCGGCGAGCAGATCACGGCGAACGGCGTCGGCAACGGCATATCGCTCATTATCTTTGCCGGTATCGTCGCGGCGTTGCCGAAGAATCTCGGCACGATCTACAGCTACTTACAGGCGGGGACGATCAGCTATTTCAACGCATTCGTCTTTGCCGTCATCGCTCTCTTGATGATCGTGTTTGTCATTTACATCCAAGAGGGCAATCGCAGAATTCCGATTTCCTACGCAAAAAGGGTTGTCGGAAAGAAAACGTATGGCGGAAGTTCCAGCCATATCCCGCTGAAGGTCAACCATGCGGGAGTTATTCCAATCATCTTTGCGTCATCCGTGCTGATGTTTCCAGTAACCGTCGCCCAGTTTATTGAAGTTCCCTGGGTGACCACACTCGCCGGTTATTTTGCGTGGGGCACACCGCTGCAGACCAGTATCTACGCGCTGCTCATCATTTTCTTCACGTACTTTTATACCGCGGTTACTGTAAAGATATCGGATATGGCAGAGAATCTGAAAAAATACGGTGGTTTCATCCCCGGCATACGCCCGGGCAAACCAACGGAAGAATATCTCGATACTGTCATGACGCGCATCACGCTGGCAGGCGCGTTCTTCCTGGCTTTCATCGCAGTGCTGCCGAACCTCGTCGCGGGCGCGACCCACATCGAGGGCGTGTACTTCGGCGGCACGGCATTGCTCATCGTCGTCGGGGTTGCACTGAACACGATGAAGCAGATCGAGTCCATGGTGGTCATGCGCCATTATCAAGGTTTCATGAAATAGGAGGAGTCCTTTGATGCATATCCTGTTAATGGGCCCGCCGGGCGCCGGCAAAGGCACGCAGGCGGCCAATCTCGTGAAAGAGTTCGGCATCCCGCACATCTCGACGGGCGACATGTTCCGCGCCGCCGTGAAAGAGGGGACGGCGCTCGGGCTGCAGGCGAAGGCCTGCATGGACGCCGGTAAGCTCGTGCCGGACGAGGTCACGATCGGCATCGTAAAGGAGCGGCTCGCGAAGCCCGACTGCAAGAAGGGTTTCATCCTGGACGGCTTTCCGCGTACGGTGGAGCAGGCGGACGCCCTTTCGGGCATTCTGAAAGAGCTGGGGCTTTGCCTCACCGCTGCCCTAAACATCACGGTGCCGACGGCAGACCTCATCGAGCGCGCCGTCGGGCGCCGCATCTGCAAATCCTGCGGCGCTACCTACCATGTGAAGTTCAATCCGCCTGCGAAGGACGCGGTTTGCGACGCCTGCTCCGGAGACCTCTACCAGCGCGCTGACGACAGCGAGGAGACGATGAAGAACCGTCTTTCCGTTTATGAGGCGCAGACAAAGCCCTTGATCGACTACTATGAGAAGGCGGGCGTCTACAAGGAGATCGACGGCAGACAGACCATCGACGCCGTCAAGGTCGCCATGCTCGCTGCTTTGAAGGGCTGAGGCTGCGTGTTTGGGAGCCACCGAGCGATAAAGACGCTAGAGCGTCACGGCGGGGCGAACGAAAGCGTCCCGAAAAATACGATGTTGGGCATGGGCATTTCCCGATGCGGAACGCTCCTTTCACGGAAGATGGACAGCTTTCGCCCAACCCAATTTCAGAGAGGGAGAAGCTCATGTCAAAACAAGATGTAATCGAAGTCGAGGGCAAAGTGCTGGAAGCGCTGCCCAACGCGATGTTTCAAGTCGAGCTGGAAAACGGTCACGTCGTCCTGGCGCATGTCTCGGGGAAGATCCGCATGAATTTCATTCGCATTCTTCCCGGCGACAAGGTCACGATTGAGCTTACGCCTTACGATCTGACACGCGGCCGCATCACCTATCGTTTTAAGTAGACGCAGCCGCTTTTTCGGCAGGCAGCGCAGAAGGAGGCAATGTCAATGAAAGTCAAGCCGTCCGTCAAACGGATTTGCGAGAAATGCAAAATCATCAAACGCAAGGGCCGCGTCATGGTCATTTGCGAAAATCCGAAGCATAAGCAGAGACAAGGTTAAGGAGGTGCTTTTTTATGGCACGTATCGCCGGTGTGGATTTACCGCGTGACAAGAGAATCGAGATTGCTTTGACATATATCTACGGGATCGGTCTGACGACATCCCAGAAGCTCCTGAAGTTGGCGGGCGTCAATCCTGACACGCGCACGCGCGACCTCACGGAAGATGAAGTCGTGAAACTGCGCGACGTCATCGACAAGGAAGCGATCGTCGAGGGCGATCTTCGCCGTGAGCGTCAGATGGCGATCAAGCGTCTCGTCGATATCGGCTGCTATCGCGGCCGCCGTCACCGCTTGGGACTTCCCGTGCGCGGACAGAACACGAAGAACAACGCCCGCACGCGCAAAGGCCCCAGAAAGGCCATCGCAGGCAAGAAGAAGGACAAATAAAAGGGAGGGTCATTGAGTGGCAGTAAAGAAAACGACGCGGACGAAAAAAAGAGACCGCAAGAACATTGAATTTGGCGTTGCACATATCAGCTCCACCTTCAACAACACGATCGTCACGCTGACGGACAAGAGCGGCAATGCCCTCTCGTGGGCGAGCGCCGGCGGCCTCGGCTTCCGCGGCTCGCGTAAGAGCACGCCGTTCGCCGCGCAGATGGCGGCGGAAGTCGCAGCGAAGGCTGCGATGGAGCATGGCTTGAAGCAGGTCGAGGTCTACGTCAAGGGACCCGGCGCCGGCCGTGAAGCAGCGATCCGCTCCCTGCAGGCGACGGGGCTTGAAGTCAACATGATCAAGGACGTCACCCCGATTCCGCACAACGGCTGCCGTCCGCCGAAGCGCAGAAGAGTTTGATGGAGGTGCAGAAGAAATATGGCTATTGACAGATCCGCAACCCTCAAGCGGTGCCGTTCGCTCGGCATCGAGCCGGGTATGGTCGGCATCAGCCGCCAGTCCAAGCGTCAGCCGCGCCGCCAGAACCGCAAGGTCAGCGAGTACGGTATACAGCTCAAGGAAAAGCAGAAGGCGAAGTTCATCTACGGCGTCTTGGAAAAGCAGTTCCGCAAGTATTATGAAAAGGCAAAGACGATGCCGGGCGTCACGGGCGAGAATCTCCTCGGTCTCCTTGAGCGCCGCATTGACAACGTCGTATTCCGTCTCGGTCTTGCTAAGACGCGCCGTCAGGCTCGCCAGCTCGTGACGCACGGTCACATCCTTGTCAACGGCAAGCGTCTCGACATTCCGTCCGCGCTCGTCCGCGCCGAAGATGAGATCACGATCGACGAGAAGAGCCGTGCGAACGCTTTCTTCAAGGCGCTCGCCGAGAATTACAAGCCGCTGAACCTCCCTGCGTGGCTCACGGCTGACGGCGCAAAACTCAGCGGCACGGTCACGCGCTATCCGAGCCGCGATGAGATCGACGTCCCCGTCAACGAGCAGGCGATCGTCGAGCTGTACTCCAGATAATCTCTTGCCGGTACTTACCGATATGATCGACTGCATGAGAACAATGGAGGAGGGTTATCCCGGATGATCGAGATCGAAAAGCCAAAGATCGAGATAGTAGAAATCAGCGAAGATAATCGTTATGGGAAGTTCGTCTGCGAGCCTTTGGAGCGTGGCTACGGCACGACCCTCGGCAACAGCTTGCGGCGCATCCTCTTGTCATCTCTGCCGGGCGCTGCGATCACCTCGATTCGCATCGACGGCGTACTGCACGAGTTTTCCACCATCCCGGGGGTTCGGGATGATGTGACGAACATCGTGCTGAACCTCAAGTCGCTCTGCCTCAAGATGCACAGCGAAGAGCCGCGCGTTCTTCGTCTCGACGTCAAGGGCGAGAAGGAAGTCACGGCGGCGGACATCATCACCGATCCCGACGTCGAGATCTTGAACCCCGATCTTCATATCGCGACGCTCAATGAGGACGGTGAAATCCATATGGAGATGACCGTTGAGCGTGGAAAAGGTTATGTGGCAGCGGAGAAAAACAAGAAGCCCGATCATGTCATCGGCGTCATTCCGATCGACTCCATCTTTTCCCCGATCCAGCGCGTCAACTACACCGTGCAGGACACGCGCGTGGGCAACGTCACCGACTACGACAAGCTCATTCTCGATGTCTGGACGGATGGCTCCATCCGCCCCGAAGAGGGCGTGAGCCGTGCGGCGAGCATCCTCATCTCGCACTTCAAGCTCTTTCAGAGCATGGCGGGCATTCCTGAGGAAGAGGAAGAAGAAGAAGTCGCACTGCCTGAGCCGGAAGAGCCGGATGCTTCCAAGGTGCTCGAAACGACCATCGAAGATCTTGACCTTTCCGTTCGCTCCTTCAACTGCTTGAAGCGCGCGAATATCAACACGGTCGCCGATCTCGTATCGAAGACCGAAGAGGATATGATGAAGGTCAGGAACCTTGGCAGGAAATCTTTGGAAGAAGTCAAGAAGAAGCTCGAGGAATACGACTTGACATTGAAGAAAGAAGAAGAATAAGAGAGGGAAAAACCATGAGCTATAGAAAATTAGGGCGTAATTCGAGTGCCCGCAAGGCACTCTTCCGCAGCATCTTGGCATCCTTCTTCAAGCATGAACGCATCGAGACGACGGAAGCGAAGGCGAAGGAAGTCAGAAGCCTCGCCGAAAAGCTCATCACGCTGGCAAAGCGTGGCGATCTTGCCGCTCGCCGTCAGGCGATTGCCGATATTGGCGATGAAGAAGCAGTCAGGAAGCTCTTTAACGATATTGCAGGCAAGTACACGGAGCGTCCGGGTGGCTACACGCGCATCCTGAAGCTCGGTCCCCGCCGCGGAGATGCCGCGCCGATGGCGCTTTTGGAGCTGGTCTGAGAATACGAAAGAGAAGCAGGGATATGGAGAGAAGCCGCAAGGCGACTCTTCGTATCCCTGCTTTTTGTTGTGCTGTTTGCCTCTGTGGATTTAACGAAACCCCACGCTTTATGCAACGAATCCCTTGCATAAAGGAAGTTCTTCCTATATAA
>NZ_JBQNBV010000067.1:0-11213 GCF_052169755.1 Selenomonas sp. | reverse complement strand
CAGTGATGTGCTTGCTGAGCGCGCGCTTTTTTTCAAAGAAGATGAAAAGGGGGTAACAGCTATGTGCAGGGTAATGGAAGAACTGTATAACGAAGGTGTTGCGGAAGGAACTATGCAAGGAGAGGTGCGCGGTGCAGAGACAGAACGCCTGAAAAACATCAAGAGCCTGATCCAGCGCATGGGAATCTCCGCCGAAGCCGCGATGGACGCGCTGAGTATTGCAAAAGACGAGCAGTCCAAGTACCTGGCACTCCTATAACGGAGAAAGGTGCATCACGTTTCTCCGAAAAGTGATGCACTGTCCACCAGAGTATTGTCCCCTCGTCCCGCCTGTCCATGCAAATAACAGGGTATGGATACCACCACAAACACGGGTATTCTGCAAAAAAGGCATCGGACAAGGGACAAAAGAGAGCTTTTCGTCCGCTGAGAAGGAAATCAAACAGACCCTTCCAAGAGTTCAAAAGTGATGCACGAACGAATCTGAGGATGCTGCACGGCATCCTCTTTTTCTATGTCGTAGTCGCAAATTTTACAGCATCAAAAAACGAGTTCAAAATCTCTAGTGCCCAAAATGTGCCCAAAATCCTATTTTTCGCCCCAAAATGGACACAGAAAAGGCTTCGTGGAAATCTCCACGAAGCCTTATTTTTCAATGGCGGAGAGGGTGGGATTCGAACCCACGGTACATTGCTGCACACTTGATTTCGAGTCAAGCACCTTCGACCACTCGGACACCTCTCCTCAAAGGTACTTCGCTAGTGTATCATATCTCTTGCTGCTTGTAAAGGGTGCATCGCACATTTCTTGGCGATCAGCGCATTTGGAAACTGTCCGCTTGGCTGTTGCAATTAAGCAAGCTGTCCGAATTCCTTTGATATTCGAGCGCGCCGTGACAAATTTATCGTTTTGCACTATAATAATAGAAGAAACTGTGCAAGGCGCCGTTCGCTTTTCTGCGCATAGCGATTGTACAAATGTCCAATAAAGGGGAAACATCATGGATAAAGAACAATTTCTGCACGTCTACCGCCATTCGTTGGCACATGTGCTTGCAAAGGCTGTCATCGAAGTTTTCGGCAAGGAGACGCAGTACGCCATCGGGCCGGAGATCGCCGACGGCTTCTACTACGACTTTCTCTTGCCGCGTGCGGCGACGAACGACGACCTCAAGACCATCGAAGAGAAGATGAAGGAGATCTTGAAGCGCAAGGAAGATTGGAAGCGCGAGGAGATTTCCAAGAAGGACGCGCTCGCACTCTTTTCCGATCAGAAGTTCAAGGTCGAGCTCATCGAGGATCTGCCCGACGGCGAGATCTTGACGACGTACCGCACGGGCGATGACTTCGTCGACCTCTGCCGCGGGCCGCACGTCGAGAACTCCGCCGCGCTGTTGTCTGCCGCATGGCAGCTTCGCTCGATGTCCGGCTCTTACTGGCGCGGCGACGAGAAGCGCGATCAGCTCACGCGCATCTATGCCTACGCTTTCCCGACGAAGGAGGAGCTGAAGGCGCACCTCGCTTTCATCAAGGATGCGCAGGAGCGCGACCACAAGAAGATCGGACCGCAGCTCGACCTCTTCATGTTTGACGAGACGGCGCCCGGTATGCCCTACTGGCTGCCGCGCGGCTGGAAGCTCTTCAACGCACTGTTGGAGTTCTGGCGCGGCATTCACGAGGCGCACGGCTATCAGGAAGTTTCCGCGCCCGTCATCAACAACAAGCGCCTCTGGGTCACGAGCGGTCATTGGGCGCATTACAAGGAAAATATGTTCCTGATTCCCGGTGCGGACGGCGATATCGAAGCGGACGACACGTTTGCGATCAAGCCGATGAACTGCCCGAACGCCATCAAGATCTACCAGCGCAAGACGCGCTCCTACCGCGATCTGCCGATTCGCTACAACACGGTCGACGTCATCCACCGCAAGGAGAAGTCGGGTGAGCTCAATGGTCTCTTCCGCGTGCAGCTCTTCCGTCAGGACGACGACCACACCTTCCTCATGGAAGACCAGATCGCCGCTGAGATGGGCGACATCATGGACATCGCCGACGAGATCTATTCGACGCTCGGCATGAGCTGTAAGGCGGAGCTTTCGACGCGCCCCGACGATTTTATGGGCGACATCGAGACGTGGGATATCGCCGAGAAGGAGCTCAAGGCGATCCTCGACCGCAAGTACGGCGAGGGCAATTACGAGGTCAACGAGGGCGACGGCGCTTTCTACGGCCCGAAGATCGACCTCAAGATGAAGGACGCGCTCGGCCGCGAGTGGCAGGTCGGCACCTTGCAGCTCGATTTCCAGCTGCCGCAGAACTTCGACCTCAAGTACATCGCCAAGGACGGCAGCCACAAGCAGCCCGTCGTGCTGCACCGCGCGATCTTCGGCTCGATGGAGCGCTTCATCGGCGTCCTCATTGAGAACTTCAAGGGCGCGTTCCCCTTCTGGCTCAGTCCCGTGCAGGTCGGCATCGTGCCGATCCGCCCCGAGCACAACGACTACGCGAAGATGGTCGCGCAAAAGCTCTTCAAGAGCCGCATCCGTTTCGAGGTCGATTATGCCGACAAGAACATGCGCGAGAAAATCAAGGGCTTCAAGCACTACAAGGATCCCTATATCCTCGTGCTCGGCGATAAGGAGGCTGCGGAAAACACCGTATCCATCAACGTGCGCGGTACGAACGAACAGCTCAAAGACGTGCCGCTCGATACCTTCATCGAGATGTGCCGTACGATGAACGAAGAGCGCAGTCTGGAGCTTATGACGAAGGTTCCCGAGTAATAAACTTTCAGGATATATGTTCAGCCGTCACGCAAAGAGGCATGATGCGCTTTCTAGCCCGTTTTCTGCGATGGCACTATCGTACATATCTCCTCACGCCTTACAGAAGCCTAGCCAATCGGTCGCTACCTTTGGCTTGACCTCTTGGGGCTTTACCGTAATGTTTGGTCTATCATAAGTAAAGGCTTCCGAGCTTGTCGCTCGGAAGCCTTTTTGACTGAGGTTTTATCATCCCATATTGGCAAAGCGTTCGACTGCTTTGGTGAAGCTCTCTACGGTCTTTTCCGCGTCGCCGTGCGCGATGCCGTCTTTGACACAGTGCTGGATATGTCCTTCGAGAACGACTTGACCGCATTTGTGCAGAGCGGCTTTTGCCGCATTGATCTGCGAGAGAAGGTCTTCACAAGGGATGTCCTTCTCGATCATGCGGTCGATGGCCTCGACTTGTCCGCGAATTTTCCGCAGTCTGCGGTGCAGGTTCTTCATGTCCATACATTGACGCATCGGAATCCCTCCTCAATGCTTGTAGCCCGTATTGCGATCCACGAGATTTTCGAGCGATACGCCATGCAGGAAAGCGCTGAGATTTCTCGCGGCGATCTGCACGATCTTGTCCTGTGTTGCGCTCAAGTGATCGTCGCCGGAGATGTGCGGCGTGATGTAGACGTTTGGCGTGCGCCAAAGCGGGTGATCGGCAGGCAAAGGCTCGGGGTCGGTGACGTCGAGCGCCGCGCCTGCGAGACGTCCCGCCTGCACTGCCTCGATGAGGTCGTCGGTGACGACGGCGCTGCCGCGTCCGATGTTCAGGAAGTAGGCGCCTTTCTTCATCGCAACGAATCGCTCCTTGCAGAAAAGCCCTGTCGTCTCGCTCGTCCCCGGCAAGACGGACACGACGACGTCGGCGCGTGCAAGGAGTGCGGGAAGCTCTGCCATCGTGCCAAGCTCGTCGATGCCGACAGGCTTCGCTCCGGCGCGGCGGCGCACACCGATGACGTAAGCGCCGAGCGCTTTGACGCGACGGGCGAACGCGCGTCCGATGTCGCCGATGCCAAGAATCAGCACGGTCGCATCCTCGATCGAGGCGACGGCGCCCTCATCGCGCCAAAGCCCCGCTTTTTGGTTGTCATAGTAGGGATAGAGCTTCTTCATCATCGCAAGAAGCTGCGCGAGAAGATGCTCAGAGAGCGCAAGACCATAAGCGCCCGTCGCGTTCGTCAAGAGGACGTCATCCTTCAACAACCCGTCTTTACAGTAGATGTCCGCCCCAGCCGTGTTGAGCTGCAGCCAGCGCAGTTTCTTTGCCGCAGGCAAAAGTTCTGTCGGCACGTTGCCAATGATGGCATCGACGTCGGCGAGGTCGCTTTCTGTCACTTGATCGGTAGGAAGGAAGCGAAGCTCAGCGTCTGCCGCGCTCTTTTGCAGCCACTTTTTATGATGATTTTTTACTTTTAGGACAACGAGAATTTTCATAGCAGTCTCCTTTGCCGCAGTTCAACGGGTATGCTTAGAAAGCACGGAATACATCCGTGCTTTCTTTATTATATCATATACTGTAAAGGAATCGCTGATAAAATGAAGCCCGTCGGATTCTCGCGGCGCGGTGCAGCGATGAGATGCCGTCTACAGGCGGCGCACGAAGAGCGCACGCAGGGCATTCAGGACGGCGAGCACCATGACGCCGACGTCGGCGAAGATGGCGAACCACATGTTTGCGATGCCGACGGCGCCGAGCACGAGGCACAGGAGTTTGATGCCGATGGCAAAGACGATGTTCTGATGCACGATCGTCATGCACTTTCTGGCGATGCGAATCGCTTTCGGCAGCTTCTGCGGATCGTCGTCCATCAAGACGACATCGGCGGCTTCGATGGCAGCGTCGGAACCCATCGCGCCCATAGCGATGCCGATGTCGGCGCGGCTCAGGACGGGCGCGTCGTTGATGCCGTCGCCGACGAATGCGAGCTTCTTCGCCGACGATTTTTCATCCAACAGCCGCTCGACTTCTCGCACTTTGTCCGCAGGCAGAAGCTCGCTCTTGACCTCGTCGATGCCAAGAGCGGCTGCGACCTTTTCGGCAGCCGTACGCGCATCGCCCGTGAGCATGACCGTGCGCTTTACGCCCGCTTGGTGCAGACCTTCGATGGCGGCTTTCGATGTGGGCTTGACCGCGTCGGCGATGACGATGTGACCGGCATATTCGCCCGCGATCGCCATCTGTACGATCGTACCCGGATGACTGCATGGACGGTACTCGATGCCGAGCCGCTCCATGAGTTTGCCGTTGCCGGCGGCGACTTCGATGCCGTCGACCTTTGCCGTCACGCCAAAGCCGCTGAGTTCTTGCATGTCCGTGACGCGCGAACGGTCGATTTCCTTGCCGTAAGCCTCTTTAAGACTGCGGCTGATCGGATGCGAGGAAGCGCTTTCGGCGAGTGCGGCAAGCTCCAGAAGTCTTTTGTCTTCCATCGTGCCGTGGTGCACGGCATTGACCTCGAATACGCCGCGCGTCAGCGTGCCTGTCTTGTCAAAGACGACCGTATCGATCTCGGCAAGCATTTCGAGATAATTCGCTCCCTTGACGAGCACGCCTTCGCGGCTTGCGCCGCCGATGCCTGCAAAGAAGCTCAGGGGAACGCTGACGACGAGCGCACATGGGCAGCTCATGACGAGGAAAATCAAGGCGCGATAGATCCAAATTCCCCAATCGGGTGAAAGATCGAGCGCGGCAAGGCGCACGACAGGCGGCACGATGGCGAGCAGAATCGCCGCTGCGACGACGATCGGCGTGTAAATGCGGGCAAAACGCGCGATGAATGTCTCCGAGCGCGACTTGCGTGAGCCGGCGTCCTCGACAAGTTCCAAGATCTTTGACGCCGTCGATTCGTCGAACTCCTTCGTCGTGCGAATCTTCAAGACGCCTGTGAGATTGATGCAGCCGCTGACGACCGTATGCCCCTTCTCCACATCGCGCGGCAGGCTCTCGCCCGTCAGCGCGCTTGTGTTGAGCGTCGATGCACCCTCGGTGATGATGCCGTCGAGCGGGATTTTCTCGCCTGGCTGCACGATGATCTCTGTGCCGATCTCGACCTCATCGGGATCGACGCGGCATAGCTTGCCGTTATCCTCCACGTTGGCGTAGTCGGGGCGAATGTCCATAAGCTCGCCGATGTTTCGGCGGCTCCTGCCGACGGCATAGCTTTGGAACCATTCGCCGACTTGGTAGAAGAGCATGACGGCGATGCCCTCGACGTAGTCGCCGTCCTCGTAGACGGCAAGCCCCATCGCGCCGATTGTCGCAATCGACATCAGAAGGTTTTCATCAAGCGGACGGCGGTTCCATACGCCTTTCGCCGCTTTGACGAGGATGTCATAGCCGATGATGAGGTATGGCACGACGTAAAAGAAAAAGCGCGGCAAACCTTCGACGGGCAGCCAATTCATGACGATCATCAAAGATGCCGCCAGAAGTATGCGGATGAGATTTCTTTTTTGCTTCTTGTTCAAGAGAACACCTGCTTTCCGGCGGCGTGATACGAAACGGACGGTTAGGAAACTTCTTTAAGGATTCACGGATAAATGCAGCAGCCCCTCTTCACACATTCGGGCGGCTTCCTTTTATCCGCGATTCCTTAAAATATAATATTGCAGTCGCTCTCGACCTTGCGGCAAGCTGACAGAACGCGCGGCATGACTTCGGCGGGATCGCTGCCGTCGGCAAACTCGACCTTCATCTTCAGCGCCATGAAATTCACTGTCGCGTCCTTCACGCCCTCGACCTTCTTCGCGGCGTCTTCCATCATCTGTGCGCAGTTCGCGCAGTCCACTTCGATCTTGTAGCTCTTTTTCATGGGGGTTCCTCCTTTTGATTAAGTGATTGTTTAATCGTTATAGATTTATTATAGTAAGGAATTTCCCCGTTGTCAAGAGGAAAATGAAAAATATGCACCGAAACCGACGCCAAAGAAAAACGGCAGCTTCGCCCGAAGACGAAACTGCCGTTTTGCCGTCCCATGCAAACGCCGAAAGAACGAGGAGCGTCGGCTACCGCCTGCCGCGCCGCCACAGGGCGAAAGCATAGGCGAGGAGGATGAGCCACGCAGCCGAGCCGATCATGTTGCCTGCGAAGGTGTCGCCGAGCGGCGCGGTCATGCCGATGAGGGAAAGCGCGGCGAAAGACAGCGGCTCCTTCCACGGCACAGATCTTGTTCCGACGTGAGCATCGAACACGGGCGGCCGCTCCTTACTGCGGCGGCTGCGCTGCAGCCATCCGAGAAAGCCCGTGACGATGACGGCAGCGCATAAGAGATCGAGAAGCGCCCAGACGATCTTCAAGAACATCGTCGCATGGTTATGCAGGTGCAGGTCGCGCACGGCATCGCAAACGACGAGCCAGCGCGGCAGCGGCTTCGTGAAATGCTCGATGTCGCCGTCCTCACCGCGCAGCAAATAGACGTCCTGCCCGCGAAACATCTGCGGTCTTGCAGCATCCGCCAAGGTCAGTACGGCAGGTGAAGCGGCATCAGCCGCCTCAAGGCGCAGAAGCTCCTGCGCAGGAAAATGCTCCTCGGCGTAAGCCAGCATCTCGGTGAGGGTGATCGCAGGAGGTGCGCTCGTACGCTGCGGCACGCTTTTTGCCGCGTCGCCGGCATAGCTGCCATAGCCGAGAATATAGGCGGCTATGGCGACGCCGCTCAAGGTCAAAAGCCCCGCCCAGACCGCAGTGAGGACGCCGAGGAAGATATGCCAGTCAAAGAAGCTGCCTGCGGATGCACCGCCGCGCATACCGCCGAAAAGCCGCCGCTTCATGAAAGACGGATAGAGCAGCGCGCCGCCTGCAAGCGACAGAAAGCTCAAAAAGCACATGACACCGAGGAAGATCATGCCGCCCTCGCCCAAGGCAAGGCGTATATGCAGATCGTGCATCCAGCCCATGAACGAAGCGAGTGCAGGCGACTTGACGGCGCCGCTCGACCAAGGTACGAGCGCATCATCCTGCGGCGCATACGCATAAGACAAAGCCGATGCACCGCGTCCGCCGTGCGCCCCTTCGGTGCGCGTGAGCCGATAGATGAGCAGCCCGCGCTCGGGATAAACAGCGATCGACTGCACTTTGCGCTCAGGCTGCTCTCGCTCGATGCGGGAAATTCCTGCCGCCGCTCCCGCCCAGAGCACGCGAGGTGACGCCTCGCCAAAATCGGGACGCGGCTCCAGTGCATTCCAACGCGCGGCGTCGCCGTTAAAGAGCAGCGGCAGTCCTGTCAGGACGAGCAGCAGGAAAAAGACGGCGCAGACGGCGCTGATCCAGCGATGCAGACGATAGATGAGTCTCATGGGATCCTTTCTTTTGCGTTAAGGAAACGGCTGTGTATATCCGCAGTTTTTAGAAAGCGTACGAAGCGCCGAGCGTGTATGTGCGTCCGCTTGTCGCTTCATAGGCGTAAAAATTGCGATCAAAAAGATTGCGCACAGCAAGCTGCAGCTTGAGATTTTTATCAACATTGTAGTTGAGATAGAGGTTCGTGAGGAAGAAGCTGTCCTCCGAGCCATATTCCCCTGTGATCGAGTCAACACTTTGACGCGCACCTACATACTGCGCATCGAGAACGCCGTTGAAATTGCCATGCGTGTAGTCAACGCCGAAATTCAGCATGTGCTTGGGAATATCCCAGTTGCGCTCTGTAACGCCGCCGTAGGTGAGTTCTCCTGATTCAAACGTATAGTTGAGGTAGGTTCGCCAATCGCGGCTCAGGCGATGTTTGACTTCAAGTTCCATTCCTTTGACCATAGCGGAGTTCATATTGTAGTAGGCTTTGACACCGCCAAGCGTCGCCAGCGCGATCTTGTCGTCGGTGGCAACACGGAAGAGCGTAACGCCATAGGATGTATTTTTATTGATCTTCTGTTTGACGCCAAGCTCATACGTCGTCGAAGTTTCCGGCGTCAGTTCAGGATTTGCCTGTACCGAGGACATCTTGTCGCCGGCGCGGCGGTAGAGCTTATAGATGGACGGCGGATTGAAGGATTTGCCGAAGCTCAGGAATACGAGCGTATCTTTTTGCGGCTCATAGCTTATCGCCAACTTAGGGCTCCAAGCAGAAAATGTCCGATCTTCATAATCCTTGCGCACGTTTTTCACATAGGAATAGCCGTCCTGCTTGTTAAATTTATCATAGCGCAAGCCAAGCTGCAGTTTCCAGCGTGCATCAAGCGCAAGTTCATCCTGTACGAAGAGCGCTGTCGAGATGATGGAACCGCCGCTTTGCATCGTTGGTGCGCCGACGACCGAACGCCAATCCATCCAGTTTGACAAACGATACGAGCGGTAGCGCATCGTATCCTTCATCCATGCAGCGCCCGCGAGCAGCGTGTTGTTCCTGATCTGCCACTTTTTCTGAAGATCCACATTATAATTCTGGTTCGGATATTCCGTCCTGCCGCCTGCGCCCGTCCAGTTGATGCTTGTCGCATCCCCCGTCGAAGAGTAGCCGTCTTTGTACGTGTCGCTGTAGCCGACGCCCACCTTGAAATCATTTTTTGCATCTTCGTAACGCAGCTTATGGATGTCCTGTCCGCGCTCACCGTTGTAGCCGAGATAGTCCGACGGATCCACCTCAATATACCGTTTGGGAGACAGGCGCAGAATGCCGCTGAAAGCCGGCGTCCCGTCCGGATTCTTGAGGTAGGTGAACGGATCGTGGTAAGAGTAGCGGTAGGAATTGTGCATATAGGTATAGTCGAGGGAGCGCTCCGCATCAAAGGCATACTTCAGATCGAGGAAAGTGTTCTCGCTCTTTTTATCCTTAGCGCCGCGGCTGCCGATGATATATCTGCCGTTGGCAGCTTGGGGAAGATCGCCCGTGACGGTTCCCGCTTTGTTTCCCGAAGAAACTCTCGGCGTGACGAAATAGCCCGCCCAGCCGTCCGAGGTGCGCTTTTCATAGCCGAGGCGGAAGGACACGCGTCCCTCGCTTCCTGACACTTGGACGCCGCGCTTCCATGTATTGTTGCTGCCGTAAGAAAGATTCGCCTCTCCATGAATCCCCGGCTTTTCTTTGTCTTTCGTGATGATGTTGATCACGCCGGCGACGGCGTGCCCGCCGTAGAGCGAGGAGCCTGCGCCGCGCACGATCTCGACGCGCTCGATGTTGTCGAGAGGGATGGAATCCCAGTTGACGCCGCCATCGAAGGAGTTGTTGAGCTGCTGTCCATTATACATGACGAGGATATTCGTGCCGCCGAAACCGCGCAGGCTCAAGCCGTCTTTTACGTCCGCCGTCGGCGAGACGTAGATGCCCGCTTCCCTTTCCAGCGCTTCGCGCAGGCTGAATACATGACGCTTTTCCAGATCCTTCGCCGTGATGACGGTGACGTTTGCCGGAACTTTATTGACAGGCTCGGAGATTCTCGTCGCGGTGACGGTCGTCTCACCGAGATCGTGCCCCCCCCCCAGTGGACAAGTTTTCTGCAGCGACTGCGGTGTTCGCGTCCGCTTCGGCGCTCTTTTCCGCTGCATAAACGGGAGCTGCTCCTGCGATGGAACAGACGACGGCGAGGGTCAGACATTTTTTCTTCCAAGGATGCATATTGCAGACCTTCCTTTCTTTTTCGTGCAGGAAATCCATGTCATCATATTAAAAACATATCGTTTGATAACTTCTTTTGCAAGGATACCATGCTCTATAGGCATTGTCAATCAAGAAAGTTGTAGGGAATATTATCAATATTGACACTCGTTATCTTTAATGATAAAATTCCAAGGAATCATTCATAATATTTGTAATTATAAATGATTCTTCAAATTTTGTTTCACAAATATCATAAAGTTTCTGGAGGGGAACGACGATGAAGATGAGAGTTAAAAGAACACCGTATGCAGCAGCGCTCTTTGTATGCAGCTTATATACATGGGGGGGTATAGGAGTCCCGCCTGCAGAGGCTGCGGACGCCGTGGAAAAGAAGCAGGCAGAACCGGAGAAAACAATTAAGCTGGCGGATACATACGTGCGTCCCGACTATGTGGAGATCGAAAAGCTGCGCGACACGAAGCAAATCATTGTCATCACGAAGAAAGTGATCGAGGAAAAAGGTTATAAGACGATTTCTGACATCTTAAAGGACCAGCCGAGCATCAGCGTCGGGGCGTCGGGCTGGGGCGATATCGATATTCGCGGACAGGGCGATCAGTCCGCGCGCAACCTGCAAGTTTTGATTGATGGTGCGCCCGTGACGACGATGACGAATCATCCGCTGCAGAATAACTATGACTACGTACCTGTCGAACAGATTGAAAAAATTGAAATCATTCCGGGCGGCGGCTCTGTCCTCTATGGCAGCGGCGCGGCGGGCGGCATCATCAACATCACGACGAACCTCAGAAGCATGAACAAGCCGCAGCGCACGCTCACGACGGAATGGAATTCGGACGGCTATC
>NZ_JBQNBV010000066.1:0-11374 GCF_052169755.1 Selenomonas sp. | reverse complement strand
TTTGCACAATTACACACGTGAAAAAGTTGCCCGGGAGAAAAACTACGGCGTTTGGAATCTGATGCTTGAAAAAGACGTCACGAATAACGCGACGGTCTATGCGGGCATCACGAATGTATTTGATGCTTACGATCCGTACCTTGGTTTGGGTGGGCGCATCTATCGTCTCGGCATGCGTATGACTTTCTAAATTGTTAAGCGCCGCTGTATGAAGTTCGGCATGGTCTGCTTTCATGCAGCGGCAAAGATATTCTCAATTTTTAAGGAGTGGTTGACAAATGGAAAACTTTATTCACCTTTTTAACAGCGGCGGTTTCGTTATGTATCCGCTGCTCATCCTCTCGCTGATCACGTTGGCGATCGCAGTCGAGAGATTCTATTATTTCCGCAATAATCGCAAGGGTTCAAAGACGTTTTTCCACGGCGTTTATCATGCGGCGACGGCGAAGGACTGGGATGTCGTGCGTCAGCTCTGCGAGGAGTTCCCTTCGGCTTTGAGCCGCGTCATTGGGCAGGGCATGGCGCATGACAAGTCGGAAGCGGCGATGAAGAGCGCTTTTGAAGATCGTATGTCGATGGAGTCGATCAGCTTCCACCGCTATCTTGACTACCTCAGTGCCATCGTCACGATCGCGCCGCTCCTCGGTCTTCTCGGTACGGTCACGGGCATGATCCAGACGTTCAGCGTGCTTGATAACGGCGGCGGTGCGGCGGCGATCACGGGCGGCGTCGGCGAGGCTCTCGTCGCGACGGCGAGCGGTCTCTGCGTGGCGATCATCGCCTTCTGCTTCTACACATACTTTGATCATCAGCTCGATACGCTTGTCACGGATACGGAACGTCTTTGCTCGACAGTCCTCGGGGCGAAAAAGGAAAGTTGGGATCAGGCATGAACTTCAGCAAACATCGCACAGGAAAAAAGCCGGTATTCATGATCATCCCGATGATCGACATCATCTTCTTCCTGCTCGTATTCTTCATGATGAACAGCTTGCAGACGGTTGCGCAAAAAGCGCTTGCCGTGCAGCTGCCGCAGGCGCAGAGCGCATCCGCGCCCGCACAGCTGCCGATCATCATGACGCTCGACGAGGAAGGCCACATCACGATCGACAATAAGCCCGTGAGCATCACCGAGTCTGCGACGATTATGAAGCAGCACATGCAGGAGAATGCCAACGCCGCAGTCGTCCTGCAGGCGGACAAGCGTACGGCGCACGGTCAGGTCGTCGCCGTCATGGACATGCTCAAGACGTCGGGAGTGACGCGCTTGTCGATCGCTGCCGAGCAAAAGTGAATGAGGGAAGGAAGAATATATGGAGCAGAACCTTTCATGGAAAAAAGCGTACCTTGCTTCCGCCCTGCTTCACGTCGTAGTCGCTGTGATTTTTGCCATTGGTTTAGCGGAGATCGTCGCGGAGAAGGAGCAGCAGACATACGTTGTTGACCTTGCGACTTCGAATTTCAGCCAAGGCAGCGGACATGAAGGCGGGGGCGGCGGCGCAGCTGCGTTTCCTGAGCCGCTGAAGCCGGAAGAAGTGGCAAAGCGTGTGGAGACCGTGCAGCAGACGCAGACACAACCGATCCTGCCGGAGCCGACGGCTGTAAAGACGCCGGAGGCGGTGTCGGTTCCGGATGCTGCACCGAGCACATCATCCGCGTCTTCGAGCAGCTCCGCGCCTGCGGCAGCCGCCACAGGCACAGGAGAAGGTGCAGGCAGCGGTACGGGTACGGGCAGCGGCACAGGCTCGGGCAGCGGCACAGGATCCGGCTCGGGCACAGGGGATGGACATGGCTACGGTGAAGGCTCGGGTGCAGGTCAAGGCTCGGGCGACGGCAATGTTTCGGGAACGGGCACTTCGCCCTTCGATGCGGCAGGCTTCCGCGCGGCGATCGACGCGAACAAGCAGTATCCCTACATGGCGATCAAGCGCCGTTTGGAGGGATCGGTGTCCGTCATCTGCACGATTGATACGAGCGGCAGCATCGTCAGCGTCTCGCTCGGCAGTTCGTCGGGCAGCGACATCCTCGATGATGCGGCGCTTGATGCAGCGCGTGCGGTCGGCAGCTTCCCAAATCCCACGGGGCAGACCGTCACGGTATCGACACCGGTGAACTTCTACTTGAACTGAGCGCAGGCAAACGAAAGCAGTACGACCCGCAGGGGACGGCGAGAGGAAAGATTAGAATATTTTTTTCTCCCTGCCTCTTCCCATTGCGGGATGATGTGTTATAATGTGAATATAGATAATACTATATTCATGAATTTTATTCAGAAAAGGAGAGTTTTTATGCGTACTATTGTTGTGTATTCGTCTCTTACGGGAAACACGAAGAAGGTCGGCGAAGCGATTGCCAGCGGTCTGCCCGCAGGAACACAGGCGGTTTCCATCAAGGAAGTGCCTGCTGATCTCGCCGACTATGACTGCGTATTCGTGGGCTTCTGGGTTGATCGCGGCACGGCGGATGCGGCGACGGCGGAATTGTTGCCGAAGCTGACGAACAAGCATGTGGCGATCTTCGCGACGCTCGGTGCGAATCCGAAATCGGCTCACGCAGAGGAGAGTCTTGACAAGGCTGCCGAGCTTTTGCCTGAAGGCAAGACGCCTGTCGGCAGGTTCATCTGCCAAGGCGCTGTCGATCCCAAGGTCATCGAGATGATGTATAAGAAATATCCGAAGGGGCATGTCCACGGGCAGTCGCCGGAGCGTGATGCACTCCATGCGCAGGCAGCGACGCATCCGGATGAGGCAGACTTGGCGGCGGCGAAGAAGTTTGCCGAGGAGACGATGGCGAAGATTTCGTGAGGTGAAGCGTGATGGCTTATAAGTTAGAAGAGATGTTTGCCGCCGATACCGAGGAGCAGCGCGAGCTGCAATTTGGTCGGGAGACGGATGATCCGTTGACGGAAAGTTTTCCGAGAAAGCGCGTCGTCCATGCGGGGGTGCGCGGTGAGGTTGTGCCGCCCGCCGAGGCACAGGAGACGTGGCGCAGCATCATGAACACGCCCGCGAAAAAAGGCGAGGTGCAGACGGCGTATATTCACATTCCGTTCTGCAAGACGAAGTGTTTGTACTGCGGCTTCTTCCAAAATGCTGCGCAGCAGTCGGCGGAGGATGACTACGTCGAGGCGCTGATCGAGGAGATCGAAGCGGCTGCCGACGCACCGCGTCTCAAGGGCGGTCTCATACACGCCGTATTCATCGGCGGCGGCACGCCGACATCTCTTTCGGCAGAGAACGCCGTGCGCGTCCTCAGTACGCTGCGCCGCGTGCTTCCCTTAGCGAACGATTATGAGCTGACGCTCGAAGGTCGTATCCACGATCTTGTGCCCGAGAAGATTGAGGCGTGGCTCGCGAACGGCGTCAACCGCATCTCGCTCGGCGTACAGTCCTTCGATACGAAGGTGCGCCAGTCACAGGGCAGACTCGAAACGAGAGAAGAAGTCCTCGAACGGCTCAGACTTTTGAAGTCGTACGAGCAGTGCTCAGTCGTGCTTGACCTCATCTATGGGCTTCCCGGTCAGTCTATGGAGGTCTGGCAGCAGGATCTTGATGATCTCATCGCCTCAGGCATCGACGGCGCCGACTTCTATCAGCTCAATGTATACGAGGGCAGCGATCTTAATAAGCGCATTTCTGAGGGAAAACTTGCTCCGGCGGTGACGACGAAGGAGCAGGCGAAGATGTTCGCCTTCGCGTACGATTATATGAAGAAGCGCGGTTGGCGTCAGCTCAGTATGTGCCATTGGGCGCGCAACAGCCGTGAGCGCAGTCTCTACAATGCGCTCGCGAAACGAGGCGTGCCGATGTTCCCCTTTGGCAGCAGCGCGGGCGGCTTCCTCGGAGGTTATGCCGTCATGCTTCATCGTGTGCTGCAGCCGTACGCGATGCTTGTGGCGAGCAATCAGAAGCCGATCATGGGGCTTGTGAAGCAGTCGGAGATCCAGCCGTTTTCCAACTGTGCAGTCAATATGCTGGAATACGGGCTTATGGATCTTTCGCGCCTTGAAGCGATGGATGAGCGTCTTACGGGACTTCGCTGGCTCTATGAACTTTGGGAAAAGCGCGGACTCGTCGCTTTTAACGGCGTACAGTATGCGTTGACCATCGCAGGCAAATTCTGGGAGGTCAACATCGCGCAGACGACGGTTGAGTGCATTCAGTACCTGTTGACGGGGGAGAATGCGATGAGCGTTGAGCGCATCGCGGCGCAGGATAAGAAGCACGGGAACGAAAAGGAGAAAATGCACGGCGTCGGTATGAACGGCGTGCCGTCGATCGAGATGATGCAGCGTATGCAGAAGATGGCGAAAGGCGGTATGCCGTCGCTGCAGGTGCTCAAAGAGTTCGCCAAGGAAGCAGGCATCAAGGGTATGCCGACGATGGAGGATATGATGCGTCTGCAGAAAATGATGGAAGAACGAAAAGTAGAGGAAAAGTGAGTGATGAAGATGGCGGGCGGCAGGGATTTTCCTGTTTGCCTGCCGTTTCTTTTTCTTGACTTTTCGATTTCGTTCATATACTATTGGAAATTATAGGGGCGGTATCGCCTCATTAGAAGATAAGGCAATCAAGTGTCCCACAGTCTCGAAAAGCAGGCGAGGGGAAAGAAAGGGGCAGAGGAATCTTGGTTTTCCTACAGAAAAAAACAGGCGGCTTTTCCATGCTTTTTGCGGCAGCCGTTCTCTCTTTCGCGCTACTTTTGAGCGGCTGCGGAGGACAGCAGGGGATGCAGAAGGGTCCGGCGCAGGTCAAAGTCATGAAGGCAATGCAGCAGGATACGCCGATCACGAGCGAGTATGCGGGGCAGATTGCGGGCAAGGACGAGGTCAAGGTGCAGTCGAAAGTCTCGGGCGCCGTCGTCGAGAAGTATGTGAAGGGCGGCGACTTCGTCACAGCGGGGCAGCCGCTCTATCGTATCGACTCGCGTCAGTACGAGTCCGCTGTCTGGCAGGCGCAGGCGGCGCTCGCGCAGACGGAGGCGACGCTGAGCAACGCGCGCGTCGATCTCTCACGCTATGAGGCTCTCTACGAGGCGGCGGCGATTCCGGAGCAGACGGTGGCTACGCAGCGTGCAAACGTCAGCGCCTATGAGTCGGCGGCTGAGGCGAATGCAGCGCTTCTTCGCCGTGCGCAGCAGGATCTTGCCGACACGACGATTTACGCGCCGATGACGGGGCAGCTCGCCGTCGACGATGTCGCCGTCGGCACGTTCGTTACGGCGGGCAATACGACGCTCGTGACGGTCGGCACGAACGATCCCGTCTACGCGGCGTTCAGTATCAGTGAGACGGATTACTTGAAGTTCATGGGCGCCGCCATGCGCGGCGCGGGCGCTCCTTCGGCGCGGGTATCGCTGACGCTCGCAGACGGCACGGCATATCCGATCGACGGACGCATCGTCGAGACGGATCGCGCCTTGAAGGACAATACGGGCACTTTGAAGATCAAGGCGCTCTTCGACAACCCCGGCGGTCTTTTGCTTCCCGGCATGTTCGCACGCGTGAAGATCTCGGGACAGACGGTACCGAACGCCATTCTTGTACCCGAGCGTGCCGTGCAGCAGCTTCTCGACAAGTCCTTCGTGATGGTCATGGAGGACGGCAAGTCGAAGGCGCGCACCGTGACGCTCGGCGACAAGGTGGGCAGCTTCTACATCATCAAGGACGGCGTCTCGGCGAATGATCTCGTCGTCGTCGAAGGTCTGACGAACCTGCAGGAGGGCGTCGAGCTTTCTCCGACAGAGGTCACGGCAGCCGATATGGGCTTCTCGCTCGAAAACGATATGAAGGCATTTGACTCCAGTGTGAGCACGTTGGGCAAATAGGCATAGGAGGGCATAAGCTTGGCAAAGTTTTTTATCCATCGGCCGATTTTTGCCATCGTCATCGCGCTTTTGATCGTCATCTGCGGCGTCATCGCGGGGCTTCAGCTGCCGATCGCGCAGTACCCGCAGATCTCGCCGCCGACGGTCACCGTCGGTACGATGTATACGGGTGCGAGCGCGAGCGTCGTCAATCAGACGGTCGCGCAGATCATTGAAGATCAGGTCAACGGCACGCAGGGCATGGACTATATGAGCTCCAACTCGGACGATACGGGGCGCTACAGTCTGACGGTCACGTTCGAGACCGGATCGGACGGCGACATGGATTCGGTCAAGGTGCAGAACAATGTCGCTGTGGCGACGGCGAGCCTGCCCGACGACGTCAAGACGGTCGGCGTCACGACGAAGAAGGCGTCGAACGACATGGCGATGATGGTCTCCATGTATTCGGATAGCGACCTCTACGACAGCACGTTCCTCAAGAACTATGCGACGATCTATCTCCTCGATAAGATCAAGCGCGTGCATGGCGTCGGCGACGTCCAGATCTTCGGCTCGGACTATTCGATGCGCGTCTGGCTCAATCCGGATAAGCTCGCCGAGCTCGGACTCACGGTCTCCGATGTTGCAGCTGCGATCAAGGAGCAGAACATGCAGGCGCCGGCAGGTACGATCGGTGCGATGCCCGTGCCCGAGATGCAGGAAAAGCAGGCGACGGGCAAGATCAACGGCCGTCTCGTGACGCCCGAGCAGTTCGGCAATATCATCGTGCGCGCTTCGGGTGACGGCAGCTTCGTGCGCCTCAAGGATGTCGCGCGTGTGGAGACGGGCGCGAAGACGAACAGCATCATCGCCAAGGCGAACGGACATCCGGCGCTTGCTATGGGCGTCCAGCTCACGAGCGACGCCAATGCCATGCAGACGGTTGCTGCCGTCAAACAGGTCATCGACGAAGCAAGGCCGAACTTCCCGCCCGAGATGCGCTGCGATACGATCGTCGATAGTACGAACTACATTCGTGAGTCTATCACGGAGGTCGTGCACACCTTCGTCGAAGCGCTTCTCCTCGTCGTGCTCGTCATCTTCCTCTTTTTGCAGAGCTGGCGTGCGACGCTGATTCCTCTTCTCGCTGTGCCGGTATCTTTGATCGGCACGTTCATCGCCTTCATCGCGCTTGATTTCAGCATCAACACATTGACGCTCTTCGCGATGGTTCTCGCCATCGGTCTCGTCGTCGACGACGCCATCGTCGTCATCGAAAATGTCGAGCATCACATGAGCGAGGGGTTGAGTGTTGTCGATGCGACGGAGCGCGCGATGGACGAGGTGCAGGGACCTGTCGTGGCGATCGCTTTCGTGCTCGCCGCTGTGTTCGTGCCCGTTGCTTTCCTCGGCGGCATGATGGGCGTGCTCTACAAGCAATTTGCTTTGACCATCGCCATCTCTATGGCGATTTCGGCATTTGTCGCTCTGTCCTTGACGCCGGCTCTTTGCGCTTTGATCTTGAAGCCGCACGCGAAGGACAAGGCGGACAAGAAGGGCATTCTCGACCGCTTCTTCGACGGCTTCAATACGTGGTTTGACAAGACGAAGAGCGGCTACTTGGGCATTGTCGCCAAGATGATTCGCAAGTCGCGTTTCGCCATTCTCTTCATGGTGCTCGTCTGCGCGCTTACGGCGATCGTCTATAAGAACATGCCGTCGACCTTCGTGCCCGATGAGGATCAGGGATTTTATATCGTTTCCGTAAGCCTGCCGCCCGGCACGTCGACCAACGTCACGCAGGAGAGCATGGACAAAGTGCAGGCCTCTCTCAAGGAGCTGCCCGGCGTCGATATGGTCATGGCCATCAATGGTTTCGATATCCTGTCCTTCGGCGCGAAGTCGAGCGCGGGCACGATCTTCGTCGGACTCGATCCGTGGAGTGAGCGCACGACGATCGAGACGAATATCAACATGCTCATCGGCAAGACCTTCGGCATTGGCGCGAAGGTCGCGCCTGAGGCACAGGTGATTGCATTCAACATGCCGGCGCTGCCGGGACTTGGCATGGTCGGCGGCTGGACGATGCAGCTGCAGGATATGTCGGGGCATACGGATGAAGAGCTTGATACGATCACGAAGCAGCTCGTGCAGGCGATGAACCAGCGTCCCGAGCTGCAGGGTGTGCGGACGACGTACAGCGTCAACTCGCCGATTTACGACTTCGAGATCGACCGCGAGAAGGTCAAGCAGCTCGGCGTGCAGATGAGCGACGTGTTCACGGCGCTGCAGGTCAACTTCGGCGGCTATCAGGTCAATGACTTCAACCAGTTCGGCCGTACTTACAAGGTCATGATGCAGGCGGATATGCCGTATCGCTCGGAGGTTGAGGCGACGCGCTTCATCTTCGTCAGGTCGAGCGCGGGCACGATGGTGCCGCTTGACACGCTCCTGAAGCCGAAGCGCGGCACGGGCGCACCGATCATCTCGCGCTTCAACTCGGCGCGTGCCGTTCAGATCCAAGGCAACGCCGCCTCGGGCTACAGCTCGGGCGACGCGATGCGTGCGGCGGAAGAGGTCGTATCTGAGGTCGCGCCTGCAGGATTCAACGTCGAGTGGTCGGGTCAGAGCCGCGAGGAAAAGACGGCGGGAAGTTCGACGCTTCGCGTGCTCGCCTTGTGCTTTGTATTCGTATTCCTTTGCCTCGCGGCTCTCTACGAGAGCTGGAGTGTGCCGTTTGCCGTGCTTTTGACGGTGCCGACAGGTATCTTGGGCGCGCTTCTTTCCGAGTATGTGCTCGGCATGGGCGGCATGATTCTGTTCCACCACATGAATGCAGGGCTGCAGGACAGCATCTACATGCAGATCGGCATCATCATGATCATCGGTCTGGCGGCGAAGAACGCGATCCTCATCGTCGAGTTCGCGAAGGTGCGCGTCGATCGGGGCATGGAGCCGGTCAAGGCGGCGATCGAGGCGGCGGGGCTGCGCCTTCGCCCGATCCTCATGACGAGCTTCGCGTTCATCATCGGCTGCCTGCCGCTTGCCGTTGCAACGGGCGCGGGCGCTTCTGCGAGAAACGGCATGGGCGTCGCCGTCGTCGGCGGTATGCTCTTTGCGACGATTCTCGGCGTGTTTTTGATCCCTGTGTTCTACGTCATCGTGGAATGGATCGCTGCGAAATTTGGTATGCTCAAACAGGCGAAGAAGAAAACGCCGGTCGATTATATGTGATAGTGTTGGAAGATGCGGCTTGCGGCACTTCTTGGCGAGAAGCCGCCCTGCGGGGCGGCTTCTTTTCGTGTATCGGTTACGACAATCATCTTGTTTGCCGCTCATCGTATGGTATATTTTGGCGTATGTGTGCGGGTCGTTCTTCATGCGGACGGACAACGGTTTGTCTGTTTTCCTATGCTGCATATCTATTTTCTCTTAAAAATATGGGCGAAAGGGAAAATTTGTGATAAGATAGAAGGGCAATCGTCGGAGCGGTACATGGATGCGATGCTCCGGGAAATGAGGAGAGGAATCTATGGAAAATATTTTGGGGACAGCGCTCTTGATGCTCGAAGGTGCACAGATCACTTTGGAAATCTTCTGTGTGACGCTTCTTTTGTCGCTTCCCCTCGGTCTTGCCGTCGCGCTTTGCCGCATATCAAACCTCAGACCGCTGCGTCACTTGATGGAGTTCTATATCTGGATCATGCGCGGCACGCCGCTGATGCTGCAGCTTCTCTTCGTCTACTTCGCCTTGCCGATGATCGGCATACGTCTGCCCGACATCGCGGCGGCGCTTCTCGCCTTCACGCTCAACTATGCGGCGTATTTTGCGGAGATTTTCCGCGCGGGTATTCAGTCGATCGGGCGCGGACAGTACGAGGCGGCGAAGTCGCTCGGCATGACGTATACGCAGACGATGCGGCGCATTATCGTGCCGCAGATGATTCGCCATGTGCTGCCGCCTGTGAGCAACGAGACGATCAATCTCGTCAAGGATACATCTCTCATTTATATCTTGGCGATGAACGATCTTTTGCGCGTGGCGCGTACGATCGTACAGCGTGAGTTCGATATGACGCCGTTCTTTGTGGCGGCTGTCTTTTATCTCGCGATGACGTTCGTTTTGACATGGGGATTCAAAAAATTGGAGGCGTACTATGGCAAGTACGAGGAATGAGCCGGCGATCCGTATGCACGGCATCCATAAGAGCTTTGGTACGAACGAGGTCTTGCGCGGCATCGACATTGAGGCGAGGCGGGGCGAGACGCTTTCGATCATCGGGCCGTCGGGTTCAGGAAAATCGACGTTGCTTCGCTGTATCAACCGTCTCGAAGAGATCGATAAAGGGTCGATCGAGGTCGATGGGGACTTCCTGGCTTTAGAAAATGAGGCGGGGCATACGGAGTATGCTTCAAGCGAGAAGAGTCGTATGCTTCTCTTGAAAATGGGTATGGTGTTTCAGCAATTCAACCTTTTTCCACACATGACGGTGCTTGAAAATCTTTTGGAAGCGCCGATGCAGGTCAAGGGCATGAGGCGCGAGGAGATCGTGCCGACGGCGGAGGAGCTTCTTAGAAAAGTCGGGCTTTACGATAAGCGCGACGCGTATCCAACGCGGCTTTCGGGCGGGCAGCAGCAGCGCGTCGCCATCGCACGCGCCTTGGCGATGCGGCCTGAGATCATGCTTTTTGATGAGCCGACGTCGGCGCTTGATCCCGAGCTTACGGGCGAGGTCTTGAAAACGATGCGTGAACTGGCGACGGAGCACATGACGATGGTCGTCGTCACGCATGAGATGGCGTTTGCCCGTGAGGTGTCGCAGCAGGTGGTGTTCATGGCGGACGGTACGATTGTGGAGCAGGGAAAGCCCGACGCGCTTTTCCAACACCCGCAGGAAGAGCGTACGCAGGCGTTTTTGCGCAACATGCTTTGAGGTTACGGGAGGGGTTCGCATGAACGTGTTGTTTCGTCGTCTGGTCTTTTTTGCTCTGCTGCTGGGTGTGATTTTTCCTGCTTTTTTTGCTTTTCACACGGCAAAAGCGGCGCCTCTTGCCGAGATCAAGAATGTGCGCGTCCACGCAGATAAGGACAAGGTGCGCATTGTCGTCGATGCAGATGGTGAAGTCGATTACCGCTCGATGACGTTGACTGCGCCGGGACGCGTCGTCGTCGATCTTTTGGGTGCGCGTCTTTCACCGTCGGTGACGAAGAGTCAGGAGATCAAGAGCCGCTTTGCGACGAAGGTGCGCTTGGGGCAGTTTGACAAGAGCACGGTGCGCGTCGTTGTGGAAACGGAGATATATAAGAACCGCAGCAATTACGATGTGTTTTCTTTGGAGGGCGGCGCTGTGCCATACCGCGTGGTCATGGATTTCGGCAATCTGTCGGGCGGCGCGGTTTCTTCCGGCAGCGCTTCTTCGGGCGGCTCGAACATCGATTTCGGTCATGGGACGCGCTCGACAGATGAAGAGGACAGCTCCGCAGACGCTGCGGATACATCTTCTTCGGATGCGGAAAACGCCGTTTTGCCGCCTCGCTCGAAAAGCGAGGGCAGCGCTCTGCCCG
>NZ_JBQNBV010000065.1:0-11422 GCF_052169755.1 Selenomonas sp. | reverse complement strand
GAGGCCATTTACATGGGCGTGCCCGTCGTGACGCTCGCGGGCACGCGCCATGGCACGCGCTTCGGACTGTCGCTTCTGGAAAACGTCGGACTCGGCGAGCTTGTGTCGAATACGCCCGAAGAATACGTGGAGAAGGCTGCGGCGCTTGCATCGGACGCGGAACTTCTCGCGGCACTGCACAAGAACCTGCGCACCATGATACAGCGATCTCCTGTGATGAATGGCAAAAGCTATGTGCGCGAAATCGAAGCGATGTATGAGGACGTCTGGCAGGCGTGGCTCGATGGACGAGAATAGCTTAAGCTGTTTCCGTGCTTTTTCGATATACGAACGTATGATATAATGAACGCAAAAGTTTTAGGAGGAATATATCTTGTCAAAATGGCATAAGAAGAACGCAAAGACGGCGTCAGTGGATGAGACGAAGCGCAAGCTTGTCGTACAGATGGCGAATGAAGAGTATGGCGAGGCGCTCGGTACGGTCGCAGCGATGATCGAGCAGGGGATTGAGGATTCGGATGCCTTTTATGATGCGTCGTACGCCTATTTCATGAGCGGTGACTACGAACGCGCGACACAGTGGGTGGATAACACGCTGCGCCTTGCGCCGCAGCATCTCGGGGCACGCATCCTGCTCACACGCATTTGCTTCCTGGAGGAACGCACCTCGGACGGCCTTGCCATAGCCGAGTTCGTGCTGAAGAATTATGCAGCATCCCTTTCGGCGGAAGACAAGGAAGAACTTGCCGAGATGCTCGATTGCTACGGCACGGCGAAGGAAGATGAGATCCGTGCGGGCTATCCTGCTATCGCCCGCTTTTTGCAGATGGTTGGCGCCGGGATGGCGCAGCAGGATGCTTTTCGCCCCTTGGCTCCGCAAGTGCAGCGCGTTGCGTCGCAGCCTTTGCCGTCGGCGCAGTTCACACAGCAGCCCGCGCCGTCCGGTGTTGCAGATGATGAGGCGCAGGCTCTGCGTTTGACGCAGGAGATTCTGGCAAAAGATGTCGCGCTTGTGGAGAAGGTGCGTCTTTTCAATTCCTTCGCGGGCGGCTTCTATCTGGCGGGGTCGTTCCCTGCAGCAAAGCATTTGCTGAAGCAGGCGCTCACTCTCGATGCGCATGATGAGATGACGCTGCGCAATGTAGGATATACGCTCGCAGCTCTCGGTGAGCGCGATGCGGCTCTTTCGCTTGCCGCGCAGATGAAGACGCCCGACTTCGGACTTTTGTCGATGATACGCGGCTGAAGTTGCTGCTTCTGCGAAGGCGGTGCGCTTCCCGATGCTTTTCGAATGGCAATGGCGACGATTTCTTTGCGCTTCTGAAAAAGCCGGGCGAGGGAGATGCCCGGCTTTTTTGACGGCTGCGGCTGCCTTGGGGATTTCCATAAGCAGGCGGCAAAATCATTCATCGGAAGGCAGGAGAATGGTATGAATAAGATCATCGCGGTATCTTTGGTCGCGGACAGCGCTGATATCGTCGAGAGCTTCGTGCGCCATACCTTGACGTATGCGGACGAGATGCTTGTGGTCGATCATGCGACGGGCGACGGTACGGCGGACATCCTGCACGCACTTGAAGCGGAGGGGCTGCCCGTCGCCGTTGAGCGCTGCGAGACGGCGGAGCTTTGCCATGAGGAGATCATGACGAGACTGATGCACCGAGCCTTTGACGCACATGGCGCTGATATCGTCGTGCCAGTTGACGCCGATGAGTTTCTCGTCACGGAGGATGCAGCGAAGCCTTGCCGCGCGGTGCTTTCGCGGCTGCGTACGGATGTGACTTTCTTCGCATGGCATTGGATGTATGAGCTGGAAGAGCCGGAAAAGGACGGCGGGACATTTCTGCTCGCGCGTCCTCTGCGCAGGAAGAAGCGGCACGAGCCGATACAGAAAGCGATCATTGGGCGAGACGCTGCGCGCGTCTATCCGCTTCTGGCGCAGGGTACGCATTATCTCTATCGTGTGGAAGGGGAAAAGCGCGTGCCTGCGCCCGCCTTGGAGATCAGCTTCCTGCACTTCGCGCATTTCCAATGGCGCGGCACACTGCATACGGCGGTCAAGGCGCTGAACGGCTGGATCGGCAATGCGGCGAAGTATTCGCTGCATACGGCGCGCTGCAGCTACTGGAAGGAGCACTTTGATACGGTGTTTGCGGGCGGGACGCCGCCTGTTGCGCTGTCTGCCGAAGAGAGCGAGGCGGTGCAGGGCTTGATCCTGCCGAAAGCGCAGGTGGAGCTTCGCTATACGAAGGGAGCGGCGTTTTCTCCGCTGCAAAGCTTGATGCGGCTCTCCGAGCAGTTGGCGCAGGATTTCGCCGAAGAGCGCGTGCGTGCGCGGCAAAATCTTGTGAGCGTCATTGTGCCGTATTTCGGAAATCTCTCGTTTTGGCATCGGAGGCTGGAGAATATCGCCTCTCAGACCTATCCGTATATGGAGGTCGCCGTGCTCGATTTCGCAGACGGTGCGTCCGATCTGCAGAAGATGCTCGCCCCCCTGCACCTGCCGCACTGCATTGTCCGCGCCGACTCTCCCGGATGGGGCGTGCGTCTGGCACAGGCGGCGCGTGGCGAATATATCCAGTGGGTCATGCCCGGCGATCGCCTCTTCCCTGAGAAGATCATGCAGATGGTTACGACACTGGAACTCGACGATGAGCTTTCCTTCGTACTCGCCGACGCCGAGGAGCCGGCGACTGCAGAAGGTGCAGATCCCGAGCGATTTGTTTTTTCCATGCATAGGTCGCATTGCTTCGTCGCGGCAGGGGCATGGCACAGAGCCTATGCGTTGGCTGCGGGGCGCACGCCTATGGGAGGTCTGTCGGGCGTGCTGCTGCGCCGCCGCGTGCTCGACGCTTGTGCCTGGCTGGAGCCGGCCTTTTTCCGGAAGCGATTCTTCCCTCTGGCGGCTTTCGTCCTCCTCTTTCAGATGGAGAAGGATTTCCGTGCAGGAGTCTTCGATGTGCCTCTGCTCTCGCATGAATTCCACGATGAGGGGACGCTGGTCTGGCATCCTGCCGAGTGGGCCTCGCTGCTCCTTTCGTGCGGGCAGGAGCTTGCTGCACACTCCTTCGTGGAAGCGCGGCAGACTCTGGCGGAGAGAGCGAGAGAAGTGTTCGCACGCGAAGAGCTTCGCGCTCATGCGGATTTCTCGCGCGCCCGCAGCATATTCGAAGAGCTTTTCGCAGCGCTTCCCGAGTGAAGCGTCAAGAGATCAGGAAGGAAGAAGGCAGGAGTCATGTCCGATCCATACATAGCCGAGCGCGCCATCGTCCTTGCGGCGGGACGCGGCGAGAGGATGCGTCCGCTGACCGACGAGATGCCGAAACCCATGGTTCGCGTCGATGGGAGGCGCATCATCGACACGCTGCTCGCCGCCCTCGTAGCGGCGGGCATTCCCGAGATTTATGTCGTGCGCGGCTACTTGGGCGAAAAGCTCGATGTACTCAAGGAGAGCTATCCGCAGATCCGCTTCATCGACAATCCGCACTGGCATGAGGCGAACAATATCTCGTCGCTGATCGTCGCCGGCGATCTCGTGGAGAATGCTTTCATCATCGAAGGCGATCTCTATTTGCAGAATCCGGCGCTTCTTTGCCGCGAGCAGCAGGCGACGAACTATCTGGCGATTCCCGTCGCGAAGACGGATGACTGGTGCTTCTTTCCGGACGAGGCGGGCGTCATCCGGCGCATGGCGGTCGGCGGCGCGAACTGCTGGAAGATGGTTGGCATATCGTACTGGACGACGGAGGACGGCAGGAAGCTCCGAACATCGCTCAAGCGGCTTTACGAAACGCCGGGCGGTCGGGCGCGCTACTGGGACGAGGCGGCTCTTTCCGCAGATATTGGGGATTTTTGCGTGTATGTGCGTGCGTGCTGTGAGGACGACGTGCAAGAGATTGATACCTTGGCGGAATTGGCTGAACTGAGACGCACCGTGGAGGAGAAGGGAAAGTTATGAAAGAAAAGATTGCTTACGCGTGCTTCTGCACCGATGCGATTCACGAGGGGCATAGGAATATCCTGCGCGAAGCCAAGAAGCACGGCACGGTCGTTGCAGGAGTCCTTTCTGACCGCGAGATGGTGCGCTACAATCGCTTTCCGTCCATAGGGCTTGCGGAGCGCATCGCGCTTTTGGAAGCCGAGCCGGAAGTCGAACGTGTCATCGTACAGGACGCCATCATGTATGACGGCGTCATTGCATCGCTCAAGCCCGATTTCGTCGTGCATGGCGATAACTGGCGCGGTGGTCCGATGTCGTCGATTCGCAGGAATGTGCTGGAAAATCTCGAAAAAATGGGCGGTGAGCTCATCGAGGTTCCCTATACATGGAACCCTGCCGTCAAGAAGATCGACGAGCGCATGAAGGAACGGCTCGTCATGCCGGAGTTCCGTCGCCGCCGCCTGCGCCGCCTCTTGGAGATCGTGCCGATCGTCAAGACCATCGAGGTGCATGACGGGCTGACGGGGCTGTTGGCGGAAAAGACTGTCGTCGAGCATGCGGGCGGCTTGGATCAGTTCGATGCACTTTGGATATCCAGTCTCTGCGACTCAACGGCGAAGGGCAAGCCCGACATCGAGCTTGTCGATATGTCGTCGCGCATCCGCACGATCGACGATGTCATGGACGTGACGACGAAGCCCATCATCCTTGACGCCGACACGGGCGGTCTTACCGAGCAT
The DNA here is from genome assembly GCF_052169755.1 of Selenomonas sp. GTDB lineage: Bacteria > Bacillota > Negativicutes > Selenomonadales > Selenomonadaceae > Selenomonas. Next base: position 6,742 of record NZ_JBQNBV010000065.1, on the reverse strand, counting down.
TTCGTTTACCACGTTCATACGCTGGAGCGCATGGGGGTCTCCGCTGTGATTTTGGAGGACAAGATCGGGCTGAAGAAGAACTCGCTTTTCGGTACGGAAGTCGAGCAGCAGCAGGACACGATCGAGCATTTTTCGGCGAAGATCCGAGCGGGCAAGGATGCACAGCGCACCGATGACTTCATGATCATCGCGCGTATTGAGAGCCTGATTCTTGAAAAGGGTCTGGCGGATGCTTTGGAACGTGCCGCCGCTTATGTGGCGGCGGGTGCGGACGGCATCATGATCCACTCGCGCCGAAAGGAGCCGGATGAGGTCTTTGCCTTTGCCGATGCGTTCCGCAAAGAATATGCGCATGTGCCGCTCGTCGCTGTGCCGACGTCCTACAGCGCTGTGACGGAGGCAGAGCTTGCAGCGCACGGCGTGAACATTGTCATCTACGCGAACCAACTGACGCGCAGCGCATTTCCGGCGATGGAGCGCACGGCGATGTCCATCTTGAAGCATCATCGCTCGCTCGAAGCGGACGCAGATCTCATGCCGTTCAAGGACATCATTCGCTTGATTGACGATGTTTGATTTGGCATGGGAGCCGTCTTGACAGAAAGCGAAAAAAGAAAAGGGGCAGTTCATGCAGGAACAGGAAAATAAGATTTGGGATACGCGCGAGGAGGATGCGCTCTGCCTTTGGCTCAGAGATGCGGTACGCGCCGGCGCCTATACGGAGGAATACTGCACGAAGCTTGAAGCCTATGAGAAAGCAACAAAGAACAAGGCTGCCGTCTTTTACTTTACGGCGCGTCTTGCTTTCGCGCTTGGCGAGACGGAAGAAGCGTACCGTCTCGCACATGAGGCGTACAAGAGGCGAAAGCTCAGCCATAAGATCTGGCAGATCTTGTTCGAGATCGACGATGCGCTCGGGCTTGATGAAGAAGCGATCTTTTTCAAGGCGCTTTGTCAAAAGAATATGTGCCTTGATGCGTCGATTCCGATCTTTTCCGATACGCGCTGGCAAGATGCATTCTTCTGCGGTATGCTCGATGTGCAGCTGGCGCCCTTCCGCTTCGATTTCGCGGAGCGGGCGGATGGCAGCCGCAATTTGGATCTTGTGTCTGCACTCGGGCAGTTCCTCCTGAACGAGGGTCATGAGGCGGAGCGCCGCCGCTACTACTGCGGAGTCTACAATGCGGAGGATCTCTTCCATGTACGGGCAAGGCGCTTGGATCTCTTGAAGCGCAGCGACGGCTCTTTGGCGGATGATTACTGCGGCATGGTCTTCGACATCATGAAGGCGCGCCGCGCCGAAGGCTCCGTCGAGGTTGCTGAAGAATGTATCCTGCCTGTGACCGTGACGCAGGAGGAACAGAGAATCGACGTGGCGGACGTGCGGAGCGAGGGCAGCATCCTCAGCGGACGCGGGGAGTTCCGCTTCCTGCGTCTCGCAGGAGGGACAAAGGTGTCTTCAGCGGAGCCTTTCATCGTTGCTGCGCCGATTCTGCCGGGGCATAGTCCAAGGCGGAAGAAGCTCGTCCTGAACATCCTGCTCGACGGCCTCTCATGGCAGGCGATGCGCGCGCGCGACTTCCGGTCTGTGCCGAACCTCATGCGCTTCTTCTCCGATGGCGTCATCTTCAACAACAACTACTGCGTGGCGGAGTACACTTTCGTTTCCCTTGGTACGATCGAGACGGGCATGATGCCGCATCGCTCGCAGGTCGTGTGGGACAAGCCGATGTTCGTGATCGACAAGGACATAAAGACGCTGTCCGAGCAGATGAAGGATCTCGGCTATTACTGCGTCAACGTCATGGGCGACGGGCGCGGCATCTATGACGGCGTGACGCGCGGCTTCGATCGCCTCATCGTCAACCCGTATCTGGCGCAGCCTGCGTACGATGGCGTTGCACGCACGATCGCACACTTGGAAGCCTTCGATGAATGTGACAACTATGTATTCCTGCACGTGGGGGACGCACACTCGACACCGGCGACGATCGCCCCCCTAGCGTTGAAGACGCAGACGCATATCCCGTGGCAGCATACGCGCGTCATGCCGGGAGACGATGTTTCCGTGCGCTTGCCGTACAACGATGTCTACGGCTATGACAATCCGCATCGCATCGAAATGATGGATCGCGAACTGGGCAGACTCTTCGACTATATTGAGGAGCATTATGCGCCCGATGAATACATCGTCTGCGCCTATTCCGATCACGGCAGTTCCGTCTATTCGGAGGATGCGTGGTACTTCTCCGAGACGCAGGGCGGTGCCGCACTCATGGTGCGGGGCGCGGGCGTGCCGCGTCTGGGGCTGGTCGAGGAGCTTACGAGCTGCCTCGACATCTATCCTATCATGGAGAAAACCGTCGGCTTTTCTGCGCCTGCGGGGCAGCTCGACGGGACTTTGCCGTGCGCCTTGGGCGGCAGAGGCCGACGCTATTGCATCAGCAACTCGATCTATCCTGAGCAGACGTATAAGCTCAGCATACGAACGGCAGAATATGAGTTCCGCTTGGAAACGGCGCGGCCGACGCATCACGACGGCACGGTGGATATGAGTCAGTTTACGGCGCAGATCTATACGCGCGATGCGATGCACCGCGAAGTTTTTGACGCCGCGCTCATGGAAGATTTCCTGCGCCTTGCGCGTGAACATACGGCGTCGTTTCACGAGAAGTGGGAGGAGGACGGCGAATGCTAGAGAGCCGAGCGGAGAGACTGTATCAAGCGAAGAGTGAAGCCGGACGTTCTTTTTTTGCGGCTTTGCTTCAGCGAAGCGCAGACGGTCATTATGACGACACCTACCTTGCCTTGCTGCAAGAATATCGGCGGCTTTTTCCCGCTTCGGAAAATGGTCTGATCTTCTATGCACGCTATGCGCTGGCGCATGACGACGTACAGACGGCGCTCGCTGCCGCGCAGGCGGCGTATGCCAAGAAGATGTACCATTACGAGATATGGATGCTTCTCATAGAATGCTATCGGCGGCTCGGTGATACGCGCAGTCTCTTGATCTTCGAGGGCATCGCGAGCCGCGTTTACCGCACGCCGATCGAGGTGCCGCTTGCGCGGGAAACGCTCGAAGATTCCCTCGCACTATTATCTGTTGCGATGGGGGTGCCCACCCATGCGCCCTATACGATCGGACGCGCACGCATGGGCGAAAACGGTTTGCAGGCATTGCCCGGCGCGTTTGTCGGGGAATTTTTGCCCACGCTCAGAGAAGCGCATGAGGCGTATCGCTATTGGAGCGGCATCTTTGTCGACATGACGACGCTCGATTCGAAAGCGGCGCTCTTCGAGGCATTGAATCGTGATCCCGCGCTTGTCGTCGCAGCGGAAGAGATCGTTTTCGACGTCGTGAAAAAGAAGCAGGTGACTGGGGCGGCGACGCTGGATGTTCGTGCGGATGCAGCCGATCTTGGCGGCGCACACGATGTCGTCGTGTCTTTGGCAGGAACCGAAGCGGGGCAGGAGATCTTCTTCAAGAGCGATTCTCTCGGGGAAGAATCCACGCATCTCGGCAAATGGGTCTGCAGCTTTTTCCGCTTGAGCGAACGGACGGAGCTGAGGTCGTCGGCGCCTTTTCTGATGGGAGAGCCGATTCGTTTGGTACACAGCCCCAAGCGCAGGAAGCTCTTCCTGCACATCCTCGTCGACGCTCTTTGCTGGCCCGCGATGAAGCAATGCGATTTCACACGGATGCCGAACCTCATGCGCTTTTTTTCCAAGGGTCTGATCTTCAACGATACCTTCTCGATTGCAGAGTATACATATCCTTCGTTGGCGACGATCGATACGGGATTGTATCCGCATCACTCGCAGACCTTCAACTCCACTTGTATGGGAGAGATTGCGCCGACCATCCTGACGCTTTCCGAGCAGATGAAGCGTCTCGGCTACTATTGCGTGAATGTCTGGGGGGATTCGAGCGGCGTCTACAACGGTGTGACGCGCGGCTATGACCGCTTGATTTCCAAGCCCAGCGGCGACGGGCTTCACGCATATCGCGGCGTCCAATATGCGCTGTCTCAGATGCGCGCGTTTGCCGAGTGCGATCAGTTCATCTTCCTCCATGTGGCGGACACGCATCCGAGCACGACTGCGAAGTGGCAGGCGCCGCTTGAGACGCAGGTTTTGCTGGATCTCCCCGCCCGGCTGGACGATACGGACGATGATACGCCGAGCGTTGACCGCGTGAATTCGAAGTTTCATCAGGAAGCTGTCATCGAAGGTATGCGGCGCGTTGACCGCAGCTTGGGCGAGCTTTTTTCTTATATCGAAGCCAATTATGCAGAAGATGAGTATGTCGTGCAGCTTTATTCCGATCACGGGGCGGCGGTTTTCGGCAATACGATTGACTATGTCAGTGAAGTCTTGACCGGCACCGCATGGATGCTGCGTGGCGCGGGCGTGCCGCAGCTGGGGTTTGTCGAGGAGCTGACGAGTGTGCTCGACATCTACCCGACGACGGCGCGTCTTGCGGGCTTTGCGCCGCCTGCCGATCTCGACGGCAGTCTGCCCCGAGCCTTTGGCGGCGCAGGGCGCGATCATGCGCTGTCCTATACGCTTTTCCCAGGGAAGCCGTTCAACATGGCGATCCGTACAAAGACGCATGAGTTCTACTTTGGCTCCGATGAGATCGTCGATGAGGACGGCTCGATGGATCTCAGGCAGCCGCGTCAGCAGCTTTTCCTGCGCGGCGAGAAGCGGCGGGAGATTCATGACGAAGCGCTGCGGCAGGAGTTTCTTGCGCTGGCGCGTACATATACGGCGTCGCTTGATTCGCGCGGCGAGATTTGGCCCGAGAAGAGAGCGCTGCGAGCCGCATGGTTTCCCGATGCGCGGAAAGGATGAGAGGCGTGAATGCAAAGGTCGAAAGCATGATGTCCGGCGAAGAAGCGGCGTATCAGGAAAATGCCGATCGCGGCTGCGCTCTTTTCCATGCCTTGCAGGAAAAGAGTGCGCACGGCATCTATGACGACGCATTTCTCGCCGCTCTCGTTGATTATCAAGCGCTTTTTCCTGCATCTGAGAACTTTGACATCTTTTATGCGCAGTATGCGCTTGCTCATGACAGCGTGACGGTGGCGCTTGAAGCGGCGGAACGCGCTTATGAGAAGAAGAAGTGCAGCTACGAGGTCTGGAAGCTGCTCATCGAGTGCTATAAGCGTCTCGGCGATAAGCGAAAGCTCTTGATGATCGAGGGCGTCGCGAGCCGTGTGTATCGCGTGCCCGTCGATGTGCCGATGGAAAGGGCGGAGCTGCAAGACGCTTTGGCGCTCCTGTCGCTTGCTATGGGCTTGCCGAATCTTGCGCCCTATGTGCTTGGGCGCGCGCGGCTCGGCGCGGGCGGCGTCGAAGCGCCGCCGGGCGTGTTTCTCGGCGAGTTTTTGCCGAGCTTCACGGAGCCTGCGGACGGTTGGCGCTATTGGAGCGGCGTATTCGTTGATCGGGGGAAGCTGCACGCGAAGGCGATGCTCTTGGAGCGGCTCAAAGAGACGGCGGAGTTCCCCTTGGCGGAGGATGATTCCTTCGTCTTTGACATCCTGCGGGCGCGGGAGCTTCGCGGCTCCTTTGTCATCGAGCCGGCGGAGTTTGCGGCTGCGTCGGACGCGGCGGCGAAAGTGCCGGAGATCGTCGTGCCTTTGGCGGGAACCGTGCCGAAGCAGAAGGTCGTATTTCAGAGCCGTTCCGTCGGAGAGGACAGCGCGACGCTCGGCAAGTGGGTCACGAGCTTCTTTCGCTTGAACGAGCGCACGGAGATTGCTTCGGATGCGCCGTTTATCTTGGGCAAGCCGATACGCCTTGGGCACAGCCCCAAGCGCAAAAAGCTCGTGCTGCACATCCTCATCGACGCCCTTTGCTGGCCCGAGATGAAGCGCCGCGATTTCGAGCCGATGCCGAACCTCATGCGCTTTTTTTCCAAGGGCGTCATCTTCAACAATCATTACTCGGTGGCGGAGTACACCTTTCCGTCGCTGGCGACGATCGAGACGGGCGTCTATGCGCACCGCTCGCAGGTGTTCAATCCGACCTGCATGGCAGAGCTTTCGCCGCAGTATGTCACGCTTGCAGAGCAGATGGCGCATCTCGGCTATTACTGTGTGAACACTATGGGCGATGCGACGGGCGTTTATCCGCAGGTGACGCGCGGCTACGAAAGGCTCTTGCTCGTGCCTGGCGACGCCGGCTTGGCTTATCAGGGCGCAGAAAGAACCGTGCAGACGATGCGGGCGTTTTCCGAATGCGATCCCTTCATCTTTTTGCATCTGATGGACGCTCATCCGGGATCTGCGGCAGACTTCCAGCTGCCTTTCGCCGCGCAGGTGGGGCTGCCTCTCGCCGAGCGGCTTGCGGGCGCGGCAGAGGGCGTTGCCAGCGTCAATCTGCCGCATGTGCCGATCTATACGGAAGCTGTATTGGAACACATGCGCTCCATAGATCGCAGTCTCGGCGCCGTGTTCGATTACATCGAAGCAAATTATGCGGAAGATGAGTATATCGTGCAGGTGTATTCGGATCACGGCGTCTCCGTATTCAGCGACGACCTCGACTATATCGGCGAGAATCAGACGGGGGCGGCATGGCTGCTGCGCGGCGCGGGTGTGCCGCAGCTTGGGCTTGTCGAGGAGCTGACGAGTGCGCTCGACATTTATCCGGCGGCGGCGCATCTCGTGGGCTTTGACGCGCCCGCGCATCTCGACGGCAATTTGCCGAAAGCTCTGGGCGGCAGGGAGCGCGA
>NZ_JBQNBV010000064.1:0-11442 GCF_052169755.1 Selenomonas sp. | reverse complement strand
CGCATACATGCCGAGACCCATCGCAGCGCCGAGCGCCGCCGCCAAAAATTTCTTCATCCTTCTTCCTCCCATCAAAAACAATGACCTGCGGAACAAATGCTGTTCCATGCCTTTCCATTATAATTCAAACGATAAAAATTTGCAATATCCTTAAAGCTCCGCGGATGAAATGAAGCTGCCCGAATTTTGGAAAATGCAGCGCACAGGACATCCGCGTTTCCCTCAGATCACATACTCCTCGCAAAGCGCCCGGTAGCGTTCCTCGCCCTTCTCCGTCAACAGGTAGTAGCCGCCCGAGCGTCGCACGATGCCGGCTTCCTTCAGTCTCTCGCTGACGCGCCGCATCTCCCTTTCGCTCCAGCGCAGATGCTCGGAGATGTCGCGCACGGCGTTTTCCTCGCTGTAAAGGTTCTCGGCGGTATGCGTGCCAAGATGGATGATCAAAAGCTCCTCCTTGAGCCGCGCCTTGCGCCGTATGCGCTTCAAGCGCCGCGTAATCACGCCCTTTGGATGGACGAATACGGCGACGACATAGATGAGCATGTTGACGAGTGCGCACATGCCCGCCATTGAGGCATTGAAGTGAAGCGCAAGACCGTAGCCGACGGCGCTGCCGAGGACGCCGAAAAACACGGCGAGGAAAAGCGCGTGATGCAGACGCTTCGTGAAGAGCAGCGCCGCAGCCGCGGGCGCGATGAAAAACGAGATGACGAGGATCGAGCCGACGGCATCGAACGCCGCGACCGTCGTCAGGGAGATCAACGTCATGAGCGCATAGAAAATCGCGCCCGTCGCCATGCCGATGAGACGCGCGTTCTCCTCGTCGAAGGTCGAGAGCTTGAGTTCCTTATAAAAGAGCGTGATGAACGCCGCATTGACGAGGAAGATCGCGCCCATCTTGACGGCGGATGCCGCGACCTCATGCCCGAAGATCGTCACCGTATCAAGTCCCGCGTAGACGACCTCACCCATCAGCACCATGTCGGTGTCGAGATGCACATTGCCCGCATACTTGCTGATGAGGATGACGGCGAGTGAAAACAGCATCGGAAAGACGATGCCGATCGCGTCGTCGCTCTTCGTCGTCTTCGTCTTTCCCAGAAGCTCGACGAGCAGCACCGTCACGACGCCCATGAGCGCCGCGCCGATCAAGAGCCACGGCGACGAGAGGTCGCGCACGAGGAAGAACGCCAGCACGATGCCGAGGAGTACCGTGTGGCTGATCGCATCCGCCATCATCGAGAGGTTGCGCAGAAGCAGAAACACGCCGGGCAGGGCGCACGCCGCCGCCGTCAGAGCGAGCACGAGCAAAGAATCCGTCATGCCTCTTCCCTCCTTCCGCGCTTTCTGAACACGCCCCGCTTGCCGAAGAGCATGGACAAAAAAGCGATGGCGGAAGCCGCGAGGATGATGCTCGGTCCCGTTGACATCCCCTGCTCCAGCGTGCTCACATAAGTACCGGCAAGCGCTGAGACGACGCCGAATACGGCGCTCAAGAAGAGCACACGCACAAAATCGTCCGACCATTGGCTCGCCGCGACGCATGGGATGATGAGGAACGAGCTGATGAGGATCGCACCGACCGCCTTGATACCGATGCCGATGACAGCGATCGTCAAAAAGGGCAGGAGAACCTGCAAAAAGCGTACAGGCAGCCCCACGGCACGCGCATACTCCGCATCAAAGACGAATACCTTCAATTCCTTATAGAAGCAGAAGAGCAGCGTCGCGCAGAGGGCGGCGACAAGAGCGATGAGCTTCACATCGGCTTCGAGCATATACGCCGCCTGCCCGAAGATGTACGTCTCAAGCCCCGCCTGCGACGCGCCGCGATAGGCTTCGTTCCCTTGAATGAAGCTCTTCAAGACCATGCCGAGACCGAAGAAGCCCGAGAGGAATACGGCAAGGTTGGCATTGAGTCCGACGCGCGTGTTCTCATTCGCCGCCTGAATAGCGAAGAAAGTGACGGCAGCAGCAGCCATCGCGCCGACGAGAAGCACGGCGGGACTGCGCGTCGAAAACGCCATGAAAGCGAGGACGACGCCCGGAAACGTCGCATGTCCGATGGCGTCGCCGATGAGGCTCTGCCCCTTGTAGACGCTCAAAGCGCCGACAGGCGCCGCGACAGCTGCGAGAAGCGCCGTGCCGAGAGCAATGATCTGAAAGGTGTAATTCAGCAGCGTGTCCATCGTCATCGCTCCTTCGGGCGGAAAGCGAGCGCAAGCGCCGCCTCCTTGTCCATATCCTTCAAGTAGCCGCTCGCCTTGATCGTGCGGTTCAGAACGACAAGATAATCGAAATACATGTCGAGCGTCGAAAGATCGTGATGCACGGCGATCACCGTCTTGCGCGCCTTTTGCAGCGCGACGAACTTGTCCATAACGATGCGCTCCGTCGTCTCGTCCACGCCCGCCAGCGGCTCGTCCATGATGTAGAGATCGCTCTCCTGCGCGAGCGCGCGCGCGATAAAGACGCGCTGCTTCTGTCCGCCCGAAAGCTCCGAGATCTGGCGCTCGGCGAGTTTTTCGAGCTGCATCTCAGCGAGCGCCGCCCTCGCCCTCTCGCGATCTTCCTTGCCCGGGCGGCGCACGAGCCCGATATGCACATAGCGCCCCATGAGCACGACATCGAACACCGTCGTCGGGAAATCCCAGTTGACCGCGCCGCGCTGCGGCACATAGGCGATGCGCTCGCGCACCTCGTCGATCGTCTTGCCCCAGATGCGCACATAGCCAGCGACGGGCTTTTCAAGACCGAGAACCCCCTTCAAGAGCGTCGATTTTCCCGCGCCGTTCGGCCCGACGATCGCACATCGCACGCCCGTCGGCACATCGAGATCAATGTCCCAGAGCACCGCGCTCTCGCGGTACGCCATCGTCACATCTTCCACATGAAGCAGCATCTTTTCTCCCATATTCCGCCCTCTTTCCCTAGAATCAGCCAACTCAAACGCACCAACCGACAAAAGCAAAAAAGGGCGGTCGCCCGCCCTTTTTGCCCTTTTCCTTACTTCAGATGACTGACGATCAGATCGACGTCAAAACGATACATGTCGATGAACGTATCTCCCTTCTGCCCTGCGGGTGCGAGCGAATCGGAAAACAGTTCATTCCCCTCGCCGCCGACGATCTCGACATCGAAGCCCTTCGATTTGCATATTTCCTGCAGCTTCTTCATGCGCTCGGGATTCGTCGTGCTCTCGGCAAAGACCGCCTTGACCTTGTGCTCAACGATGAAGTCTGCGGTCTTTTCAATGTCGGCATTCGCCACCTCGGAATTCGTGCTCACGCCCTGCGGCGCGACGACCGTCATGCCATAGCTCTTCGAGAAATAGTTGAAAGCGTCGTGCGGCGTGACGAGGTTGCGCTTGCCTTCGGGAATCGAGGCGATCTTCTCCTTGACCTCGGCGTCGAGCGCATCGAGCTTGGCGAGGTATGCAGCGCAGTTCGCCCGGATCTCCTTCTCATGCTCGGGCACGAGCTTGGAGAGACTGTCTGCCGCCTTCTCCGTCGCCTTCTTGTAGAGCGCGATGCTGAACCAGAAGTGCGGGTCAACGACGCTCTCGCCGTCCTCTTCCATGCGCAGTACAGCGTCCGTCGGGAAATCCGCCGTCACCGCCGTACCGCGCTTTTCGAGAATTTCGACCATCTTGCCCTCGAAGTGCAGTCCGTGGTAGAGCACGAGATCGGCATCCTTGAGCTTTTTGAGGTCTGCCGGCTGCGCGACGTAAAGATGCGGATCCTCACCCGCCGGAATAATGAGATCGACATCAACATAGTCGCCCGCCAGTTCCTTCGTCATATCGGCGAGGAATGACGTCGTGACCGTCACCTTCTTCTTTGCGCCCGCCGATGAGTCTCCCGACGCACCGCCGCATCCCGCTGCCAGAAGCGCCGCCGCAAGGCAGAACGCCAGCAGGAACATCCCCTTGCCGCTTCCCCGAACCATTCTCTTCAAAAAATTCATACTGCACCTTCTTCCTTTAATTTCTTAGCATGTAGTATAACATGTTTCTCGGAGTATGTAAATGAAATTAATTATCATTATTTTACTTATCCTGTAGACTTTTAGAGATAAGATTCATCTATGATGTCTCTCGCCGCATTTTCATAGACAAAAACAGCATGAATCTCCTATCGGAAACTCATGCTGTCGGATTCCTTGCAGCCATTGCCTCATGCAGAATGCTCCTTCCCGCAAAGAGGCATGCGCCTATTCAGTACTTCCTTAAACTTTTTCGCACTTCTTCGCCAAGAAGCCGAAATGCCGTAGCGCATACAAAGGTTGATACTGCCAAAACAACTGTGCTCATCATGAGAACCTCCTATATTCATCCAAATCAATCACACCCTACTTCAAAGTCAATCTTTGCAGGGTCAAATTTCCAATGCGTCCATATAAGCAGCGCCCCGCTCCATTTCGTATGTAAGGGAACCTGTTTACATCTCTTATTATACACCACAATCATATTTTGTCAAATATAATTTTATAAAATTTTATTTCTCTATATTTTATTTGCTTATATTGTATTTATCTGCTAAAATATCAAAAAAAAGAATCATTCTATGGAGATGTTGTCAATGGCAAAAAAGGAATTCGATCCTCTTCTTCTGGAAAACCAGTTTTGTTTCCCGCTTTATGCTACGGGGCGCAAGATCGTCGCTGCCTACAATCCCTTTCTGAAAAAGATCGGCCTTACCTATGCACAGTACGTCACGATGATGGTGCTCTGGGAAGAACATACCGTCACCATGCACGACCTCGGCAAGCGTCTGTACCTTGACTCCGGCACCCTGACGCCCGTGCTCAAGAAGATGGAAAGCATGGGCTATCTGAAGCGCCGCCGCAAGGCGGACGATGAGCGCGTCGTCGTCGTGGAGATCACGCGGGAAGGGGAAGCCCTGCGCGAAGAAGCAGAAAAGATTCCCTATGCGATGGGCTGTTTGGTCAATAAAAAAGGTACGCTGTTCACGCTCGAAGAAGCCGAGGCGCTCAAAGAGCAGCTTTATCGTATTCTTCGCGCACTGGAATAACGCAGCATAGCGTCGCCAGCCTATTGACAATTCAGAAAAACCGACTAATATAGAGGATATACTTGATTAAAGCAGATAAGTTTCCACGATAAAGGAGAGATTCATCATGAGTGAAAATTGCAGCAGCAGCGGCTGCAGCAGCTGTTCTTCAGCAGGCGGCTGTGGCAGCGCACAGCAGGAGCCGCAGAGCCTTTTGACCCCGCCGAACGAACGCAGCAGCGTCAAGCGCGTCATCGCCGTCATGAGCGGCAAAGGCGGCGTCGGCAAGTCGCTCGTCACCGCACTTCTCGCGACCGTCATGGCGCGGCGCGGGCATCGCGTCGGCGTGCTCGACGCCGACATCACGGGGCCTTCGATCCCGAAGGTCTTCGGCGTCAAGGGTGAGGTGCAGAAGGCATCCGCCGATTCTGCCGGCATCCGACCCTTGAAGAGCGCGGGCGGCATCGACGTCATGTCGATCAACCTGCTTTTGAAAGACGAGTCCGACCCCGTCGTCTGGCGCGGTCCCATCGTCGCCGGCGTCGTGCAGCAGTTCTGGCAGGACGTCGTCTGGGAAAATGAGGACTATCTCTTCGTTGACATGCCGCCGGGAACGGGCGATGTTCCCTTGACCGTACTCCAATCGCTGCCCATCGACGGCATCATCGTCGTGACCTCGCCGCAGGAACTCGTCTCCATGATCGTCGAAAAGGCTGTTAAAATGGCGGCTCTAATGAACGCCCCCGTGCTCGGCATCGTCGAAAACATGGCGTACTTCAAATGCCCCGACTGCTCGAAGGAGCATAAAATCTTCGGCGACAGCCATATCGAAGAGATTGCCCGCGACTACTACCTGCCGCTTCTCGCGCGCCTGCCGATCGAGCCGAAGCTCGCCGCGCTCTGCGACGCCGGCAAGATCGAATCGTTTGAAGGCGACTGGGTCGATGCGGCAGCGCTGCTCCTCGAAGAGCTTCCCGAGCACGATGCAGCCGAAGTCGAAGACTTCCAAGCATAATATACGCGAAGACCCCATACAAAAAGGGCTGTTCATGCGTCGAATTCGACACATGAACAGCCCTTTATATCTTGCTGCTCGCCGGATTTCCCTGCGGAATCTACGTCTCAGCGCTTAGAAGCTGAAGCGCACGCCTGCGTCCACACGCCAATGATCATGAACGTCCGTACGGAACGATCTTGTGTAGCCGGTATAAGCATACGCCCTGTCGCTCAAAAGAACGCTGCCGCCCGCTTCCAATTCCATCCATGTATCTTTCAAGGAAACATGCGTGCTCTTCGGCGTATAGCCCGGCTCATGATAGCGCACATCAAGGTCGCCGGCAAATTCATGCGCCAGACCCAGCTTCAAAAATACGTTGCTCGCTTTCGTTTCCTGACCGATCCCAAGTCCCAGCTTGCCGACAGCACTGTTGAAAGCATCCTGGCGCACATGCAAGATATTGCTGCCGTTGCGTGCGGTGCTGTCATCGCCCTGCAGATGCCCCAACGTCAGCTCGGCGCTCGGCTCGATATAGAAGCCGCCGGGCTGCGCAAAGCGTTTGCCGTATTCTGCGCTCGCTGAAATGCCAAAGTTCTTATGATCCCCTTGCAATTCGACGGCGCTGTTACGCACGGTAAAATCACCGCTCAAGCGGTTGGCACGCACGATAAGGTCGAGATACGAGCCATCCTTCTGCTGCTTGACGCCATAAACCGCCAATCCCACAAGGCGGTCATCGGCGCTCGAGCCTGCGCTGCTGCTCTTCATCTTGCCGTAGTCAACGAGCGCGCCAACCGTCCAATCCTTGACGTCACGATCATAGCCCACCTGTACGATGCCATAGCTCTGACTCATATCGACGCCTTGATCGTTCATGAACGTCTTGCCGCCCAAATATTTGACCCATGCGCCGCGCTCCGCATTCTTCAAACGCAGCTCACCCATGCGCCGCGCAAGATCGTTGTTGTTGTTGCGCCATGCCAAAGCACCTGCGGTCAGCGCCGTTTTCGTCTCTCTCATGATCACGGTTTCACTCGGACCATAGGTGACAGAGGGCGGCAGCTCTTGATAGGCATATTGCCCCTGCCCGTTCTCGCGCTTATAGGTCATACTTTCCGTACGAAGTGCTGCGCTCGGCGTCGTCAGACCTTCTGCGATCTCCACCTTACCTTTGAGATTCTCTTCCCCATCTTTATAGGCGCTGTAGAAGAGCTTCTGCGCCAAGGCATGGAGCGCTGCATTGACCTTGTTCTTATCCTCCGGCGCGCCCGAGCTTGTATCGAGACCTGCAGCATCGGTGCGCAAGGTGATGCCGCTTCCCGCTGCAGCCTTCTTGATCACGACGTCGCCGCCCTGAATCTTCGTCGGATCGGCTGCATCATGCTTATATAGCACCTGCGTATAGCCGCTGTACTTTTCCACTTGAATCGGGCGCTCATCTTCCTGGAAAATGCGTCCTGCCATCTCCGGCGTCGCGCCGCCCATAAGAGAAAGCACCTTGCTGCCCGTGAATTTATGCGTTACGCCGCGCCAAGGTGTTTCGGGCAGCATCGCGCCCCATGTGGCATTATGCCACGTAGCGCCGTTTTGCAGGTACATGCGCAGCCCCGTATTTTCACGAATCGCCTTTTTGTCCGGCTCATTCTTGCCATGCTCTTTGAAGTCGTCCAATACAACGCCATGAAAAACAGAATCCGCCGTTGTCAAACCCAGATTAATCGTCGTCGGCGAAGTTCCTGTGATCTTTCCCGTATCTTCTTCACGATCAATGAGACCGATATTTCCATAGATTTTGGTTGAACGATCGCCGGCGCCTATGACATTCCCTGCGGCATCGAGACGCACATTCATGTGAATGACGCCCTCTTCCGCATTTAAGGAAAAGTGCGGCAAATTATCATCCTTCTGCGTGCGTATCACGCCGCCGCCTTTGATCGTGATGAGCGAACGACCGCCGGCATGAACGCCCGTACCATCGACGTCAACATCAGCATCCCCGTTGATTGTGACGCGACTGCCCGCTTTATCATTATCGTAGTTCAGTCCCGCAAAAATTCCGTTGACATAGTAGTGCCGCAAAAACGCCGGCGGACGATGCTCCGAAGCTGCAGCCTGCTCCGGTACGCGCACATGGATTTTCGCATTGCCGTTGATTACGACATTGCCGTGATGCGTAGTAGCGATGCCGTTGGTGAATGTCGGATCCACGTCGCCCGTCGCATCGGGATCTTTATAATATTTGCTCTTCACGTTAATATCAACATCACCGTTCACGGTAACGGTCGCATTCTTTGTCTGATCGGACGCACAGACGATGCCGAAGGTCTCTTTACCGCCGCCGCTCATCTGGGTTGAATCCACATTGAGTATGAGTTTTTTTACCGTGATATTGACATCCTTGACCTTTTTGTAATTGTGACCTGCTTTGAAGTGGCGTCCGCAATAACTCTGCACGCCGAACTCGTCCTTGGAATTCAGCGTGAGCGTGACATCCGGCGCATTGAGGCGAATCAGATTTTTTTCCCCTGTGATCGACTTCACATTCAAGATGCTGTCTTTGCCAAATTCATACGTTTTTCTGCTGTTGTCCCAAACCTTGTATTTCGTAAAATCACTGCTGCCGCCAAAGGCAAAGCCCCCATCTATACGCCCTTTATTGAACTCCGTACCGGTCTGCTCCGCCGCCAAGGCAGACGAGCTGATGCCCAAGCTCAACAAAACACCTGCCGTCAAAAGGCTGTACCTGCTCTTCTTCCATTTCTTGCAAAAACTTCGCATCATATTCCTCCTATGAACGATAAAGAAAACATATAGTATAAAATAATTTTATATTATACTTCCATAAGGAATAATAATGCACTTATAACTCGTATGTCAAGATTAGATTAGATTTTAATTAAAATAAAGTAGCTTTGACGGTCCTCTTCGATAAATTTTCTTCATAAGAACAACCGTCGCAAATATCTGCCAAGTAAATACTTATATGTATAGATACTTGCGACAATCCGACGAACTTCATTTTATCCCCCATTTCTGAAACAGAAAAACTCCGGCAGGAGACGATCTTTCCTGCCGAAGTTTTCTCTATGCTTCACGCTCTCCTGAGAGCGTGATCTTACCGGGACGCAGAGGCGCCCAGAGTTTTCCCATCAGATTGAAGCGCGCGGGAGCGTCGAGCGTCATGTGCGTATATTCCTTGCCCTCTTGATAGTTGGATGCAAAGGCTTCCTTCATGCCGCAGAAGCGATGACGCTCCTCATTATAGATGAGCGCCGGATTCGGCACGACGTGATAATCGTCTGCATCGCCATCCTTCTTAAGCGCCCAGAAGTCGCCCTCGTCGCGCGATTCAAAGGTCGGCGGTGCGTTCGGGTCGAGCTTTCGCGCTTCGGGATTCGTGCAGGTGAACGTCTGGATGGGGAACTCCGCCAAAAGACTGCTGAGTCGAGCTTCGCGCAGCGCCGCATCCTCTATGCCGTTCGCCTCGCCGTATGCTTCCATGAAGTGTTCCAGCGGCGTCAGCACCTTCGCAGGTGCTGCTCGCACTTCCGGCTCCGGCTCCGGCTCAACCACGGGCAGAGGCTCGAAGGGAGACGCCAAATCTTCCTGCGGCTCCGGCTCGAAAGCCTCCTCGCCATAAACATGGCGGCGCAGATCGCGAACCTCCCGTTTCAGCTTGGTATAGCCGACAATCCCCAAGATGATCAAAGCGAGGAGCATGAAGATCAGAAATGCTTCAATCAAAATCGTCACATGGTAAAACTCCTCGACATCTTCGAGCAGCATACCGACAACACCGCGCAGCTGTTCAAGCTCCTGCGGATCGACGCGCGCAGCGAGCGCGTCCGCGCTCATTCCTGCCAAAAAGCCGACGGCAAGAGCAGCCGTCCGCCGCCCTGCCCGCTTCATCCGACTCTTTTTCATTTCCAATATTCCTCCCGCACGGCAGGACGCTCTTCGCCGAAGAAACAGCGAACCGGCTTGCCGCTCTTTTCTCAACCGGCGCTCTTGCAAAAATACTTTGCCTCAAACTCCGCAACCGGCATGGGCTTTGCGAAGAAATAGCCCTGGAACATGTCGCAGCCGAGCGACCGCAGATGCTCGACCTGCTCCTTCGTTTCCACGCCCTCCGTGATGACGCGCATCCCGAGCCATTTCGCCATAGCGATGACGGCGTTCAAGATGACGGAACTGCGCTTGGCGTTGCCTGTCTGACGCAGGAAACCCATATCAATTTTCAAGATGTCCGCCTCGATGTCCTTGAGCATCGAGAGCGAGGAATAGCCGCTGCCGAAGTCGTCGATTTCCACCTCGAAGCCTGCGCCCTGAAGGCGGGCGATGAGTTTGCGATACTTGTCGATGTCGCCCATGAGCGCCGTCTCCGTGATCTCCAGCTTCAGATGCTTGGGATCGATGCCGTACCGCTTCACAATGTCTGTCACCGTCTGGTAGATATCGAGATGAAGCATATCGTTGACGGAAATATTGACGGATATCGTCAGCCCTTCCTTTTCCGTGCCCTGCCAGCTTTTCAGGATTGCCGCCGCTTCTTCCCAGACATACTGATCGAGACGATGGATCTGCCCCGCATTCTCCAAGATGCCGATGAACTGCCCGGGCGCAAGGATGCCTTTTTCCGGATGATTCCAACGCACGAGCGCCTCCGCGCCGAGAAGCTCCCCCTCGGCGGATACCTGCGGCTGCAGATAGACGGCAAGCTGCCGTTCCAATATCCCATCGTCGAAACTGCCCAAGATCTCTTTCTCGCGCAGTGTGCGCTCCATGAGCGCGTCATTGTAGAACTCCACCTTGTTGCCGTTCTCGCTGTGTACGAGCGAGAGCGCGAGATGCGCGCGGTCGCACATGACGGCGATGGGCATCTGCACCTCTTGGATCTCATAGATGCCAAGATGGATACTCAGCTTGAACATGCTGCTGTCAAACGTCCTGCTCAAAAGCTCAAGACCTTCCCGCAGGTCATGTTCCGTGAAGCGTTCCTTGTCCACATAAGCGGCGAAATGATCGCCATGCAACCGACCTGCAGCGCCCGAATCCATAGCGAGATCGGAGAAGAATTCCGCCAGGCTCTTCAAGATCTCATTGCCCTTCTCCTCGCCCATAAGCTCATTGACGAGTTTGAAATCCTTGATGTTCGAGCAGATGATGTAGTGTCCGCCTTTCATGCCGTAGTCAAGCTCTTCGCGCACAGCGCCGTAGAAGCCCTCGCGGTCGTACAGTCCCGTGAGCTTGTCGCGCGGCCAGGAAAGCTCCGCGCTCTCTTCCTCGGACTCCGCATGCGTGTCACGAACGGCATAGTAGTATCCCTTGTAACGACCGTCGGCGTCGAAGAGCTTCGACATGGTTACCCGATAGATGAACTTCTCTCCTTCGAGAAAAAAATCCTGCTCCCATGACGCAACGCTTTCCCACGGG
>NZ_JBQNBV010000063.1:0-11471 GCF_052169755.1 Selenomonas sp. | reverse complement strand
GGTCGGGAGTACGACGGTATGCGCGTGCTTTACACGGAGGACAAGACGCAGATCGCGCTCGGCTACGGAGATTTCTCGCGCACGACAGGCGTATCGGACAGCGCTTACAGCCACAAGGAAGCGGCGATGATCCAGCGCGCTGCGACGCTTAACGAGCTGCTTGGCATCTATGCCCGAACGTTCCGCAACAGCGCAGGGGTGGACGAGCATGTTCAAGGCGAGCCGTACCCGATGCCCTATGACCCCGAAGCAAAGGCGAACTACCGCGAGAAGTTCAACAATGCGGGAAAGATACAGGATGCGAATGGCAACTGGGTGCGTGACCCTTCATTGACAGATGCCCAGATCGCCGAGAAAAAACTTGAAGTTGTACGCGAACTCGTCGGCATCCTCAAGGATGTAGACACCGAGATGCAGCGGCGTGCCGATGCCGATCCCGATCCCGCGCATACGTATGTAAATCAATGGAACAAGGTGCTCAAGAGAAAGCCATGGCGTGTATACTATAACCTGTTCCAAGCGGACATCATCGTCCGACGCGGGGACGGTACGGTGCGCGATCTTACACAAGGCGAACCTCTGAAAAGTATTTCCATGCCGTCGTATAATCGCAGAAGGGATGGAAACATCACAGGCAGCCCCAAATACGGCGGCATCGAAGGACTCCTGCATTCGGAGAATATCAAGACGATGATGGACGATATTCTGCAAGCGGTGGAGGATACGGGCAGCACCTACGAGACGCAAGACGGCAGGACACTCACGCGCGAGCAGGCGATCGATCACATGTTTACCTCCTTCGTCGGCGATACGGCAACATGGTATAATCGGGGCAAGCCATGGACCGATTCATCTGGTAAAGTTCACTATGGTACGACCGATGGTGATAGGAAATTCTATCACGGAACATCCAAATTCATAGAATCTATCATGCGAGGTCGGTTTGATCCGCTCAACGATGCCCCCATCCCGCTCCCCGGCGCGCCGATTGCATTCCGTCAGCCCGGCTACCTCCTCAAGCAGGATGTCATTCCTAAGATGGAACGAGCGGGTTATCTGAAAGTCCGTCATCAAGTCGGCGACAATCTCGGTTTGGAACTGTGGACGCTGCATTCTTTTGGGCGCGGCATGGAGGCAAAGGGAGAGAAGCTTCGCATCGCCAATGTGATCGGCATCGGTGCGCGCTATCTGCTCGGCCCGCGCGCGCTTCTTTCCTTCGACTGCGGCGTCAACCGCAGCGCCATGGGGCGCTACTTCCACGGCGGCAGGGATATCAACGGGCGCTATACGGGCGGCGGCTCGAATCCCTACTTCTGGGTCGTGCGTCTCGACTATGGCATCGCCGATATGGACATCCCCGGCACATGGGGCGTCTACTTCGACTACAAGAATTTCGAGCATGGATCTTTCCTCGGCGGTACGGGCGCGGATCTGCCCGACCGCTACCTCGACGGCATCCGCTCTTTCACGGCGGGCATATCCTTCGTGCCGGCGCAGAACCTTCTCTTAGAAGCCACATACACCTTTGGCGCAAGGAGCACGCAGATGCGCGATACGCTCTACACGCCCGAGCACTTCCGCCTCGGCGATTACGCGCGCTTCCAGCTTACCTACCGCTTCTAAAATCGCGCATACTTTGCAGCAAAAAGCACAAAACCGCCCGATGGGAAATGCTCCCATCGGGCGGTTTTCATGCGTCTCGCTTCAAATCAAGTTCAGATAGTCTCTTCGCCCATCGACGACCGCATAAATGGTTACGATCCTGCGCTTTTTGTCGATCTTGTAAAATACAAGATGCTTCTCAGCAATCAGCACGCGATACCCTCTTGCTCGCAGAGCAGTATAGCGAGGCAGGGCGCCGCTTTCAGGGAAGTCTGTCAGACGGTTGATTTTTTGCTCCAAATGATCTAAAAATTCCAAGGCGGCTTTGATGCTTCCTGTAACTTCTGCTCGATAGAGCACAATGTCCCGAAGTTGTTCATCTACCTTTGCCGTACGAAGAATCTGATATGCCACAGCTATTCCCTCTCAAGCAGCTCTGCGCGGAGAGAATCAAAGCTCTCCTGCATGGGGGCGACTCTGCCGTTTCTGACATCTTCTTCTGCCTCTCCAAGGAGTTCGAGAAGTGCGATTTGCGCTTTCATCTGTTGATATTGCTCATACCCGAGAGATACCGTGTCTCTACGTCCATTCACGGTGATGATCACAGCCTTGCGGTCTTCACGGCACTGTCGTGAGATTTCGCTGTACCTGCTGCGCAAATCTGCCGAGGGGTGAATCGTTTCTGCTAATGGCGGCATAAAAATCCCTCCTGTCAATATAGTCATATTATATCCAGACGTGACTATTGTCAACCTTGCCAGCCCATCGCATGGGAGACGGCATTTTGCCAGCCGTCATAGAGATGTTCGCGCTCTTCTTCGCTGAAGTGCGGCTGGAAGCAGGCGTCTTCCTGCCAGAGGGCGGCGAGATCTTCCGTACTTCGCCATAGCCCTGCGGCGAGCCCTGCCATGTAGGCGGCGCCGAGAGCCGTCGTTTCGCTTTCGATAGGGCGACGCACGGGCAGACCTAGGACGCCTGCCTGCATCTGCATGAGCAAATTGTTGCGGCTCGCGCCTCCCGATACGCGAAGTTCTCCGATAGGAAGAGCGGCGTCGGAACGGATCGCCTCGTAGACGTCGCGCACTTGGTACGCCATAGAGGCGAGCGCTGCGCGTACGATATGGGCGCGGCGCGTGTCCTCGGAAAGCCCGATGAGCATACCGCGCGTCTCACTGTCCCAATAGGGCGCAGAGAGACCGCGGAACGCAGGCACGAAGTAGACGCCCGCCGTGTCCGTGACGCGCTTGGCGATCCATTCGGACTCTTCGAGGGAGTCGAGGATCTTGAGACCGCGCCGCAGCCATTCGAGCGCGACGCCCGCGACGAAGATGCTGCCTTCGAGCGCATAGGTCACCTTGCCGCCGATCTTCCACGCGACCGTTGCATTGAGACCGTTGTGCGACTGTACATAGCGATCGCCTGTATTGAGAAGGAAGAAGGAGCCTTCGCCGTAAGTGTTTTTCGCTGTGCCGGGTGTGAAGCAGCATTGACCGAAGAGGTCGGCTTGCTGATTGCCGAGGATGCCGCTGATGGGGATTTCCGTGCCGAATACGGCGGCTGCCGTCACGCCGTAGGTGTGCGAGGATGGATGGATCTCGGGCATAAGCGCATGAGGGATGCGCGTCTGCTGCAATAGCGTTTCATCCCAAGCGCCGCGTGCGAGGTGATAGAGCATCGTGCGAGATGCGTTCGAGTCGTCCGTTGCGTGTACCTTGCCGCCCGTGAGCTTCCAGAGAAGCCAGCTGTCGATCGTGCCGAAGGCGAGGTCGCCGTTTTCCGCCAGTTTTTGCGCTTCGGGTACATTTTCGAGGAGCCAGCAAATCTTGCTGACGGAAAAATACGGTGAGAGCACCATCGCCGTGTTTTGGCGGAACTCTTCCAAGAGATCGGCATTCTTACGGAAACGCTCGACGATCTCCTTCGACTGCATCGACTGCCAACTGATGGCGTGATGAATCGGCCGCCCGGTATGACGGTTCCAGATCACCGTCGTTTCGCGCTGGTTTGTGATGCCGATCGCCGCGATCTCTGATTTTCGGATGCCTGCTTCGCGAATCGCCTGCTCCGCCGTCTGTAGCTGCACCGCCCATATCTCGTCTGCATCCTGCTCGACCCAGCCGGACTGCGGGCGATAAACGCTCAGTTCCTTTTTCACGAGAGAAATGAGATTCGCCCGTTCGTCAAAAATCGCCGTGCGGTTTTTCACCGTGCCCGAATCGAGTGCAAGGATGTATCTCCTGCGCATATTGAAAGCCCCCTTCCTGCAATGCCGTTACAGACATTATATCATAGGAAGGGGGCTTTGTGGCTTTTATGTGCAGCGAGGCGATATTATTATACGCATAGAGGATTTGACGTATATCATATCCCATTGTATAATGAGCGTAGAAGAAGGTGCTACTGGTAAACGGTCAGCCCCTCGTGAAGATTGGGTAAGAAACCCCGCCTACAGTTGTGAGCCGAAGGCGGGGTTTCTTATTTTGCCTTTAACGCAACGACGCAAATCGTCACCATGAACATCAACGATAAAAAATCGTACAGTTCCATAAGCAGCGCCCCCTTTCAGGGGCTAAGAATCGACCGCCTACCGTTCTAGTAGCACCAACTATATTATAACATATAGTTGGTATTAGGTCTGTTCTTTTTTCTGCAAGGGAGAAATTTGGCTATACCTCTTACAGCATACCGATGCCGTGCGCTACGAAGTAGGCGGCGGCGGCGCCGGCGAGGGGAGCGACGACGGGGATCCAGCCGTAGGCGAAGTCGCTGCCGCCCTTGCCTGCGATGGGCAGGATGAAGTGGGCGAGACGAGGACCGAGGTCGCGCGCGGGGTTCATCGCATAGCCCGTGGGTCCGCCGAGACTAAGACCCAAGCCGACGATGAGGATGCCGACGATGTACGGGCCGTAGCCGGGAGCGAAGGGACCGTTGACCTTGGCGAAGATCGCCCAAATCATGAAGAGCAGGAAGAAAGTCGCGATGAATTCGCAGAGGAAGTTCTTCCAAGTGCAGCGAATCGCGGGAGCCGTGCAGAACAGCCCGAGCTTCGTCGCCTTGTCCTCCGTCTTTTCAAAATGGGGCAGATAGGCGAGCCAGACGATAGCGGCGCCTGCGATGCCGCCGAGAATCTGGATGACGGAAGTCGCGAGGAACTGCTGGAAGTTGTAGACGCCGGCGAGCATCTTGCCGATGGTGACGGCAGGATTGAGGTCAGCCTGCGGCGCACCGAGCGAGATAGCAGTGAATACGCCGAAGGTCACAGCGAAGCCCCAGCCAAAGACGATGCAAATCCAGCCGCCGCCCTTGCCTTTCGAGCCTTCGAGCGAGCAAGTGGCGCAAACGCCGCAGCCAAAGACGATGAGGACCAGCGTGCCGAAAAATTCACCGAGAAGATTATCGTACATCGTGCAGCCTCCTATTCTTCATCTGCGAGCCAGTTTGCGGCGTGCTTGACGGCCTTCTTCCAACCCTTGTAGAGCTTGTCTGCTTCCTGTTGGTCGAGCGAAGGGGTAAAGCGCGTGTCGAGCTGCCAGCTCTTCTTGAGATCTTCCTTCGAGCTCCATACGCCTGTGGCAAGACCTGCGAGGTAGGCAGCGCCCAAGGCGGTCGTCTCCGTGATCTGCGGGCGGTCGACGGGGACGCCGAGGAGGTCGGCTTGGAACTGCATGAGGAGATTGTTGGCGACAGCGCCGCCATCGACCTTGAGCGCGGCGAGGCGATTGCCCGAGTCGGCTTCCATCGCGCCAAGCACGTCGCGCGTTTGGTAGGCGAGGGAGTCGAGTGTCGCGCGTACGATATGCGACTTTGTCGTGCCGCGCGTGATGCCGATGATCATGCCGCGTGCGTTCATGTCCCAATACGGTGCGCCGAGTCCGACAAAAGCGGGCACCATGTAGACGCCGCCGGCATCCTCGACCTTCTTCGCGACCCATTCGGAGTCGGGCGCGGAGTCGACGAGGCGCAGACCGTCGCGCAGCCATTGGATGGCGGAGCCGCCGACGAAGATCGAGCCTTCGAGCGCGTATTCGACCTTGCCGTCAAGACCCCAGGCGATGGTCGTCACAAGACCGTTCTTCGACATGCAAATGTCCGTGCCTGTATTCATGAGCAGGAAGCAACCTGTGCCGTAAGTGTTCTTCGCTTCGCCGGGCAAGAAGCAGTTCTGTCCGAAGAGCGCCGACTGCTGGTCTCCTGCCATGCCTGCGACGGGGACGGCGGCGCCGATGATCGAGGGGACCGTGTGGCCGTAGACTTCGCTCGACGGGCGCACCTCGGGCAAGAGGCTCTTCGGCACCGTCAGATGCTTGAGGAGAGCCTCGTCCCATTCGAGCGTCTTGATGTTGAACATCAGCGTGCGCGATGCGTTCGAGTAGTCCGTCTTGTGCTCCTTGCCGCCCGTGAGCTTCCAGAGGAGCCAAGTGTCAATCGTGCCGAAGGCAAGCTCGCCTTTTCCCGCTCTGGCGCGTGCGCCTTCCACATGGTCGAGGATCCACTTGACCTTCGTGCCCGAGAAGTAGGCGTCGATGACAAGCCCCGTCTTTTCCTTGAACTCATCGACAAGCCCCTGACGCTTCAGATCCTCGCATATATCCGCCGTCTGGCGCGACTGCCAAACGATGGCGTTGTAGATTGGGCGTCCCGTCGCCCTGTCCCAAACGACTGCCGTCTCGCGCTGGTTCGTGATGCCGATGGCAGCGATGTCGCTCGCGACGAGTCCCGACTGCTCCAGAGCTTCCTTCATGACTTCGTGCATGGAGCTCCAGATCTCTTCCGCGTCGTGCTCGACCCAGCCGGGCTGCGGGAAGTGCTGCGTGAACTCCTTCTGCGCGACGCCGATGATCTTGGAATCCACATCGAAGATGATAGCGCGGTTGCTCGTCGTGCCTGCGTCAAGTGCCATGACATATTTCTGTCCCATATTGCCACTCCTTTTCGTTCGCTTCTCGACTTTTTCCCTTGCACAGCGCCGCGTTGCTGCATCGCCGTGCAAACCTCGTTGGATGAAACTATGGGGTGGTGCTTTCTTCGCGTTCTTTGATGATCGCCTCCCTTCCGGGCGAGATTCCTTCCCTGACGGCACGGATCGGGCTGCAGGGGACTTGAGGAAGCAGGGATATGCTTCCTTATTTATATCCATACGCTTGCGCGAGGATTTCGATGGGATGGCACGTCGCCTTGCCCGAGCCGTGCCGTATCTGCAGGCGGCAGGTGCCGCAGTCGGAGACGACGGTATCTGCGCCGATTTCAGCGATGCGAGTAAAGACGTTTTCGCCGACCTTCATGGAGATGTCATACTTGTCCCCCTTGAAGCCGAAGCTCCCCGACATGCCGCAGCAGCCGGCGGCGATGTTTTCGATGGAAAGACCGGGGATGCGCTGCAGGAAGTTGAAGGACGGCAGCCCGATGCCCTGCGCGCGCAGATGGCACGGCGGATGGTAGGAGAAACGCCGCTCGATGGGGGAGAAGTCCTCGATCAGTTCGCCGCGCTCCTCTAAGATATCGAGGAACTCGAAAGCATCGTAAATGCCCGAGGAAATTTCGCGCATCTCGGGATCTTCGAAAAGCTCGTGGTACTCGCTCTTGAGCATCAAAGAGCAGCTTGTGCAGCAGACGACGACGGGGACGCCCTTCGCTTTCCATGCGAGGATGCGTTCGGCGTTCTTCTTCGCGTTTTCATGCGCCTCGTCGAGATAGCCCGAGGCGACCATAGGAGCGCCGCAGCAGATGAAGGATCTGTCCGTGATGACCTCATAGCCGTTCTTCTGCATGACCTTGATAAAAGCTATGCCGATCTCCGGCTCGTACTCGTTGATGTAGCAGCCCGGATAAAAGACGACCTTCTTCTCCGATGGCTTCTGCTCAAGTTTGGCAAACAGCGTATAGAAGGAATTGGATGCGAAAGCGGGCATGTCGCGCTCGCCGGCGATGCCGAGAGCAGCGAATACGCCGAGCGCCTTGCCGACCTTCATGCCGATGTTGGCGCATGTCGCGCCAAAGGGCAGGGCGCGCACGAGCTTTGCCATGCGCTCGCCGTGCGCGAGCATATCGTCCCTCTGCGAATGTTTGTGCGTGCGGTAGTATTCGCCGCGCTGCAGCATGTTGAGCGTGGCGACGCGCACGCCCGAGGGACAGGTGATCTCACAGTTCTTGCAGTTCGAGCAGTATTCGAGACTGCGCTCGACGTCGTCCTCGGCGAACTTCATGCGGCTGTGCGCCGGCCCCGTGAGCTTCGGTCCGGCAAAGGCGCGTGTCGCTTCCGTCACGGGGCAGTTCGCGATGCAGCAGGTGCAGGCGATGCAGTGGTCGGCGGTGTCCGGCGTGTTTTCGTGCAGTTCAAAAGGTTTTTTCATCAATCTCCGCTCCTCTCACGCCATTGCCGCTTTGTAGGCGGAAGCCAGCGCCACGCCGTTGCCCGAGTGCTCGCGGCAGAAATCATAGCCGGCAAGCTCGCGCCCGATGACATGGACGTTTTCAAAGACGAGGGCGCCGTTTTCATCGACGGGGCGAAGCATCTCGTCCGTGCGGACGCCCGCTTTCATGAAGGGCTGCGCGTCGAAAACATCAGCGGCAGTCCACTTCTCGGGATCCCTCTCGCATACGACGGGCAGATCGAAGATCGGCTCATAGGCTGCGCCCGGATCTTGCGCGATAAGACCGCCGCTGTAGAAACCGCCCGTCGCGAGGATGAACTTCTCGGCGCGGTAGTCCTTCTCGTGTACGCCCGTGACGCGGATGGAAAGGCAGCGCTTGCCGTCCGCAGCGTATCCCGTGACGCGTGCGTTTTCCAAAAATTCGACGCCCATGCGGCGCGCCGCTTTCATGAGTACATCGCGTAGGCGCATACCGTTCGCCGAGGGCGGCATGGCAGTCGTCTCAAGGATCCTGCCTTTCATCGCCGCCTGCATCTTCTTATAGACCCGCTCGCCGCGCACGCCGAGAATCTGCGGGAAGAGGAAAACGCGGTTCGCACCGTCCTCGGCAGCGAGCTGACGAATGACCGTCGCTGCACCGTCGCCCTCAAGCCAGCGTGCGGCGTCGAGAATGGAGAGGTCGCGTTCTGCCGCCGACTCGGGAGTGATTTCGAGTGTGCGGATATTTACCGCCTCTTTGAGCGTATCGGCGAGGTTCGCTGCGATCATCTCGGGGCAGCAGTCTTTCAGCCCTTTGACGCCGATGACGATGACATCCCTGCCGGTGAAATCCGGCGCCTGCATGGATGCAGGCGTCAGACAGGAAGGTTTCAAAGTACCGACAGGCGTCACGGCAGCTTGTTGTTCGTGGATGGAGCCGCAGTAGCCGAATCCTTCATCTTTCATGAGATCGAGGAAGAAAAGGGCGGCTTCCTCGATGGATTTTTTGCCGATTCTATGGTATGGATGCTCGGCGGGCAGCTTCCCGATCGCCGCTAAGGGATCGGCGACCCATGTGCGCTCCTCGTCGTAGCCGAGAATGTCGATGAGCCCGCTGTTCAAGGGGAAAGCGCCCGAGCCGTAGAAGAATACGCTCGCCTTCCTGCCGGTTTTGGCGCAGGCGATGGCTGCCATAAGTCCGGCGAAGCCGCCGCCGATGATTGCTACGTCCCGCTGTTTCATGCCTTCTTGCCTCCGTTGACATTAAAGGAAAGCTCATAAAGAGCGCGTGTCATCTCCGATTCACGGATATTGCGCCCCATGAGGACGGGGCGCACGCCCTTCCATCGTCCCTGCAAAAATCCCCTGAGCTGACCGAGAGAATCCTTCGCGCCCTCCGTGCTGCCGACGCGGTGGAAAATGCCGGCGGCGCGCAGACTGCAGAAATTGCCCTGACATGTGCCCATGCCAAGGCGCGTGCGGCGGCGAATATCATTGATGATGCAGCTGTCCTCGCTCTTGGCGATCTCCTCGATCTCAGCGAGTGTGATGTTCTCGCACTCGCATACGAGCGCACGCGATTCCGGCTCCTCTTCAAGCCGCTTGGCGACGCGCTCGAAGGCTTCGGGTCCGAGACGCGTCGCCGCGAGATTCGTGCCGAAAGACGGGAAGTATTTCGCCGCCTTCTTCTTCGCCTCTTCGCTGACCTCGGGCACGAGCGGCTCGTCCGCCGTGCGGCACGGCGTCTTGACGCCGAGTTTTTCGGCGATCTGGTCGCTGATGCGCTCCGCCATCAAGCGGTACGTCGTGAACTTGCCGCCGACAATCGTCATCATGCCCTTGAGCCCTTCTTTTTCGTGATCGAGGATCACGAAGCCGCGCGAAGCGCCGCGCCCCGATGCGCCCGGCTGCTTGTAGAGCGGACGCGAGCCGGCGAAAGCGCGCAGGATGCGATACTGGCGAAGATCCTCGAAGGTCTGTTCGCCGATCTTCATCAAGGCTTCGATTTCTTCATAAGAAGAGCTGGTGTCCTCGGGATCGTCAATGCTCATCGACGTCGTGCCGAGGATCGTGATCGAGCCGTGCGGCACGAAAATGTCGCCGTCCGACGGCTTGTGCAGACGGTTGACGACGTGGTTCGCGAGTCGCTGATTGAAAGCGATCAAAGTGCCCTTGTCCGGCTGCACGGGGACATTCAGCCCCGCAAGCTCAGCGACCTTCTCGCACCAGCCGCCTGCTGCATTGACGAGAATATCGCAGGCGATCGGGTACTCCCTGCCCGTAAAGCGCTCGCGCACGCGCACGCCCGTAAGCGCGCCGTTCGTCTCTTGGATGCCGACGACCTCGGCGTACGTCTTGTAGCGACCGCCATAGCGTACAGCGGAAGCGACATTCTGCCACGACATGCGAAAGCCGTCGATCGCCGCGTCAGGTACGGCGTAGGCAGAGACGATATGGCGCGACAGGCGCGGCTCCATGCGAAAAGCCTCGTCGAGCGTCAGAGGCCGCGCCTCAATGCCGCTCGCCCGACAGCCCTCGACCCAGCTCGCCTCGAAGTCCGCGTCGTCGGACGCAAGACGCACGAACATACCGCCGATCGGCTCGACGCACGACTTGCCGATCTTTCGAAGGATCGTATTCTCCTCGATGCACTCCTTCGCCGCCTCTTGATCCTTGACAGCATAGCGGCCGCCGCTGTGCAAGAGACCGTGGTAGCGCGAGCTGGCGCCGTTGACGAGATCCTCCTTTTCCAGGAGCAGCACGTCGACGCCGCGCATGGCGAGATCGCGCAGGATGCCGACGCCCGTGGCTCCTCCTCCGATGACGACGACCGTTGCCTTCTCCATATCGTTCTCCTTTCGTATCGCATGGCACATCGCCGTGCAGGAAACATCTTTAGCGGTGAAACGAAATTTTATACTTTCTATCGAGGGTAATACGATTTTTCGTTTCCGAAAGATAGAAAACTTCTTTTTTTACGACAACTTCATGTTATCATAAATTTTCAGATTTATCAATACAAAATCGAGAAGATTTCCCGACAAAAAAGAAAATTACAGTGGCAACATTTCTTTTTTTCGTTTTTGCTTGTATAATACCTATGGGATCAACGTATGCAAAAAGGAGGCGAAAGCGTGACGCGTGAGGACTATGTCAAGTCACTGATTAAATCGAACGGCTGCAATCTCAAGGAATTTGCGGCGAATATCCACATGCCGTACACGACGCTTCTCTCCATATTGAACGGCTCCATCGGCGGCGCGGCGATGGACAACGTGCTGAAGATCTGCCGTGCGCTCGACTTGACCGTCGAAGAGCTGAACAGCATCGTCGCGAAGTCTGCGCCTGTGCGTCCGCAAGAAGAGGACGGAGTGGACCCGCATCTTTTGGAAATGATTCGCAGGCTGCCGATGGAAAAGCAGCTCGCCTTGAAATTGCTCTTGGCAGATATGTGACGGCGCAGCTTTGTCTGCGCCGTCGGCTTTTCCTCTTGGAAATTCATAAAAAAAAAAACGCCGC
>NZ_JBQNBV010000062.1:0-11916 GCF_052169755.1 Selenomonas sp. | reverse complement strand
GGATCGTGAGCTTCAGGCGATTCTTCGAGCGCTCCGTCTCAATCTTCGAGACGCCAGCAGCGCCGAGACTGTCCTTCAAATACTTGCGGATCTTGATATCTTCATGCAGGTTGTCTGCAAAGTCCTTGTCTGCGTACCATTTTGCATCCCAATCCTTGACGATGCCGATGCGGATGCCGTTCGGATTTACTTTCTGACCCAAACCTTTTCCCTCCTTCTCATCTTTCTTCCACGGCGACGGTGACGTGAGACGTGCGCTTCAAGATCTTGAACGCCTGCCCACGGGAACGCGGGTGGATACGTTTGAGTGTCGGGCCCTGATCGACATACGCCGTCTTAACGTAGAGTTTGTCGACATTCATGTCGAAATTGTTCTCAGCATTGGAAACGGCGGATTTTAATACCTTCTCTATGACGTCCGCGCCGATCTTCGGCGTGAACTTCAAGATTGCGAAAGCCGAGGCGATGTCCTTGCCACGGATGAGATCCATGACGACACGTACCTTGCGCGGCGCAATCCGTACATACTTAGCTGTAGCTTTTGCTTCCAAAGGGGAAATGCCTCCTTTCGCTCTTATCTCAGCGAAGTCTTGCGCTCTTCGCCGGCATGGCCTTTGAACGTGCGCGTCGGAGCGAATTCTCCGAGCTTATGTCCAACCATGTCTTCCGTCACATATACAGGAACGTGCTTGCGGCCGTCGTGTACGGCGATCGTATGACCCACGAAATCCGGCAGGATCGTAGAACTTCTCGACCACGTTTTCACGACTTTCTTGTCGTTCGCCGCGTTGAGCGCGTCAATTTTCTTCACGAGACTTTCTTGTACGAAAGGTCCCTTCTTGACTGATCTCGACAAAATATATCCTCCTTCCGCTCAGGCAGCCAATGTACTGCCTGCCATCCACGAATTACTTGCGGCCGCGTACGATGAGCTTGTCCGACGCCTTCTTGCGGCGCGTCTTGGCGCCCATCGCGCACTTGCCCCATTTCGTGACCGGATGCTTGCGGCCGACCGGGCTTCTTCCTTCGCCGCCGCCGTGCGGATGGTCGTTCGGGTTCATCGCTACGCCGCGGTTCTCCGGACGCTTGCCGAGCCAGCGGTTGCGTCCCGCCTTGCCGATCGTAATGTTCTCATGCTCCAAGTTGCCGACCTGACCGATCGTCGCGCGGCAGTTGATATGCACTTTGCGAAGCTCGCCCGAGGGAAGACGCAAAAGCGCGTAGTCGTTTTCCTTCGCCATGAGCTGCACGGCGCTGCCGGCGCTCCTTGCGAGCTGTGCGCCCTTGCCGATCTTCATCTCGATGTTGTGGATCATCGTGCCGACGGGGATATTCTTGATCGGAAGCGCGTTGCCGACCTTGATATCCGCTTCCGCGCCCGACTCCACCTTGTCGCCGACCTTGAGTCCGTTCGGCGCGAGGATGTAGCGCTTCTCGCCGTCCGCGTAGTTCAAAAGGGCGATGCGTGCGCTGCGGTTCGGATCGTACTCAATCGTCGCGACGCGGGCGGGGATGCCGTCCTTCGTGCGCTTGAAATCGATGATGCGGTAGCGGCGCTTATGACCGCCGCCCTGATGACGCACCGTCATGCGTCCCTGCTGGTTGCGTCCGCCATGACTCTTGAGACTCTCGACGAGGGATTTTTCCGGCTTGTCCGTCGTGATCTCATCGAACGATGCGACCGTCATGAACCTGCGGCCTGCGGAATAGGGTTTGAAACTTTTGATTGCCACTTCTCTTTACCTCCTTTGCTCGATTTTATGCCTGGAAGAACTCGATCGTCTCGCCCGGAGCGAGCTTCACGATCGCTTTCTTGTAGTCCGAGCGCTTGCCGACGAAACGTCCCATGCGCTTTACCTTGCCGCTGACGTTGACCGTGTTCACGTTCGCGACCTTCACGTTGAAAACTTCCGCGACCGCCTTGGCGATCTCGATTTTGTTCGCCTTCTTGGCGACGACGAAGACATACTTGCCTTCCTCCATGAGCTGTGTGCTTTTCTCCGTGATCAGCGGGCGGATGAGGATATCGCGTGCGTCCATTATGCGAGCACCTCCTCGATTTTTTCTATCGCAGCTTTCGTGATGAAGAGCTTCGTATGGTTCAAAATATCGTAGACGTTGAGGCCCATCGTGTTGATCGCCTTGACGCCGGGGATGTTGCGCGAAGAACGCTCGACATTCTCGTTCTCATCGAGCGTGATGATGAGGCTCTTCGCTTCGACGCCAAAATCGCTGAGCATCTTGACGACGCTCTTCGTCTTCGGGGCGTCGAACTGCAGGTCGTCGAGAACGATGAAATCACCGCTCGCCACCTTGTCCGAGAGCGCACACTTGATCGCGAGGCGGCGCTGCTTCTTCGGCATACGAAAAGCATACGAGCGCGGCTGCGGGCCGAACACCGTGCCGCCGCCAACCCAGAGCGGCGAGCGCGTCGAGCCGCTTCTCGCACGACCCGTGCCCTTCTGTCTCCACGGCTTCCTGCCGCCGCCCCTCACGAGACCGCGCGTCTTCGTGGCATGTGTACCGAGACGGCGCGATGCAAGCTGCATGACGACCGCTTGATGTACAAGACCTGCATTCATCTCCACGCCGAAGACGCTGTCATTCAATTCGATATCGCCAACCTGCTGGTTTGCGCTATTATAAACTGCTACTTTTGGCATAAGTTAGCAATCCTCCTTCCAGATTATTTTCCCGCCTGTTTCGGCTTGTCCGGCTTGACCGTGGCGCGAACCACGACAAGACCCTTCTTCGGGCCGGGGATTGCGCCCTTGATGAGGATGAGGTTGCGCTCCGCGTCCACACGGACGACGGCGAGACGCTGCACCGTAACCCTCGCATGACCCATCTGGCCGGGGAGCTTCTTGCCCTTCAAGACGCGGCCGCCATGACCGCTGATCATCGCGCCCGTCGAGCCGGGTTCTCTGTGCGACTTCGAACCGTGCCCCATAGGACCGCGCGCGAAGTTGTGGCGCTTGATCGTACCGGCGAA
Source organism: Selenomonas sp. (assembly GCF_052169755.1). Lineage (GTDB taxonomy): Bacteria > Bacillota > Negativicutes > Selenomonadales > Selenomonadaceae > Selenomonas. Next base: position 8,924 of record NZ_JBQNBV010000062.1, on the reverse strand, counting down.
GCCTTTGCCCTTCGAAGTGCCCGTCACATCGACGAGGTCGCCGGCAGCAAATATGTCAACGCCGATGGTGTCACCGACGTTATATTCCGAAGCATCAGTCAGACGCATCTCGCGGATGAAGCGTACAGGAGCGACCCCTGCTTTAGCGAAGTGACCCTTCAGAGGCTTCGTGACCCTCTTCTCCTTGACTTCGCCGAAGCCGATCTGGACAGCGTTGTAGCCGTCATTCTCCACGGTCTTGTTCATGATGACAACATTGTTGCCAGACTCGACGACCGTAACGGGAACGACAGTGCCCTCTTCCGTAAAGATCTGCGTCATGCCAAGTTTTCTTCCCAAAATAGCTTTCGACATAAATTCCACCTCCCCTTACAGCTTGATCTCGATGTCCACCCCGGCCGGCAGGTCAAGGCGCATCAATGCGTCCACCGTCTTGGACGAAGGATCGAGGATGTCGATGAGGCGCTTATGGGTGCGCATCTCGAACTGCTCGCGCGAATCCTTGTTGACATGCGGGGAACGCAGGATCGTGTAGATGTTCTTCTCCGTGGGGAGTGGGATCGGTCCCGACACACGAGCGCCCGTCCTCTTGGCGGTATCGACGATCTTAACCGCGCTCTGGTCGAGAGCCTTGTGGTCGTAAGCCTTCAAACGAATACGGATTTTCTGCTGTTTTGACAATGTGTTTTCCTCCTTGTCGTCCGGACTCCGTGGCCCAAACATTTCTCCGCAGCAGTTCCCTCGGCTCATGCCGAGCCATCTGCCGCGTCATCGCATGGGAGCAATAAGAAAACGCTGAACTTGTCAGTGATTCCTGTGATGAGATAAATACATAAAGCTTTTATAAAGGGCTGCGAGACCGCAGCCCTTATAAAAGCCCTTATGAAGTTGACGTCTTAGCCCTCGATCTCCGTCACGCGGCCGGCGCCGACCGTATGACCGCCCTCGCGGATAGCGAAGCGCAGACCCTTTTCGATGGCGATCGGCGTGATAAGCTCGAACTGCATCTCGACGTTGTCGCCGGGCATGACCATCTCCGTGCCTTCCGGTAAACGAACAACACCCGTGACATCCGTCGTGCGGAAGTAGAACTGCGGACGATAGTTCGTGAAGAACGGCGTATGACGACCGCCCTCTTCCTTCTTGAGGACGTAGACCTGCGCCTTGAACTTCGTGTGCGGATTGATCGAGCCGGGCTTCGCGAGAACCTGTCCGCGGACGATGTCCTTGCGATCGACGCCGCGCAAGAGAGCGCCGATGTTGTCGCCGGCGACAGCCGTATCAAGCATCTTGCGGAACATTTCGATGCCCGTGACAACCGTCGACTTCGTCTCATCTTCGAGACCGACGATCTCGACCGTATCGTTGAGCTTCAGCTCACCGCGCTCGACGCGACCCGTTGCGACCGTACCGCGGCCCGTGATCGTGAAGACATCTTCAACCGGCATGAGGAAAGGCTTCTCCGTATCGCGCGTCGGCGTCGGGATGTACTCATCGACAGCATCCATGAGTTCGAGAATCTTCTTCTCCATCTCCGCATCATCCTCAAGAGCCTTGAGAGCCGAGCCTGCGATCACCGGAATGTCGTCGCCGGGGAACTCATACTGCGTGAGAAGGTCGCGGACTTCCATCTCGACGAGTTCGAGGAGCTCAGGGTCGTCGACCTGATCGACCTTGTTGAGGAAAACGACGATCGCCGGAACGCCGACCTGGCGAGCCAAGAGAATATGCTCGCGCGTCTGCGGCATCGGACCGTCGGCAGCGCTGACGACAAGGATCGCGCCGTCCATCTGCGCCGCGCCCGTGATCATGTTCTTGACGTAGTCAGCGTGGCCCGGGCAATCGACGTGCGCGTAGTGACGTTTTTCCGTCTCGTACTCAACGTGCGCCGTATTGATCGTGATGCCGCGCTCTCTCTCTTCCGGAGCCTTATCGATGTCCGCGTAGTCCTCAAACTGCGCCATGCCCTTTTTGGACAGAACCTTCGTGATGGCTGCCGTCAGCGTCGTCTTGCCGTGATCGACGTGACCGATCGTACCGATGTTGACATGCGGCTTGTTTCTCTCAAACTTCTGCTTTGCCATATTGTTTTTTCCTCCCTCGTTACTCGCCCTTGTTCTTGGCGATGATAGCCTCGGCTATATTCTTAGGAACTTCATCATAGTAAGAAACTTCCATGGAGTAGTTCCCTCGACCCTGTGTCTTGGAGCGCAGATCCGTCGAATATCCGAACATCTCGGACAACGGGACGAACGCATTGATGACCTGGGCGCCGTTTCTCGCTTCCATGCCGTCGATGCGGCCGCGGCGCGAATTGATGTCGCCCATGACATCGCCCATGTACTCTTCCGGCACGATGACCTCGACCTTCACATAAGGCTCAAGAAGCACCGGATTCGCCTTCTCGGCGCCGTTTCTAAACGCCATCGAGCCTGCGATCTTGAACGCCATTTCCGAAGAGTCGACTTCGTGGTACGAGCCGTCGTAGACCGTGACTTTGACATCGACCATCGGATAGCCCGCGATGACGCCGTTGTCCATAGCCTCGCGCACGCCGTTCTCGATCGGGTTGATGAACTCCTTCGGAATGACGCCGCCGACGATCTTGTTCTCGAACGTGAAGCCCTCGCCCGGCTCCTGCGGCGTGAGCTCGAGCCAGCAATGACCGTACTGCCCATGACCGCCCGACTGACGGACGAACTTGCCTTCCGCCTTCGCCGGCTTCCTTATCGTCTCGCGATACGCGACCTGCGGATTGCCGACGTTGCAGTCGACCTTGAACTCGCGCAGCATACGGTCGACGATGATTTCCAAATGCAGCTCGCCCATGCCCGAGATGATCGTCTGTCCCGTCTCCTGATCCGTGCGCACACGGAATGTCGGATCCTCTTCCGCCAGTTTCTGCAGGGCGATGCCCATCTTCTCCTGATCGTTCTTCGTCTTAGGCTCAACCGCGACCGAGATGACCGGATCGGGGAACTCCATCGACTCAAGGATGATCGGCTTCGCATCGTCGCAGAGCGTGTCGCCCGTCGTCGTATCCTTCAAGCCGACAGCAGCAGCGATATCGCCGCTGTAGACCGTATCCAGCTCGGCGCGATGGTTCGCGTGCATCTGCAGGATGCGGCCGATGCGTTCCTTCTTGCCCTTCGTCGAATTGAACACGTAGGAGCCGGAAGAAAGCGTGCCCGAGTAAACGCGGAAGAATGCAAGCTTGCCGACGTAAGGATCCGCCATGATCTTGAACGCAAGCGCCGCAAAGGGCCCGTCGTCCGTCGAATCGCGGTGATCTTCCTCGCCCGTATCAGGATCGACGCCCTTGATCGCAGGGATGTCAATCGGCGCCGGCATGAAATCGACGATCGCGTCGAGCATCGGCTGCACGCCGCGGTTGCGGTACGAAGATCCGCAGGTGACAGGCGTCATCTTGCAGGCGATCGTCGCCTTGCGGATCGCCTTACGAATCTCATCTTCCGAAATCTCCTCGCCGCCGAGATACTTCTCCATGAGCTCGTCATCCTCTTCAGCAACGGCTTCGAGGAGCTTGTCGCGGTACTCGTCAGCGAGATCCTTCATATCATCGGGAATCGCCACCTCGTCGGCGACCTTTCCGAGATCGTCCTCATAGATGATAGCTTCCATCTTGATGAGATCGACGATGCCGGAGAACGTATCTTCCGAGCCGATCGGCAGCTGGATTGCCACCGGGTTTGCCTGCAGGCGCTCCTGCATCATCTTGATGACATTGAAGAAATCCGCGCCCGTGATATCCATCTTGTTGACATAAGCCATGCGCGGCACGTTGTACTTCTCCGCCTGCCGCCAGACCGTTTCCGTCTGCGGCTCGACGCCGCCCCTTGCCGTCAGGACGGCGACAGCGCCGTCAAGCACGCGCAGCGAGCGCTCCACCTCAACCGTGAAGTCAACGTGGCCGGGCGTATCAATGATGTTGATTCGATGATTCTTCCAATGGCAGGTCGTCGCAGCCGACGTGATCGTGATGCCGCGCTCCTGCTCCTGTGCCATCCAGTCCATCGTGGCAGCGCCGTCGTGAACTTCGCCGATCTTATGCGTGATGCCCGTATAAAAAAGGATGCGCTCTGTCGTCGTTGTTTTTCCGGCATCAATGTGTGCCATGATGCCGATGTTGCGAGTTTTTTCCAGAGAAAACTCTCTTGCCACTTATTATCGCTCCTTAAATTCGTAAGATACTGCTTGGGATTACCAACGATAATGAGCGAATGCCTTATTAGCCTCAGCCATCTTATGCGTATCTTCTTTTTTCTTGATCGCCGCGCCCGTATTGTTCGCCGCGTCCATGAGCTCGCCCGAAAGCCTCTCATCCATAGTCTTCTCGCCGCGCAGCCTTGCGTAGTTCACGAGCCAGCGGATGCCGAGCGTCATGCGGCGATCCGGACGAACCTCGACCGGTACCTGATAGTTCGCACCGCCGACGCGGCGAGCGCGCACCTCGAGAACCGGCATGACATTCTTCAGAGCCGTCTCAAAAACTTCCAGCGGATCCTTGCCCGTCTTGGCGCGGATCGTTTCAAACGCATCGTAAACGACGCGCTCGGCGACGCTCTTCTTGCCCGAGAGCATCACCTTGTTGATAAACTTTGTAACCGTCTTGGACTTGTATACCGGATCCGGCAACACGTCACGTCTGGGTACGGCACCTTTTCTTGGCATACTTACCCCTCCTGGCTATAATCTCTTTCTTAGAAAAAGCATCTCACTTCTTCTTCGCGCGCTTCGCGCCGTACTTCGACCTCGCCTGACCGCGATCCTGAACACCTGCCGTATCCAGCGAACCACGGATGATGTGGTAGCGAACGCCAGGCAGATCCTTGACACGGCCGCCGCGGATCAAGACAACGCTATGCTCCTGCAGATTATGACCAATACCGGGAATGTATGCCGTCACCTCGATGCTGTTCGTCAAGCGAACACGGGCGACCTTTCTGAGTGCCGAATTCGGCTTCTTCGGAGTCGTCGTGTAGACCCTCGTGCAGACGCCGCGCTTCTGCGGGCAATTCTTCAGTGCCGGTGCATTCGATTTCTCCTGCATACTCTTGCGGCTCTTGCGAACCAACTGATTGATTGTAGGCATTTGATGCACCTCCTTTCTTCATATTGAGGATTTATTATTTATAATTACTTCGCCGCAGCTCTTTAAGCTGCTCGCCTTGCGGCAGGCGAAGCATTTACCGACGGGCTGCGCTCACTGCCTAAGAACAGCCGCAGCAGCGCTTCGCTTGATGGAACAAGCCTCACCGAGCGCCTGCTTCGTAGGAACATGCACGACGGGTACCCCCATCTCCTCGGCAAGCTGCAGAAGCGGTTCCGTCATACGACCGTCCGCATCGTCCGCCAAAAAAACAGCATCCGCCTGCCCCTTCTGCACGGCTTTCGTGACCTGCTTGACCCCGATGACCCGCACCGCATCCTTCAGCGATTCCAACGTCATGCAGTTTCCCTCCCAACGCACGATTTCCGCTCAGTGCTCAAGCACCTATATATATTAACAAAAGCAGAAACCCATGTCAACACTTTATTTCACCGATGTTTTCATGCACACGCCGCCTTGTGTGTCAAAAACATATTCCATCATCGCCATAGAAAATGAGCGGAGACATTCCGCAGAAAAATCCCCGCTCATTTTCATTCGCATCGTATTGCACGAACGCCCCTTACTGTTTCTCCTACGAAAACAACACCCTCATGACATCACACGCAGAAGATTCTTGTAAGAAGTATGCTCCTCGCGCGGTATGCCGATCATATCAAGCGCCTGCTCGACAGGGATTTGCGATTGCGTAACCAAGCGGCGGAGAATCGCCACACGTTCGTCTCGCTGACCTTCAAGCCGACCTTCACGCTGTCCTTCACGACGCCCTTCCCGACGCCCTTCCCGACGTCCTTCCTTGCGCTCTTCCATCATTTTCATCGCAAAAGTCATATAGTTCACCCTCTCTCCTTCTTCCAGTTTGACCTTTTGAATTTCTTTTTCGATCTCCTGTACAAGAGCATTGTCTGTAACTACACCATCGACATATTGCAGGAAGGCTTTGATCGTGCCGTCAATATCACCGAATCTCCCCTTCGTATTGAGAAAAATCTTTTTCGTCCCATCGCGCAGCTTGAGCTCCTTATTCTCCACACAGAGGTTTTCAAACGTGTAGATATAACGCTCTTCGCCAAAAGGATCAAAGGCGCAAATAAAGATGATAATCGTCTTATTCAGCTCATCATAGTCCGCTCCTGCTGCAAGCAGATCAACATCCATCATCGATTGATAGTAGCGCGTCCTTTTGAACAGAGCATCGCCTTGAAGGCGACGAATCTGCATCTCGATGTTGTAGACGGTATTCTGCTCATCCTTGACATAAACATCCAATCGGATTCCCTTGCTTTGGTAATGTGACGCTATGGATTTTTCTGTTTCTACATAATGTATCTTCTTAATCTTGATGCGAAGCGTCCCTTCGAGCATCTTTTTGCAGATACGTCTGCAATTCATGACCAGTTTGAACATGTAGTCATCACGAATCGTCAGCTCTTCCCAAGGCTTGATCCTATAGCCGTCCATATCGTCACATCCTCTCTCCTTTATTGTACGAATTTTTACGATACAAAGCAACAAAAAAACCTCCCCGAAGGGAGGCACAATTTCAAGTGGAGCTGATGATAGGGCTTGAACCTACGACCTGCTCATTACGAATGAGCTGCTCTACCAACTGAGCTACATCAGCACTTGCATTTCGTCCGGTTCGCAGTTTCTGCGTGACTGACGAAATTTATTATACGACTTCGCCGATTTGTTGTCAACACTTTTTTTAAGCTTTTTCGTCTGCAAACGAAATTCTTCAAAATCCCTTGCCATTTATCTACACGATTCGCTCTGTCCTTGCCTTTCTTTTTCGCGCAAATAGCGCCAGACACGCGCGAAGCCTGTCGCCGCGTCAAAGCGGCATTGCCAGCCGAGTGTGCGAAGCTTGTCGGCGCTGGGGCGGTTCGCCTTGTTAAAGTTGTTCTCCAGATACACCGCCTCTTTCGGACGTTCCTTCGCGATGACCTTCAGTCCCAGTTCGGGACGAAGCTTCACGAGTTTTTTTGCAAGCTCGCGAATGCTCAAGAAGGTCCTGTCGTTCGACACATTGTACGCCTCACCTGCCTCGCCCTCGAAGAGGATGAGGAAAAACGCCGCGACGGCATCGGCGATATAGCAGAAGGGGCGGCGTGCGCTGCCGTCGCTGTGCATGACGATATCCGTGCCGTCCTTGACGCACTTCATGAACGATGAGAATACGCGCGGATCTGTCTCGACATCCATCGTCGGCGCGTATGTGTGCGCGATACGCGCAATCTTCGCACGCACACCGTGCTCGACGAAGAAGAGCCGGCACCATGTCTCGCCCATGCGCTTGCTGCCGCCATAGCAGCTCAGAAGGTCGAGCGGATCTGCCGCGCCAAAGTCATCCTCGTGAATCTCGCCTGCACCGTCCGCGATCTTGCCGTAAACATCGCCGCTGCTGAAAAAGAGGAAAGATTCGACGCCCTGTTTCCGCGCCAACTGCAGGAGGTAATAGACGCCGAGCACGTTCGGCTCGGCAACCTCGACAGGCATCGTCTTGTAATACGCAGGACTTGCAAGACTCGCGGCGTGAATGATGAAGTCGATGCGCTCATCCACACGCCAAGGCTCACATAGATTATGACAGACAAGCGAAGTATATGGTTTATCTGTATACTCGCCGAAACGCAGACGCGCCTTTTCCTCACTGCGCACATGAAAAAGAAGCCGCATGTTCATCGCGTGCTTCTCGTTCAGATAGATGAGGAAAAACGCGACATACGAAGCGAGCATACCCGTCGCTCCCGTGAGCAAAAGCGTCTTGCCGCGAAGCCTTTGCCAATCCAACCCCCGCGCATAAATATCCTGCATGTCCTCTTCGATGACGCGGCTATTTAGAAATGCCCTGTTTTCCATCGGCTTCCCCCCAATAATGGAGCTTTTCTACGGGGAAATCATCCAGATTGTCCTCGCTCGTATCTTTCAGCGGAATCTCGCACGTCGCGCAAAGCGCATGATGCGCCCCCTTCGTCTTGAGCTGCATACAGCGAAAGTCGTAGAGCTTCTTGGAGTTCCATACCTCTTCCAGCGTGTTGTCACAGATGCTGCCGACCAGAGTGTCACGCGACCAGTCCGTACAGCAGACGACGACGTCGCCGTTGCTGCGCACAGTCATGTGCGTGAACGGGTAGCGGCAGACCTTGCGCTCCTTGTAGAGCGCCTGCGCCAAGTACGCTGCCTGCGCTTCTTCGCCCTTCTCCTCGCTGCCATAGAGACGATCGAGGGCGTTTTCCTCCAGCTTCGGCAGGATCCACGGCGTGTCGATCAGCTGCTCGTCGGAAACATCCTCGTACATGCGGTAGAACTCGTCGTTCTCCTCCCCGTGCGTGTCCATGATCTTCGCGCATATAAACGGCTTCTTCACACCCTTCTCGTCGCGGTATTTCTTCAAATAGGCGATGTTCTCACGAATCTCTTGCGGCGTGACGCGCGACTGCGTAATGCGCGCCTGTCCGTCCGTGCGCACGGAGTAGATGGACGCGCGCAGATAGTCAAGTCCGAGATCGACAAGCTCCTGTGCCACTTCCTTCGTCAGAAGCGAAGCATTCGTCGTGATCTCCATCTCGTGACAGACGTCGGCTTCTTTGATTTTCTTCACCATGCGGCAGACGCCCTTGTGAAGAAGCGGCTCTCCCGTCGAATAGAGCTTGATGAGCTTGATCTTCTTGCCCTGATGGCGGCAGAAGTCCTTCATGTCCTCTAAGAGCTTGTCAAACAGCTCATCCGTCATATTGCCGAAGGGGCCGCCGTGCTTCGTATATTCGGTTGTGCTCTGCCAGCACATCAG
>NZ_JBQNBV010000061.1:0-11932 GCF_052169755.1 Selenomonas sp. | reverse complement strand
TCGTAGAAAACAGCGGGGGAGGCGGTGCGGAAGCCGCACCGATCGCAGGGAAGCCGATTAAGAGACTGCAGGATGATTAGGAGGAAGCGCCATGGAACAACGCATTTTGGGCAATCGCTATGAGCTTGTGGAACTCGTCGGAAGCGGCGGCATGGCAGATGTATATAAAGCGCACGATAAACTTTTGGACCGCACGGTAGCGGTCAAGGTGCTTCACGCACAGTTTGCGAGCGATGCGGAATTTGTGGCGCGTTTTCAGCGCGAAGCACAGGGCGCGGCGAAAATGTCGCATCCCAATATCGTCAATATTTATGATGTCGGACAAGAAGGAAAGTACCATTACATTGTTATGGAGTATATTTCCGGACAGACATTGAAAGAAGAACTGGATGCGGGCGGACGCTTGCCGGTCGCTACGGCGCTTGCCATCGCGCGGCAAATCGCTGAGGCGCTCTTTCATGCGCATAAAAATGGTCTTGTTCATTGTGATGTCAAGCCGCATAACATCCTCGTGATGGAGGATGGACGCATCAAGGTAGCTGACTTCGGCATTGCGCGCGCTGTGAGTTCTGTTACGGCGACATATACAGGAAATATCGTCGGCTCCGTGCACTATTTTTCGCCGGAGCAGGCGAAGGGCTCTTCGATCACGCCGAAATCCGACGTCTATTCACTCGGCGTCGTGCTCTATGAAATGCTCACCGGCGAGCTTCCTTTCACGGGGGAGACGCCGGTTGGCATCGCCTTGAAACATTTGCAGGAAGCGCCGCCGGCTGTTTCCGACGTCGATGCTTCCATCCCGCCCTTTGTCGAAGCGCTCGTTTCTGAGCTTATGGCAAAAGATCCGAATCGACGTCCCGACAGTGGAACGGTCGTGCGGCAAATCGCGCAGGATGAAGCGATGCTTGGCGGATCTGCGACTTTGATGCTCGATCCCTATGCGACGCAGGTGCTGCCGCGTGTGCGTGAGGCGGAGGTTGACCCGTCGCTCTTGCCGCATCCGAACGATTGGCAGTCAGAACAGAGGTCGATGTCAGAGCCGAAGAAAAGCACAAAAAAAGCATATCGCTCCAAGACCTTTCTCTTCGTACTCTTTCTGGTGCTTTTCTTTGGATTCTTCACGGGGGCATTCCTCTCTTACGGCAAGTTTTGGAGTACGGAAGAAGTCGTTGTCCCTGATGTGACGGGGCAGACGCTCGCCGTTGCCAAACAGAAACTTGAGGACAAGAGACTGCGCGTGGACATCGCGGAGATGTATGATTCCAATGTGCCGGCAGGGCAGGTTGTCAAGCAGGATCCCGAAGGCGGTTCGAAGGTCAAAGAAGAGCGCCTTGTCACCATCTATGTAAGCAAGGGCGGCGAAGAAGTCAGTATGCTTGAGCTGAAGGGGATGCAAAAGTCCACAGCTGAAACAAAACTTTCAAGCGTAGGTTTGAAACTTGGCGTTGTGACAGAGGAATATTCCTCGCAGCCGATTGGGCAGGTGATCGGACAAGACCCGCGCGCCGGGACGAAGATCAGCAAGGGGCAAGTCGTCGACCTCGTCATCAGCAAGGGAGAGCGGCCGCGCAAGGTCGCCGTGCCGAGTCTTGTCGGCGGCGCGGAAGCATCTGCCAAGGAAGCGATCAAGAATCGCGGTCTGACGGTTGGCTCGGTTACGAAAGAAGAAAGTTCGCAGGCGGCGGGTACGGTTGTGCGCCAAAGTCCGGCGGCGGGCAGTGAGGTCGAAGAAGGAACGAGCGTTGATCTTGTACTTGCGGTCGAGAAGGTGAAAAATACCTCGAAGCCGAAGGACAGTACATCGGACAGCGCAGCCGCCAAGACGCCGGGCAAGGACGCGGAAAGCGGCAAGACAAACCGCTAGACGGATGTGAGGAGGATGGATTGTTGCAGGGGAAAGTGCTCAAAGCACAGAACAGCTTTTTCTATGTGGATACAGGAGAAAGACTTGTGGAAGCAAAGCTGCGCGGGCGTCTGAAAAAGAATCGCATCTCGGTTGTACCCGGTGATGAAGTAGAGCTTGAACTTACAGAAGGCGGCACGGGCGTCATCGAGCGGCGTTGTGAGCGAAGGAGCCTTTTGCGCCGCCCTTTGGTCGCCAATATCGATCAGGTCGTCCTCGTATTCGCCGCGCGTGAGCCGGATATCAATCCCGTGCTTATCGACCGTTTTCTCGTGCTTGCCGAGTGGTCGAAGATCGAACGCATCATCCTCTGCATCAACAAGATGGATTTGTTGGAGGACGATGAGGCGGAAATTCCTGCGCTCGCCGCGCTCTATCGCGAAATCGGCTATCCCGTCTGCCTGCTGTCCGCCGTTACGGGGAGAGGCGTGGCAGACATGCAGTCTCTTGTCGAGGGGAAGACGAGCGTGTTTGCCGGCTCGTCAGGTGTGGGAAAGTCCTCTCTTCTGAACTGCATCGCGCCGGGCATCGCCCTTTCTACGGGCGCTGTCAGCGAGAAGATCAAGCGCGGCAGGCATACGACGCGAACGGCACAGCTTCTGCCGTTCGCCGGAGGATTTCTCGTCGATACGCCGGGATTCAGCGCTACGGAGCTTGCCGAGATAGAGCCTTGTGCGCTCCCGGGGCTTTTCCCCGAATTTCGGTCCTTTTTCGGCGCTTGCCGATTTCAGCCCTGCACGCACAGCCACGAGCCGGACTGCGCCGTCAAAGAAGCCGTGCAGACGGGAAGAATTGAAGACTCGCGCTACGCTTCCTATTTGGAAATGCTGCAGCAGAGTGTACAGAGAAAGAAGGTATATCGATGATCCGAGTGGCGCCGTCGATTCTCTCGGCGGATTTCGCGCATCTTGCCGATGAGGTGCAGCGCATTGAAACTGCCGGGGCGGAGTACGTCCATATCGATGTCATGGACGGCGCTTTTGTGCCGAACATTACGTTGGGTTCGCCCGTTGTAAAATCGCTGCGACAGTGCTCTCGTGCTGTTTTTGATGTGCATTTGATGGTCGAGCATCCCGAGGCGCAGATCGCCGCTTTTGCCGAAGCCGGCGCGGATGTCATCACCTTTCATATCGAGGCGGTGCGTCATGCGCATCGCCTCGTGCAGGAGATCAAGGCGCTCGGCTGCAGGGCGGGCGTCGCGCTCAATCCTGCGACGCCGCTCGTCATGCTCGAAGAGCTTATGGCAGATATCGACATGGCGCTCATCATGACGGTCAATCCGGGGTTCGGCGGACAGAAGTTCATCTCGTCTATGCTCGAAAAGATTGCGCTTCTGCGCCGTACGGTGGAAGAAAATGATTTCGATCTCGACATCGAGGTAGATGGCGGCGTCAATGCTGAGACTGCGCCGCTCGTAAGAGAAGCGGGCGCGAACATCCTCGTTGCAGGATCTGCCGTCTATGGTGCGAGCGATATAGAAAAAGCGATTCGGGCGATTCGCGGCTGAGGGAGGAGAAGATGCGAATGGAAAAGGCGGTAGTGCTGCTTTCGGGCGGACTCGATTCGACGACTTGCATGGCGGTGGCGAAGGAAGCGGGCAGGGAGCTTTATCCTATCAGCTTCAATTATCATCAGCGTCACAGCATTGAGCTTGAAGGGGCGAAAGAGGTCGCAGCTTTTTATCGGGTGAAGAAGCATCTGATCATTGAAACGAATATGGAATTGATCGGCGGTTCGGCGTTGACGGATCGTGCTATTGCCGTGCCGGAGGGCGATGTTTCCCGCACATCTGTCCCTGTGACGTATGTACCGGCGCGGAATCTGATTTTTTTGAGTTATGCAGTAGGTTACGCTGAGACGATAGGTGCGCGCTATGTCTATATCGGTGTCAACAGCGTCGATTATTCGGGATATCCGGATTGCCGACCGGAGTTCATTGAGCGTTTTCAAGCCGCGGCGGATTATGCGACGGAAGCTGCATCTGCGGGGAAGCGCATCGAGATCGTCGCGCCCTTGCAGAACTTGTCGAAGGCGGAAATCGTGCGCTTGGCGGCGCGCCTTGCCGTACCCTTGGAGCTTACGCACAGTTGCTACAACGGCGGCGAAAAGGCATGCGGCGTTTGCGATAGCTGCAAGCTGCGCCGGCAGGGCTTCGCTCTGGCAGGCATAGAGGATCCCATCGAGTATGAGAAACAATGAAGAGTGATGAAAAAATCATGCTGAAGGATATACAAAAAAGTGCGGATGAGCGCGGCATCGACATTCAGCACGTTGGCATCAAGGATGCGTGTCTGCCGTTTCGCATCAAGACAAAGGCGGGGGACTTCCAGCAAGTTGTGGCGCATGTCCTGTTTACCGTTTCTTTGCCCAAGGAGTATAAGGGCACGCACATGAGCCGCTTCCTGGAAATCTTGCAGCGATGGTGCGATAAGCCTGTCGCGGAAGAAGAGATGGAAGCCATGCTGCAGGATGCGCTTAGCCGCTTGGAGGCGGAGACTGCGAAGCTGCGCCTCTCGTTCAAATATTTCGTGGAAAAAGAAGCGCCGAAGAGCAAGCGGAAGTCTGTGCTCGATCTCGACTGCTTCTTTGAAGGCGAAAAGCGCATCGGAGCGCCGATGGCATTTCGCCTTGGCGTCACGGTTCCGGCAACCTCTCTTTGTCCATGCAGCAAGGCGATCGCAAATTATGGCGCACACAATCAGCGGAGCCTTTTGCAGGCTGTCGTCGAGTTCCGACCGTCCGCTCCATGTATTTTTATCGAGGATCTTGCCGCTCTCATGGAAGCGCAGGCATCATGCCCGATCTATCCGCTCTTGAAGCGCGAAGATGAAAAGTATGTAACGGAAAAAGCATACGAGCAGCCGAAATTTGTTGAGGACATCCTGCGCGATGTCGTGCTTGCATTGCGGTCGCTGCCCGAGATTTTTTGGTTCTCCATCGCCTGTGAAAATTTTGAATCCATTCATAACCACAGCGCCTATGCCAGTCATGAGGAATATGTGGGGGATGAAATGCGGATCTCCTGCAAAACACAAAAGATCTGAAGCTGCTGCGGCGAGATTCCTGAGAGGAGGTGTCCGGTGAAAGTGTTCTTCAAGCGTTTTGTCATACCGCTGCTGCTTGTTTTTATCATCTCGGGCGCCGTCATCTACTCGACGGTCGATATTCATACGCTGACAAATCTTACCGCGTTTCAGCCGTGGTCCATCGTCCTTGCGCTTTTTTGTGTGAGTTTGGGACTCACGCTTGACGGCACGCGCCTCATGCACCTCGTGAAAATTTCGGGTGAACATATCACTCTGGGGCAGGCGGTGCAGGTGGTGTTCGGCAACTATTTCCTTGCGCTTTTGACGCCGGGGGCGACGGGCGGCGCCGTGGCGCAGCTCATGTTCCTGCGCCATGCAGGCGTGCCTGCGGGAAAGGCGACGGTTCTCGTCATCGTGCGAACCTTGGTGTCGATCCTCTTTCTCATCTGCTGTATGCCGCTGATCTTTCTGCATGATGCGGGAATTTTGCCCGGCGTGGACAATCATACGCTCATGCTGATCTCCGTCACTGCCTTCGTCGTCATCGTGCTCATCGTGCTTGCTTTCCGCGCAAATGCGCTCGACTACATCGTTTTGCGTCTGACAAAGCGTATGCGCGCAAAGCGGGGCAAGAAACTCTTGGCATTTTACCGCGATCTCAAGACAGGCGTGCATCTCCTCGCTTCATCACCAAAAAGTATGGTGCGCATCTTCTTTGAGTCGGGGCTGAGTCTTATGTTCATCTATGCCATCGTTCCGTGTCTGCTCTTGGGTCTTGGCGTGACAGAAGCGGATTGGTACACGGTCATGGGGCGTATGATCTTCCTCAACATGCTGCTTTATTTCACGCCGACGCCGGGCGGTTCCGGCGTAGCAGAGGGCGGCTTCGTCTTGCTCTTCGCCGATTCTGTGCCCGCAGGCACCGTCGGCGTCCTCGCTGTTTGCTGGCGGCTGATTGCCGAATATATTCCGTTTTTCATCGGTTTTTATTATACGATCAAGGTCTTTGGCAAAAATTTCCTGCACCGCCAGATAGATGATTCAGTCGAGGGGTAGGGAGATTGGTCTATATTTGCATATAAGGAAATATTTCCCTCATATAAGACCATTCCTTTATGCTTGCCATATTAGGGGCTTTGTTATATAATCGTTAGTAGAAGTTATCTGTTAAAATTTCATACATACGTCATAAGTGTCGCCGATTTAGATTGGCGAGCGATGAGAGGAAAATGGGTGAGATGCCCATGCTGTCCCGCAGCTGTAATCGGGGAATTTGTTTCCAAGGGAAACGCTGAAATCGCTGTTTCTTATGAAAGTGCTGAATGATCAGCGCTTCCTGAAATGTCACTGGGAGAAATCCTGGGAAGACGGAAACAAACGATGATCCGAGAGCCAGAAAGCCTGCTTATGATAAGATTCATTGTTTGACTTACGAGAGATAGGGAGATGAATGCCGAGGTGTGTTTCCTGTGTGGAGATATGCCGCTGGTATTCTGCGCTTTGTAAGAAGTACCGCACGTCTTGTCGTCAGTTGACAGACGTGCGGTTTTCTTATGGAAACGCCGCAAGAGCTGCGTTTCCGCATAAAAATCCTTCTATGAGGTTTCGGGAGGATTTTGCAGGAGTAATTTTTGATTTTGTAAGGAGATGAGGTATTGCATTGAAAGGAAAAGAATTGATACGCCGTCTGTGTCAAATGATCGTCACGCTTTTCGGCGTGAGCTTTTTGACATTCAGTTTGACGTATCTCTCGCCGGGCGATCCAGCGGAGACGCTCCTGGAGGTAGGCGATTCTGTCGTGTCGCAGGAAACGATCGACGCGACGCGAAAGGAACTCGGCTTGGATCAGCCGTTTCTCGTGCAGTATGGGAGATGGCTGGGCGGCGTGCTGCAAGGCGACATGGGACGCTCGTATTCGGCGAAGATCCCCGTGTTCGACAAGCTCATGCAGTGCCTGCCGGGCACGCTGGCGCTTGCCGTGGCAGCGACTGCCATGACAGTCTTGATCTCCCTGCCGTTGGGCATTGTCGCAGCCCTTTACCGCAATCGTTGGATCGACTATGCGATCCGTGCTCTTTCGTTTTTCGGTGTTTCGATGCCGGGTTTTTGGATTGGGCTTGTGCTGCTTTACATCTTTGGACTGAAGCTGCACATCTTTCCGATTGCGGGCGGCGATGTTACGCTGCGCGGCATCGTGCTTCCTGCCTTCACGCTTGCCATCGTGATGTCGGCGAAGTATACGCGGCAGGTGCGCACGGCTGTCCTCGAAGAGCTTGGACAGGACTACGTCATCGGCGCAAAGGCGCGGGGGCTTTCCATGCAGCGCATTCTTTGGCGTCATGTACTGCCGAACGCCTGCCTGCCGCTCGTGACGCTTCTGGGTCTCGCCGTCGGCTGGCTCTTGGGCGGCGTCGCTGTCATTGAGATGGTATTCTCGTGGCCGGGACTCGGCAAGATGGCGGTCCATGCGATTGAGATGCGCGACTATCCGCTGGTGCAGGGATTCGTACTGTGGATCGCCATACTCTACATGCTCATCAACCTCCTCGTCGATATTTCTTACGCGCAGCTTGATCCGCGCTTGAAGAGAGGGGGACGCTGATGGCAAAGGACAGGAAACTTTTCTATCTTTATTCAGTCTTGGTCGTTCTGCTCATTTTGGCAGCGGTCGTCGCGCCGTATCTGGCGCCGTATGACCCGTATACGTCCTCGATGCAGACGTCGCTTCTGCCGCCGTCCGCAGAGCATCTCTTTGGCACGGACAAGCTCGGCAGGGATTCTTTCACGCGCATCCTGTATGGCATGAGGATTTCCATCGCTATGGCGCTCGGCATCGTATTCATCATGTCTGTCGTCGGCACGCTCGTCGGCGTTGTCGCAGGTTTCGTCGGCGGCAAGGTCGACACCCTGCTCATGCGCTTTACGGACATGGTGCTGGCTTTCCCGGGCATTGTGCTCGCCATCGCCATCGCCGGTATGCTCGGCGGCAGCATCGCGAACACAATCTTGGCGCTTTCCGCCGTCGGCTGGACGAGGTACGCGCGACTGGCGCGTAGCCTGACGCTCAAGCTGGCGCAGCAGGATTTCCTCGCTGCCGCCGTCACGAACGGCACGCGCACGTCGATGATTATTTGGCGTCATATCGTGCCGAATCTTTTGCCGACGATCATCTTGACGGCGGCGACGGATATCGGCTCTATGATGATGGAGATCGCCGGTCTGTCATTCCTCGGTTTCGGCGCACAGCCGCCGACGCCCGAGTGGGGGCTCATGCTCAACGAGGGGCGGCAGTTCATCCAGACAGCGCCCTGGCTCATGGTCTATCCGGGCGTCGCGATCCTCATCGTCGTCGCCATCTTCAATCTCTGGGGCGACAGTCTGCGCGATGTCATGGATCCCAAAAAGGCAAATTAAGAAAGGGGTATTTTTGTGAACAAAATGAAACGATGGCTTTTCCTTGTATTCACCTTGGTATTCTCCGCCGCAATCTTTGCGGGCTGCGGCTCGGACAAGGCGGACAACTCGACGCTCAAGGTCGGCGTGACGAACTTCGCCGACAGCTTGGAGCCGACGGAGAACTATTTTGGCTGGGTCGTCATGCGCTACGGCATGGGCGAGGCCTTGGCAAAGTTCGACGAGAAGATGAACGTGCAGCCGTGGCTCGCAGAGAGCTGGAAGATCAGCGACGATCACATGACGTGGACGTTCAAGATTCGCGACGGCGTGAAGTTCTCGAACGGCAAGGATCTGACGGCGGAAGCGGTCAAGGCGTCCATCGAGCGCGCTTTCGCGAAGAACAAGCGCGCGGAGACGTTTTTCAAGTACAAGGAAATAAAAGCGGAAGGGCAGAACCTCATCATCACGACGGAGAAGCCTGAGCCGAATATGCCGGGCTTCCTCGCTGACCCGCTCTTCCTCATCGTCGATACGACGGCGGAAGGCGAGCGCGACTTTGCAAAGCAGGGTCCGATCTGCACGGGTCCTTATGTCTGCGAATCCTTCACCAAGGAAAAGGCGGTCATGAAGAAGAATCCGCACTACTGGGACGGCGAAGTGCCGTATGAGAAGGTCGAGATTCCCTCGATTGACGATCCGAATACGCGAGCTATGGCTCTCCAGTCGGGCGAAGTCGATATGGCTGTGAACATCGGCGCGGGCGACATCGGTCTTTTCAATGACTCCTCGAAGTTCCACATCGACCGCATCGCGTCTCTGCGCGTGGTGCTCGCACGCATCAATCAGAAGGGCGTCCTGGGCGACCCGAAGGTTCGCGCGGCGTTCATCAGCATGTGCGACCGCAAGTCTTACAATGAGGTTATCCTGAAGGGCACCTTCATCGAAGGCAAGGCGCCGATTCCGCCTTCTATGGACTATGGCTTCGACAAACTCACCGACCCGAACCACTACGATGTAGAGCGCGCCAAGAAGCTGCTTGATGAAGCCGGCTGGAAGGATACGAACGGCGACGGCATCCGCGATAAGGACGGCAAGCCGCTGAGCGTTGATTTCGTCATCTACAACAGCCGCGCCGAGCTGCCCATCTATGCGGAAGCCGTGCAGGCGGACGCCAAGAAGGTCGGCATCGACGTCAAGATCAAGAGCGTTGACTACAACCTCATCGACAAGATGGGCATCAACGGTGAATATGATCTTTTGATTTCCAACATCACGACGGCGAATACGGGCGATCCCGAGATCTTCCTCAACTGGTACTGGCGCACGAACAAGGACGGCGACAACCCGCAGAATGGCTCGGGCTACAGCAATCCTGCCCTCGATGCGAAGTTCGCCGAGCTTTCCACGGAGTTTGATAAGGCGAAGCGCCGCCAGCTCATGATCGACATCCAGCAGATCATCATGAACGATGGCGCGGGGCTGTTCTTCGGCTATCCCGAGACGAACATCATCAGCTCGACGAAGATCACGGGCGCGACGATGTATCCGTCCGACTACTATTGGGTCACGAACAAGATTCGCCCGGCGAAGTAAGGAGAAAGGAAGAACGATATGCTTCTCGAGGTCAAGAACCTCCATATCCAATATGCCGGCGCCGAGATGGTGCATGGCATAAGTTTTTCCCTCGATCCCGGCGAAGTATTGTCACTCGTAGGCGAGAGCGGCAGCGGCAAGACCAGCGTCATACGCGCGGTCTTGGGCTGCCTCCCCCACGAGGGGCGCGTGAATGAAGGCGAGATCATATTTTCCGGCGTAAACATGCTGAAAAATACGCCGAAGATGTGGCGCGACATCAGCGGGCGCAACATCTCGATGATCTTTCAGGACAGCGGCAGCATGATGAATCCCATCCGCACGATCGGCAGCCAGTTTGTCGAATACATCCTTGAGCACAGCTCGATGGAGCCGAAGAAGGCGGAAAAAGAGGCGAAGGAAATGCTGGAAAAGATGCAGCTTCCGAATCCGGATACCATCATGGACAGTTTTCCTTTTGAGCTTTCGGGCGGTATGCGTCAGCGCGTCGGTGTCGCTATGGCGATGTTCTTTCGACCGCAGCTTCTCTTGGCGGACGAGCCGACCTCGGCGCTTGACGTCACGACGCAGGCGCAGGTGGTCAAAGAACTCATGAAGATCTGCCGCGAGGACGGCACAGCCATCATCCTCGTCACGCACAACCTCGGCGTTGCGACGTATATGTCGGACAAGATCATGGTCATGCAGAACGGGCATGTGGTGGAAGAGGGGACGTCTGAGGCGATCATTGAAAATCCGCAGGCGGATTATACGAAGGAACTCCTGCATTCCGTACCGCAGATCGGAGGTATGTCGTATGCCAGTTAAAAACGAAGAAGTTTTACGCATCGAACATATCACGAAGCGTTTTCCTACAGCTGACGGCCGCGCACTCACGGCATGTGACGATGTGAGCTTCTCCCTCCGCAGGGGGGAGACGCTCGGCATCGTGGGCGAGAGCGGCTGCGGCAAAAGTACGCTGGTCAAGACGCTTATGCAGCTGCATAAGCCGACGGAAGGAAAGATTTTTCTTCGGGATAAGGAGATTACCTCTCTTACGGGAGAGGACGCAAGGCAGAATCGCCGCAGCATCCAGATGGTTTTTCAAGATCCCGGCACGGCGTTCAATCCCAAGATGAAAATCAAGGATATTCTTGCCGAGCCTTTGCGTAACTTCGATCTTTTGAAAACGAGTGCGGCGGAGAAGGCGAAGGAGCTGCTGAACCTTGTCGAGCTGCCCTCAGAATTTGCCGAGCGTTATCCCGGCAATATGAGCGGCGGACAGAGGCAGCGCGTCGGCATCGCGCGCGCACTGGCGCTGGAGCCGGAGATCCTTGTCTGCGACGAGGCGACGAGTGCGCTGGATGTTTCGGTGCAGGAAAAGGTCGTCGAGCTTTTGGCAAGATTGCAGAAGGAGAAGGGCATATCCATCCTCTTCATCTGTCACGATTTGGCGCTTGTATCGCTTTTGACGCACCGCGTCGTCGTCATGTATCTCGGCAATGTCGTCGAGATCCTGCAGGCGAAGGATTTGCCCGAGGCGAAGCATCCCTATACGCAGGCATTGATGAAGTCGGTTTTCCCGCTGCAGCCCAAGGGTGAAGCGGATGTCCGTCTGCTTCGCGGAGAGATACCCAGTCCGCTCGATGTGCCGCAGGGATGTCCCTTCCAAAACCGCTGCGACAAATGTATGCCTGTTTGCAAAGAGACGAAGCCTAAACGCAGAGAATTTGCATCGGGGCATGTCGTAGCATGCCATCTGTTTTCTGAAGGTGAAGCGGAAGCAAAGGGAGCTTGAGACGATTTATGACATTGACTGCCCACGACCGCAAGTATCTTGCGATCGCTATGCCTGCCGCCCTGGAAGGCGTCTTTATGAATCTCCTGAGCATGGCGGATCTCATCATGGTCGGCGCCTTGGGAACGCTTTCCATCGCTGCCATCGGCATATTTGAGCAGCCGCGCATGGTGCTGTTGACCGTCGCTCGATCCTTCGCCTCTGTGCTCGTGCTCTTGACAGCGCGGCGCGTGGGCG
>NZ_JBQNBV010000060.1:0-11952 GCF_052169755.1 Selenomonas sp. | reverse complement strand
AGCCGACGGCTTCCGCGTCCTCAGGCACAGCTTCATTCCGCCGAATGACGGCGGAATCGCCGTCGGGCAAGCGCTCTTTGCCATGCAAAACCTGCAAAACAAATAGAAACGGGGAAGGAACCAACGATGAACCTCAACGACACACCTGCAGGCGAGCGCCTGCACATCGGCTTTTTCGGCTGCCGCAACGCAGGAAAATCCAGTCTCATCAACGCGATAGCCGCCCAAGACGTCGCCGTCGTATCTCCCGAAAAAGGCACGACGACCGATCCCGTGACCAAGGCGATGGAACTTCTGCCGCTTGGCCCCGTCCTGCTCATCGACACGCCCGGCTTCGACGATACAGGCGCCTTAGGCGATCTGCGCGTCAAGAGAACGCGCCGCATATTGAATAAGACGGACATCGCCGTCCTCGTCCTCGACGACATCCTTGGAATCACGTCCGCCGATCAAGAACTTTTGAAAATCTTCCGAGAGAAAAACATCCCCTATCTAATCGTAAGAAATAAATGCGATGATGGAACGAGTTCCGCCGCATCCTGTCCAGAAACCGACCTCTGCGTCAGCGCCGTGAAACGGCGCGGCATCGAAGCGCTCAAAGAAAAGCTCGGTCAGCTCATTCCGCAGGAAAAGCCGCGCTCCTTCGTGCGCGACCTGCTTCTCCCACAGGATCTCGTGCTGCTCATCACCCCTATGGACAAAGCCGCGCCAAAGGGTCGCCTCATCCTGCCGCAGCAACAGGCAATTCGCGACATCCTTGAGGCAAATGCACTCGCCCTCGTCTGTCAGGAAACGGAAATCACCGCTGCGCTCCACCGGTTAAAAAAAGCGCCAGACCTCGTTATATGCGACAGCCAAATCTTCCAAAAGGCTGCGGCTGCCATACCCGAAACCGTACCATTGACCTCGTTTTCCATCCTTATGGCGCGTTACAAAGGTTTTCTTGCCGCTGCTGTGGACGGCGTCGCTTCACTCACGCGCCTTGCGGACGGCGACACGGTGCTTATTTCTGAAGGCTGTACACACCACCGTCAATGCAACGACATCGGCACAGTAAAAATCCCGCATTGGCTCACCGAATACACGCAGAAAAAACTCCGTTTCGAAACGTCGAGCGGTCAAACATTCCCCGAAAACTTGCAAAAATATCGTCTGATCGTCCATTGCGGCGGCTGTATGCTGAATCCGCGCGAAATGCTTTACCGCATGAAATGCGCCAAAGATCAGGACGTCCCCATGACGAACTACGGCATACTCATCGCGCATCTGCACGGTATCCTCCATCGCAGCCTGACACTGTTTCCGCACCTTATCGCAAAATTAAAAGCATAGGATATTTTTCTTATTTTATTAAATATATGAGATTTTTTCTTAAATTCCTATGACTTTCATCTTTGTGAGAGCAGGGATTTCGCGCTTTACCTAGAAACACTACAAGTAGAAACGAAAGTTTACACGAGGAAGACTTCTAGTCTTTCGTCCTAAGGAGTAATGCAATCGCGACGGACAGAGCGCGAAATCGCTACTCCCCGATTTTTGAGGAGGTAATATTTCATGGCTCTGCCGGAAACCATCAAGACAAATGAAGACATCATCAATGCGTTCAAGGCCGCACTCCCCTATCTGAACGAAGTCGTGGAAGCTGACATCGCATCCGTTCTTTCCGATGGAACGAATTGCCTTGCTTTCGTACCCGCCAAGAGTTTTTCCATCCCGCTGAACGTGGGAGATTCTATGGTCGATCATCCGGTACTCCAAGAAGCGGTTCGCACCCGGAACACCGCATTCGTCGATATGGACGCCTCAGTCGCTGGCGTTGCATTGCGGACTGCCGCCACGCCGATCTTCGGTATAAACGGTGAAATCATCGGCGTCGTCGCCTGCGGTTTCCGTCCCAGCGCTACGGAAACCGTACTCGAAAACATCGAGCGCATCTCGGAAGCGGCACAGACCGTCTACGCTTCCGTTCAGCAAGTCGCAGAAAGCGCTGACGAACTTGCCAGATCGGGACAGGAATCCGTTGCGCAAGCTGCCATTTTGCAGGAACGTAACGCAGAAACCATCAAGGTCATCGACTTCATCAACGGCATCGCTCAGCAAACAAACCTCCTCGGTCTCAATGCCGCCATCGAGGCTGCACGCGCCGGTGAGCAAGGCAGGGGCTTTGCCGTCGTCGCGGAGGAAGTCCGCAAGATGGCGGAACAGTCGCGCACCGCTACGGAGAAAATCCAAGCGACCCTTTCCGAAATGAACAAAGCCGTCATGAAGATCTCCCAATCCATCGAATCGACCGGCGCCATCAGCGAAGAACAGGCTGCATCCACGCAGGAAATCACGGCAAGTCTCTCAACCTCGCGTGATATCATCGAAGATTTGAAACGCTTCGTGAAAGAACTCAAATAAACTGCACACTTTTATTGCATGTAAGTATAAAGACGATTTAGAGGAGGTCTCCCCTATGGCATTGCCGGAAAATATCCAGACAAACGAACAGCTCATCGACGCTTTCAAACTCGTACTGCCCTATCTGAACCCCATTTTGCCCGACGACACGCGGCTCGTCATATCGTCGCCCGAGATGATTCTCGACGTCGCTCCGGCGAAGAACCTGCACATCAAAAGCGCCCCCGGCGATTCCGTGCGCGGCATTCCTATGGTGCAGACGGCATTTAACGAACGCCGCAAAACATCTTCCGCACTCGACGCGAATGTTTATGGCGTACCGGTCTATATCACAGCAGTCCCTGTTACGGGACCGAACGGCGACGTTCCTATCGTTATTTCTTCGAGCTACGAGATCAGCGACACGCTGAATAAGATCGCCGAAAGCATCGACCACATCGCCAATTCGGTAGAGACGGTCTATCAATCCATTGAGCAAGTCGCCAACAGCGCCAGTGAGCTTGCACGCATCGGACAAGATTCCGTCGCTCAGGCGGGTACGCTCCAAGAGCGCAATGCAGAAACCATCAAGGTCATCGACTTCATCAACGAGATCGCCCAACAGACGAATCTTCTTGGACTCAATGCCGCCATCGAAGCGGCGCGCGCCGGTGAACAGGGAAGAGGATTCGCCGTTGTCGCCGAAGAGGTACGCAAGCTCGCCGAGCAATCCCGCACAGCCACAGAGAAGATTCAAGAAACTCTCTCCGAGATGAATAAATCGGTCACGGAAATTTCCAAGTCCATCGAATCGACGGGCGCTATCAGCGAAGAACAGGCTGCTTCTACAGAAGAAATTACAGCCAACCTCTCTCGCGTGCGCGACATCATCACAGAACTGCAAAACTTCGTCAGCAGTTTGAAAAAGTAAACCCAAAACAAAAAATCCGCACATTGCCGAACACAGAGGCAGCGTGCGGATTTTTGTTTTAAAAAAGACGGATGAAACGAGATCGCCTAAATTTGCACATATAGATAACTGAAATGATCCGCCTTTCCTTACGATACGAAAATAAACTCAACCAGAAAGACGACGAAGCAGCAGGCGGCGGAAACCTGAAAAAGGCTCGCACCATACCAAGCGAGAGCGATGCCGACGGCAAGCGCCGCAGCGCCTGCCGCCGGCGTCTGCGTAGCTTCGATGATCGCCGGAAATGTCATAACTGCCAAAGTTACATAAGGTACATAGTAAAGAAAGGAGCGCAGGAACCTATGCTTGATCGGACGACGCAGAAGCGTCAAAGGCAACAAGCGAATCGCAAGCGTCACAGCGGTCATGACGAGAATATAGAGGAAAATATCATGCTTCATGGTCATGCTCCCCCTCGATCGTTTCCGCCAATGGAAAGAAACACGCAGCCGCCCCCGATATGAGTACCGTCAGGATAATTGTTCGCGAAGAGCCGGAAAGCTCCGAAACGAGCGGCATGTTTGACGCCAGAAAACTCAAGGCAAAGCTGATGAACACAAGGCCAAGAACAACCCTATTCTCTCTTCCCGGCGGAATGACGATGGCGATAAACATGCCATAAAGCGCTACACTCAAGGCACTCAGAAGAGACAGATGCAAAATGTCGCCCGCCAAGATACCGAGCGAAGTTCCCAACGCCCAGACGGGCACGGCAAGAGTCATCGCACCGTAATTATAGGCAGGCTGCAAAAAGCCTTGGCGCGAAATCGAAATGCCAAAGATCTCATCCGTAACGCCGAAGCCTATACCAAGGCGATGATAGAAGGGCGTCGCAGGAGAAAACTTCTGACTGAGCACACAGCTCATGAGCATATAACGCGCATTTGCCACGAGCGTGATCGCCGCCATTTCCCAATAAGGTGCATCTGCGGCAATGACGGTAAATGCCGCATACTCTCCGGCAGAGGCGAGGTTGAAGAAGCTGACGGCAAACCCCTGCACAGCATCAAGCCCTGCGTTATGCGCCGTGATGCCAAGCGTGAAACTCACGACGAGATAAGCGAGCGCGATCGGGGTGCCATCGCGCATACCTTCACGGAAAAGCTGCCTCGTGGTCTTTTCGCCGAAGGGCAAATTCGTCATTTCGCCGTCACTTTGCCCATGAACTTCTCACGATTCACGAGAACACGCTGATGCAGTCCCTCACCGATCTCCCCCGCATCATCAAACGCTTTGACAACAAAGGTCAGTTGGCGTCCATCTACACGCTCAACCTCCGCTTCAGCGCGCACATTGCGCCCCAGCGCAGTCGCCGCCTTATGCTGAATGTCAAGCGAAACGCCCACCGAAGTCCAATCGTCCGGCACAAGTTCATCGACGAGTTCTGCCGCCGCCTGCTCCATCAAGGCAGTCATAGCAGGCGTAGCAAAGACCGGCAGGGAACCGCTCTTCATCGCGATGGCAGTATTCTCATCCGTCACCTTCGTCGTCACCTCGCGCTTCATTCCAGCTGTAATTTTCATTTCTGTCATGATAAAATTCCCCCTACATAAACCCTTCACAAGATCATACCAAGATTTCACAGGAACCCTACAGCGCGTAAAGCATCTTCGCACGTTCAATGTAGCGCGGATCCGAGCTGCTGCTCAGCCACTCAATCGCACCTCTGCCCCCATCTGCACGCAGAGCATCCACTTCTTGCAGACGACGCTTGAGTTCATGCGCCGTACCCGCCGCCCCGTCAAAGATCTGCACCGCTTGTCCCACGACCTCTTGTATTGCATCACGCACAAACGGAAAATGCGTACAGCCGAGCACGACACAATCTGCCGGCGTCTGCAAAACATCGGCAAACCGCTTCCTCAAATACCGCAAGAGTGCATCGGAGTGCGTCTCACCGCGCTCGACAAACTCCACGATCTCAGGGCACGGCAGTTTGACTATCTCCCCTGCGTCCTTGAATCGCTCCATGAGACGTGCAAACTTCTTTTGCTTGAGCGTCGCATGTGTCGCCATGACGATGACGCGCGGCTTCTCACGGCTCAAGATTGCAGGTTTGAGCGCCGGCTCCATGCCGATGATCGGGATCTGCCTGTATCGGCGGCGCAGCGGCGCACAGGCGGCGCTCGTCGCTGTATTGCAGGCAAGAACGACAGCTTTCACCCCAGCCGCTGCCATACGGTCGATCTGCGCCGTAGTCAAAGCGCGAATCTCCCGCTCCGTTTTCTCCCCATAAGGCGCATTCGCAGCGTCGCCAAAATAAATGAAATCCTCGGCTGGCAAAAGAGACACGATCTCTCGCAGCACACTGACGCCGCCGAGACCCGAATCAAAAACACCGATGGGCTGTTCCTTTCTCATCTTTTCCCATCCTCCTTCCCGTATGCCAAGAACTCATCCTTTCCTATTCTAATGAGTTTGCCGCGAAAAATCAACCATTGACAAGAAAAGCTCCCGATCAGATCATTCCAATCGGGAGCAAAAACCGTCTATGCCAAAGCGGCAGAATCATCTGCGCGCCTTCGCCGCTTCAATCAACTGATTCGCCGTCTTTTCCGGCACTTCCTCGTAGTGGGAGAACCGCAGCGTATAGGCGCCGCGCCCCTGCGTCAAGGAACGCAGCTCCGTCGCATACTTATGCAGCGATGCGAGCGGCACTTGCGCACGCACTTCACTCGTATCCTTGTTGATCATCTCCATGCCGAGAATACGCGCACGCTTCGCATTGAGCTGTCCCATGACGTCGCCCATATAATATTCCGGCGCCTGAACCGTCATCTCATAAATCGGCTCAAGAAGCACGGGATTCGCTTCCATAACGCCCCTTCGAAGAGCCGTCGCCGTCGCCGTCTTAAAGGCGACTTCGGAAGAATCGACGGTGTGGTAAGAGCCATCGTAGAGATTGACCTTCACATCGACGACGGGATAGCCCGCGAGGATGCCTGCGGCAAGCGTCTCCGCCGTCCCCTTCTCCACAGCCGGAACGTATTGGCGCGGTACACTGCCGCCGAAGATGTTCTCCGTAAATTCATTGCCTGTACCAGCTTCACGCGGCGAAATTTCGAGCATGACATGCCCGTACTGACCATGACCGCCGCTTTGCTTCTTATGCTTGCCTTCTGCCTTGACGCTCTTGCGGATCGTTTCGCGGTAAGCGATGCGCGGCTCGCTGAAGATCGCTTCGATGCCGAACTTGCGCTTCATCTTCTCCTGCAAAACCTCGATGTGAACCTCGCCGATGCCGCGAATCAAGGTTTCTTTCGTTTCCGCATCCTTGTCCAGTCGAAGGCTTGGATCTTCTTCACATTCTTTGGCGAGCGCGGCAAAAACCTTGTCCTCCTCACCCTTTTTCTTCACATAGACCGCCTGCGCCAGCATGGGCGTCGGAAACTCAATCGCATCATAGAAAAGCGGCGCCTCTTTTGCAACAAGCGTATCCGACGTGCGCGTATTTTGCAGCTTCGCAGCAACGACGATATCGCCGCCGTGCGCCTTAGCGACGGCAATCTGCTTCTTCCCCTGCATCGTATAGAGCGTACTCACTCGCTCTGTCTGTCCCTGCGTAATATTCCAATACGAAGCATCGCCCTTCATCTCACCCGAAAAGATGCGGATGAAGCTCAATCGTCCGACAAACGGATCGACGATTGTCTTAAACACCTGTGCAGAAAAAGCGTCCTGCGGCGCGCGCTCCGCCAATTCCTCTCCATCGGGCAAAGTGCCCACGACAGTACGGTCTGTCGGCGCCGGCAGGTATTCGACCATATCGTTCAAGAGCGCGTGCATACCGACGTTCAGAGAAGCCGAGCCGCAGAGTACGGGGAATATCTTGCCCGTTTCGATGCCTTCAATCAAGGCTTCTGCCACTTCGCGTTCGTCAAGCTCCTCGCCCTCAATATACTTTTCGAGAAGCGTGTTGTTGATTTCGGCGACGCCTTCAATGAGTGCCTGACGCGCTTCTTCCACTTCATCTTTCATATATTCGGGAATCTCATCTAAAGCCACACAGTTATTCCTATCGCGTTCCTTAATGCGAACCGTCATGGCAAGGAGATCAACGACGCCTTGGAAAGCCGCCTCCCTGCCGACGGGCAGCTGGATAGGAACGACGCCCGTACCGAAACGCAACCGCAGCTCCTGAACGACATTTTGAAAATCTGCATGTTCACGGTCGATCTTGTTCACGAAAAACGCTCGCGGCAAATCCATCGCTTCCGCATAGCGCCAGACCTTCTCCGTCTCGACCTCGATACCCGAAACAGCGGATATAACGATAAGCGCACTGTCCGCCGCCTGCAATGCGCTCTTGACTTCGCCGACAAAGTCGGGATAGCCCGGAGTGTCAAGGATGTTGAGCTTATGATCGAGCCATTCGCAGGCGAGCAGCGAAGTCTGGATACTAAGCTCGCGCCGCGTCTCTTCCGGCTCATAGTCTGACGCCATCGTTCCGTCGGCAACGCTGCCGCGTCTCTTGATCGCTCCCGTATTGAAGAGGCAGTCCTCCGCGATGCTCGTCTTGCCCGATTTGCCGTGCCCGACCAAGGCAATGTTGCGGATATTCGTGCTTGCGTACTCTTTCATTTGATCAACTCCTCGTTATATTATGTTTTCTTTATTCTCTGAATACTCGATATATCCTGCTTTTTGCAGCAAGATTATTTTCGATCCATCCCCCCGCCCTGCGGTTTCATCCATCTCTCCGCTCGGAAAGCATGACTCTTTCATCCGCATCGTGTTCCTGCAGCATGACGCGAATCTCTTCCTTCGACGAAGTCGGGACATTTTTCCCAACGAAATCTGCACGAATCGGCAATTCCCTATGACCGCGATCAATCAAGACGGCAAGCTGTATGCTCTTCGGTCGTCCCATATCAATCAAAGCGTCGAGAGCCGCACGAATCGTCCTGCCCGTGTAGAGTACGTCGTCGACGAGCACGATGGTCTTGTCCGTAATATCGACAGGAATCTCCGTCTCACGCACGACAGGCTGATACGACAACGTCGAGAGATCATCGCGATACAGCGTGATGTCGAGGATGCCCAGAGCCGGTCGAATTCCTTCAATTCGCTCAATCATCGCCGCGATTCGCTCCGAGAGCGGAATCCCCCGACTCCGTATGCCAACGAGGACGATGTTCTGCGTTCCCTTGTTCCTCTCTACAATTTCATGCGAAATGCGCGTCAATGCACGGCGAATCGCATCCTCATCCATCAGAACGGTCTTGTCCACCCATGATGCCATGTCATCCCTCTCCTCTCCCATATCCAAAGATGCGCGTTGCCTTCACCATATATCCGACGACCTCATCGACCCCGCCGTAAATCATGCAGGATCTTCTTCATATCCTGCGGCATATCCGCGGCAAAGCGCATACGTTCTTTCGTACGCGGATGCGTAAGAAGAAGCTCACACGAATGAAGCGCCTGACCCTCTATGGCAAAAGGCGCTTTCCTGCCATATTTCGGATCGCCGAGCACAGGATGCCCGATGTACGCCATGTGGACGCGAATCTGATGCGTGCGTCCCGTTTGCAGGCGGCACTCGACGAAGGTATATGCAGAGAAACGCTCCATGACACGAAAGAGCGTCGTCGCATCCTTGCCGTTCGGCACGACAGCCATCTTCTTGCGCTCTGTCGGATGACGTCCGATGGGCGCACGAATCACACCGTTTTCTTCCGCAATATTGCCAGAGACAAAGGCCTGATATGTTCGATGCGCCGATTTCAAGCGAATCTGCTCGGCGAGATCGACGTGCGCCGCATCATTTTTCGCCGCCACCATGACGCCCGACGTATCCTTATCCAGACGATGCACGATACCCGGACGAATGACGCCGTTGATGCCCGAAAGATCCCCACAGTGATACAGCAGCGCATTGACCAGCGTACCGCTCGAAACGCCCGGCGCCGGATGAACGACCATGCCGCGCGTCTTATTGATGACGATCATATCTTGATCCTCATACAATACATCCAACGGAATCGGCTCCGGCAAAATCTTTAATTCCTGTGCTTCAAGCACACGCACTTGAAGGCTGTCGCCCGAGCGCAGCCTGTCATTCGCCTTCGCTTCCCTGCCGTTGCGCAGAACGGCGCCGTCGGCGATCATTTTTTGTATATGTGAGCGAGAAAACTGCGTTTTTTTATCGGCAAGAAACACATCGAGGCGTTTCCCGCAAGATGCTTCATCGACGATCAGCAACTCTTCCATCATCATGAATTCTCCGCCGCGTGCATTTTGAAGAGTATCGCATAGATGATGGCGGCAACGCCGAGTACGATGGCAATATCTGCGATATTAAACACAGGCCATATACGAAAATCGAAGAAATCTATGACATGACCAAAACGTATGCGGTCGATCAAATTGCCAAAGGCGCCGCCGATAAGAAGCGCCGTGCCGTAGCGAAACATCGGACATTGGCGGCGAATATACGGAAGGAGACCGATGCCCAGAAGGACGATGGCGATCCCCATGACGATAAAAAAAGAGCGCTGATGGGCAAGGATGCCAAAAGCGGCGCCGGGATTCAAAACGAACGTGATATGAAAAATATCTTGTATGACGGGAAAGGACATCCCCGGAAACATTTCATGAGCAACAATGAATTTTATGAGTTGATCCAAAACGACGATACCGATACTCAGAAAAATAGGCACGAGAACGCCTCATCCCTTTCTATATGGCGAAACCTTTGCTTACCGCAGTTATAAGTAGCGATGGAGCAGAACGCTGATGCGGCCCTTCTTCGTCTGTCCGCGAATCTCCGATACTTCCAGCCGCCCCCTGCCGCGCATGGAGAGCGCATCGCCCTCTTTCACAGACTGCGAAGCGTTTTTGACGGACTGCCAATTCAGCTTGAGCTTTTCCGCCGCAATATCCGCTGCCGCACGGCTGCGAGACATGCCAAAGCCTGCAGCGGCGATGGAATCAACGCGCAGGGAAGCCACGGTCGCACGGATCTCCTTGCAGCGTTCCTCACGCGGCGTCAACGACGACAACTCTTCCAAAGAACAGCAAACATGCGCCGCGCCAAACTGCACACAGTTCTGCAGAAGAAAATCTGTCATATTTTCAACGGCAACGATTTTTGCCGTTCCCTGCTGCAGCTGAATATCGCCGATGATCTCGCGCTCAACGCCCAGTCCCATAAGAGCGCCCAGCACATCGCGATGAGAAATATGTGTGAACGCGTCCTTCCACTGCGCTTTTACAACAGCGATTTCCCATGCAGGCGCGCCACGAAAATCTTCATGCTGAAAAACGGCGCGCTGGCGTTCCGCCCCCAAATAACCGCCGTTGAAAGAAACCTTCAAGCCATCGAAGTTTGCAGCCACGACCTCAGCGATCTCCTGTCCAAAGGGATCAAGAAACGCCGTGAGGCGAAACTTTTGATTCTTCATCGCCTTTTCCGCAGCATCCACCAATTTTACTGCCGTTTCTTCGCCTTCAGAACCGCGATAAAAGCGCAGGATTTTTTCTCTATTCGACATATCATTCCCCTAAAGACTTGGATTTTTCCGCCGCACAAAGCACGGCGTCCAGAAAAGCGCCGCACACGGCACGCTGCTCAAGCACGCGCACGCCGGCGATCGTC
Source organism: Selenomonas sp. (assembly GCF_052169755.1). Classification (GTDB taxonomy): domain Bacteria; phylum Bacillota; class Negativicutes; order Selenomonadales; family Selenomonadaceae; genus Selenomonas. The sequence continues at coordinate 1,000 of NZ_JBQNBV010000060.1, read as the reverse complement.
GTCCCCGCCGGCGATGTAACCTGGTCGCGAAGTTCTGCGGGATGCCGTTTCGTATCAAGAACCATCTTAGCGGCTCCAAGCATCGTCTGCGCCGCCATGAGCAGAGCTTCTTTGCGAGGCAGACCAGCCGCCACGCCGCCGTCTGCGAGCGCACCGATGACAAGGAAAGCGAACGCCGGACCGCTGCCCGACAGTCCCGTAACAGCATCCATCAAAGATTCTTTAAGACAGACGACCTTGCCCGCCGCCGCAAGAATCTCATGCACCTTTTCTTCATGCGCTTCTTCTGCGCACGAACCGAGCGCATAGGCAGACATCCCTGCGCCTACGGCAAGCGGCGTATTGGGCATGACGCGGATGACCGGCTGCTGCGGAAACATGTTCTCGATCCTGGAAAGCGTCAGTCCTGCCACGATGGAGACAAGAACAGCGTCGGGACGCAAATGCCCGCGAAGCTCTTCCATCGCCTTTTCCGCTGCATTCGGCTTGACAGCGAGGAATACCACGTCCATATCTTCCAAAAAAGCCGCCGCACTGCAAAAAGCCTGTACGCCATATTTCCTGCGCAGCTCCTCTGCACGCGCCGCCTTATGCTCCGATACAAAAACATCCGACGCCAAAAGCACATTCTCGCGCAAAACTCCGGCAATGACAGCTTCCGCCATCATGCCGCCGCCGATCAAAGCAAGTTTCATTGCAGCCGCCTTATTTCTTCAGCCACGGCATTTCAGCCGACACCGATTTCTTATCTTCGGAATACGAAATATTGACATTGCTCGGCGCACAGAAAAAGACATTGTGACTGACCTTTTTGATTTCACCATTCAAGGCGTAGATCGTACCGCTGATGAAATCTGTGATACGCTTGGCATCCTCTTCGATAGTGTTTTCGAAATTGATGACGACGGGCCTCTTTTCACGCAGACAGTTCGCCACTTGCTGTGCGTCGTCAAAGGACTTTGGCTCGATGACGACGACCTTCATCTTGTAGGCGGTGACA
>NZ_JBQNBV010000059.1:0-12053 GCF_052169755.1 Selenomonas sp. | reverse complement strand
CGCTTCGAAGTCATGCCGCCAGCCACAATCTCGCGCGAGTTCTTCGTTTGCTGTGCCCGGGTGCATCATGACTTCAGTCGTGCCTTCTTTCAGACCCTTGAGCACGGCAAGAAGCGCCGCTTCATCGACGGCTTCTCCCGCGACGATACCCGCGAAATGTTCGGGTACGAAAAGCCCCGCCTTTCTTGCCAAACTCGCAGCGTTCTTCGCCAAGAGCGAAAGACCGACACGCCCGATGAACTGCCCGACGCCCCCGAAGCCGCCTGCAAAGAGCGGCGCAAACGGCGCGCGAAGCGCCGGAATCTTCGCCTCGCGGCAAAGCCCGATGACGACCTCCACAATGCCCGGCAGGGCGTGCATGTGCTGATGGCTGTCGGCATGGTCGATGCGAAGACCGGCATTCTCGATCTTTCGAATCTGCGCGGAAAGTTCGGCACGCACCTCGGCAAGCCGCACGCCGCCCTTTGCATAATGCTTGGAAAAAGCGCCGTAGTTCGGCAGAAAGACGCCGTTTTCATCGACGAGCGAAGGAATCTCCGCAGGCGGCAGGATCGGAAAGCCGTCGACCAGCGTGAAGTGTATGCCCAATCCCAACTGCGGCAGACGTCGCACGCGCTCCGCCGCATCGGCAAAAGCCCTGCCCCCCGCCATCAGGGTCGCCGAGCGCAGCACGCCCTCGACGGCTCCCCGCTCCACCGCCTCATTGATGCGCACATGCCGCCCGAAATCATCGGCATTGACGATAATCCGCTTCAACTTCTTCACACATCCGTTTCATCTCTATACCCATGAACCTCAGCGAAAGCGCACGCTGCCCAAAGATCGTCATATCTTGAAATTTTTGAGATCATCGGAGAAGGATACGGCGATTTTCTGGAAGTCTTGGATCTTTTGCATCATATCCTGCAGCTTCTCGTGGTGATCGCCAACCGTTTCGTTGACCTCTTTCGCTGCAGCGGAGTTTTCTTCTGAAAGTCCGGCGATCGTCCGCACCTGACCGATGGCGTCGTTCATACGCCCCATCTCATCGTTGAGCCGCAGGATGATACCGCTGATGCTCGTCGATACTTCGCGGATGTTAGCAACGAAGGCGCCGTTGCTCTCGACGACCTGCACAAGCCCGCCGCTCTCCCTGCCGAGCGCATGATACTCAGCGTCGATACTTGCGACGACATTGTTGATGATGCGTGTGATGTTGCGCACATCCGAGGTGATCGTATCCGCCTGCTCGCGCGATTCGGCGGCAAGCTTGCCGATTTCCTGCGCGACGACGGCGAAGCCTTTGCCCTGCTCGCCGGCGCGCGCCGCTTCGACCGAAGCATTCAAAGCGAGGAGATTCGTCTGAGAAGCGATCTCCGTCACCATGTTGGCGATGGAGATGATTTTCTCCGTTTCCTGCTTCAAGGAATCGGCGGCATCGCGCACGGCAGCGAAGTTCTCCATGCTCTTGCCGAGCGCATCGCTTGAGCTGCGCACGCCTTCAAAGCCACGCGCCACATTGTCCACGGCTTCTGCAAGGCTCTTGTTGTTTTTCTCCTGCGAAGAAACGACCTGCTGCAGCGCTTCAACATTCCGGCGCAGCACTTCCGCCACCTGCCCCGTCGAAGAAGCGCTCCCCGTCGTCGCTTCCGCCACGTTGTCTACGACTTCGGCGATCTGCGCAGACGCTTGGCTCATGTTGCTCGCAAGCTCATTGAACTTGCCGCCGTAGGCGATAAGTTCGTCGCCCATGCCGCGAAAGCCCGTGAAGTCGGCGCGTACCGATTTTTTATAAGCATCGATCAAAGCGCCCATCTCCTCAAATTCATCGCGCGAGGAGAGCACGAGATCCGCCGAGAAGCGATGCTCGGCAATAGCGGTAAGTTCCCGCCGCAGCAGACGAAGCGGCGAGAGCAGAACGCCCGCCGCAGCGCCTGTCACAGCGCCCATGAGGACGGGGAACAAAAACACCATAGACGGCGCTCCGAAAAGCCAGAAAAGCGCGCTGAAAAAAAGAGCCGCAGCAAAAGAAACGAACGCAAATTTTACCGATAAAGATCGCGCCAAAACGCCTAAGAGGCAGTTGAGCGCAAAGCGTCTCTTCTCCAAGATGCGCTCTTTGAAGTGGAGGCGCAGACGCACCACGCCGTTTCCTTCCTCCACGACCTTGACCTCGACAGGCTCCTTAAAGTAGTCGATCGCCCCTTTCAATAAGCCGCGAAAATACGAACTGAGATTGCGCTTCGACTTATACAGCAGCTCCGCCTCATGCTCAGAAAGCGGCGTCATCTTCAAGAGCGGCGGATTCGCTCCCGGAATCTTTCGGACGATTTCCACATGCACATTGTAGATCGAGGCGAGGAACGTATAGATGTTCTTGCCTTCGAAAAAGGACGGATAAACCGATGCGAAGGTCAGAATATTGTCGCGTCCCACTTCGTGCCAAATGGCATCCGACGTCTGCCCCATATTCTTTGCCAAAGTATCGAAGAAGGTGCGGACCTCCGTGTCTGCCACATCCTCCAAAGGCGTAAAAATACGCCCCGCCGACCAACCAGCCGCCTGACACGCCGCACGGACAGCCGTATCGCCCCAAAGTTTCTGCGCCGTGTCCATCCACGTCGCCACAACAGTTCCTTTCATAAACACTCCTATTCTCTCAATCCTCGCAGGTCATTTCCGCTCCCTCTTTCACTGCGTTTATGCTATACTGGCAATAATGCAGCGAAAGGGAGGTATTTTATGCCCATGCTTTTCAAAAACTTACGCCGTCACTTTTTTTCCCGCGAATTTCTGCTCTTTCTCGCCGTCGGCTGTCTCAACACGTTCAACGGCAGCCTGCTGGCGAGCGCCTTAGAACATTTCCTCGATACGAATTTCGCGTTCAACATCGGCTACATCCTCGCGAACCTCATCGCCTACGCACTGAACAGCCGCTTGATCTTCCACGAGCCGCTCGCCCTTGAAAAATGCCTGAAGTTCGCTGTTTCCTACATCCCGAACTATTTGATTCAGAACGTCATCGTCTTTATTTTCTACAATCAGCTCGGTTTTCCGAGCCTTGCAGCGTTTATCATCGCCGCCGTCCTCGGCGTGCCTGTGACATTCCTCGCCGTGAAGCTCTTCGCCTTCGGCAGAGCATGAGCTGATTGTCTCATTTCTCCGTATACCAACGGAAGATCGCCTGCGTGCCGCAGTCGTCCATGCCGCGCACCGAAAGCTCGTCATAGAGCTTCTTCGAGAGCTTCAGTCCCGGCAGGTCAAGCCCCATTTCCTCCGCCGATTCGATGGCGATGCGCATGTCTTTGAGGAAATGCTTGATGAAGAATCCCGGCGACCAGTCGCCTGCCAGCATCTTCGGCGCGAGGTTCGTGAGCGACCACGAGCCGGCTGCACCGGCGGCGATCGTCTGCTGCACAGCCTCGGCGTCCAGTCCGCTCTTTTTCGCATACGCCATCGCTTCGGCGACACCAAGCATGTTCGAGGCGATGGCGATCTGGTTGCTCATCTTGACGAACTGCCCGCTGCCTGCCGCACCGAAATAGCGCACATTTTTTCCCACAGCGGCGAAGATGTCACGATACCTCTCAAACGCCTCTTTTTCACCGCCGACCATGATGGCGAGCGACGCATCACGCGCACCGATGTCGCCGCCGGAAACGGGCGCATCGAGCGCATCGACGCCCTTCTCTTTCGCAGCGGCGAAAATTTTCTTCGCGAGCGCGGGGCTCGACGTCGTCATGTCGATGACCGCGCCGCCCTTTTTCACGGACAAGACGCCTGCCGCACCGAGATAGATCTCCTCAACGTCCTTCGGATAGCCGACGATGGAGATGACGACGTCCGCTTCCTTCGAAAGCTCTGCGGGCGAAGACGCCCAGCACGCGCCCGCATCGAGAAGCGCCTGCGCCTTTTTCTTCGTGCGCGTGTAGACGCTGACGGGATATCCTGCCCGCATAAGATTTCTCGCCATGCTGCTTCCCATGACGCCTGTACCGATAAAGCCGATACGCTCTCTATCCATGATCCTGCCTCCTTGGATATTTTTTCCTATTTTCTATAAATGTGCAAATCCCCGCCGCTTGCCGCGATCTGCGAAGCGTCGGGGTTCTCTCTCTTCATGGACGAAAATAGGGGCTTCGTCCGCGCTGCGCCTTGGGTCGTCCGATGACTTCCGCAAGTACAGCCGCCTGCAGCATGGCAGCGGGGGTAAAGTCGAGCGCCAAAGCGCCCGAAGCAGCCGGCTCCCGCGGCGGCTGCTCCATTTCTTGCCGCTGCACGGCTTTATGCGGCGGCGCATCGACTCCATCTATCGCAAGAGAAGCCGCCGTTTGGACAGCAGCCGCCGCTCGCGGTGCGCTCGGCTCCTCGCTCGCCGCTTCCTGCGCGGAAAAGAAGCGGCGAAGCAAAGCCTGCATCTCTTCCGACTGCACGGCTCCCTGCGTTTCTATCACCGTTTCCCGCAAATCGACGGGCGGTTCGAGCGCTTCGGACTGCCTTTGCTGCCGCGCCTTGCGCTTCTTCTTGTCGAGCAAATTCGTGACGAGGAGAAATATGACGAATAGGATGATACCCGTGACGCTCATACCGTCTGTCTCCTTCCCTTTTCCGTCTTACTTCGCCGGATGCGACGGGGTTGCGCCCGCCTCGCTGATCGCCGTCCGCATGTCGGTGTCCGCCTGCACATTGCGCAGGTTGTAATAGTCCATGACGCCGAGATTGCCGCTCTTCAAGGCTTCTGCCATCGCGTGCGGCACTTCTGCCTGCGCCTCGACAACCTTCGCTTCCATCTCCTGCGTGTAAGCCTTCATTTCCTGCTCCTTGGCGACCGCCATAGCGCGGCGCTCCTCCGCCTTTGCCTGCGCGATGCGCTTATCGGCTTCGGCTTGGTCGGTCTGCAGTTCCGCGCCGATGTTGCGCCCGACATCGACATCGGCGATGTCGATGGAAAGGATCTCAAACGCCGTTCCTGCGTCAAGCCCCTTGCCAAGTACGGTCTTGGAGATGACGTCGGGATTCGCAAGGACTTCGCCGTGGCTCGCCGAGGAGCCGACCGTCGTGACGATACCCTCGCCGACGCGGGCGATGATCGTCGGCTCACCCGCGCCGCCGACGAGGCGATCGATGTTGGCGCGCACAGTCACACGCGCCTTGATCTTCAGCTCGATGCCGTTCATAGCGACGGCGGAGACGATCGGCGTCTCTATGACCTTGGGATTGACGCTCATCTGCACGGCGTCGAGCACGTCGCGCCCCGCAAGGTCAATGGCGGCGGAGCGCTCGAACGGCAGGGGAATCTGCGCACGGTGCGCCGCGATCAGCGCATCGACGACCTTATCGACGTTGCCGCCCGCCAAATAGTGCGCTTCGAGCTGATTGACCTGCACATTCAGCCCCGCCTTGTTCGCCTTGATGAGCGGCATGACGATCTTGCCGGGTGGCACACGGCGCATACGCATACCGATGAGCGTGATGATATTCACGGGCACATTCGCCGCAATCGCCGAAATCCAAAGACCAATGGGAACAAAGTGCAGAAAAACCATGACGACAACAACGGCGATGACAAAGAGAAATGCCAATGCGATAACGCCTTCCATGAAGAACCCCTCCCGTAAAAATTCCAATCAAACCGTTTCACAGACACGGCGCACGACGATGCGGCTGCCATGCACCTCTGCCACATAGACGCGCTCGCCCTTCTCGATGTAAGCGCCCTCGGAAACGACGTCAACGGACATGCCTTCGATGAGGATAGAGCCAGCCGGACGCACATCGGTCAGCACGGTCGCTTCCCTTCCTACGAGATCCGTGCGCTCTGCCGCGCTCACATAGCCGCCTGCACTCGTCGAAGCATCATGCAGCACGACCCTCTTCCAAAGGCGGCTCTTGGGCAAAAACCGCACGAGCAAAAGAAAGGAGACGAGCGCGATCGCAGCTGCCGCAAAAAGTGCATAGAGCGCATTGACGTCGCCGCCGAGCGCGAGGACAACGCTGTATAGCATCGCCGCAACGCCGAGCGCCCCTAAAACGCCTGTAGCAGGTAAGAGCGCCTCCGCCACGATCAGCAGGACGCCGACAAGAAAGACGGCAACCTCATAGAGGCTCACAAGCCCTTTGACGTACTGGCTGCTGAAAAACACGCCCGCCGCCGCAAGACCGAGCAAAACACCGAACCCCGTGCCGCCCGTCTTGATCTCCACAAGTACGGCGAGAAAAATCACAGCGACAAGCAGGACCTGCAAAAGAGGCATCGCTCCGACGAATTCCATACGATCACATCCTTCCTCAGCCTTTCCTACCTCTGCCTTTCCTATATATATTCCATAGAAAAGGGCGAAACCCTGCCTGCAATCGTTAAAATTACAGGAGAGAATACCCATGACGCTATAGACTTTTCTCTTTAAGGAATGATTTGCCTTTCACGCCCCTGCGGGCGTATAATTGCAGCAAGGACGGTTTCCCTCAGAAAATATTTGGGGAGGTTTTCACGCTATGGAGATTTCCGCAGAGCAGCTTGCGATCATGCTCTCGACCATCGCACTCGTTATCGCCGTCGGGCTTTACGCTGCGCGTTCCATTCACTCGGCGGAAGGCTTCAGCCTCAACGGGCGCAGTGCAGGTGCGCCGCTCGTCGCGGGTACGATCGCCGGCACCTGCGTCGGCGGCGGCGCGACGGTCGGCACGGCGCAGCTCGCCTTCTCCCTCGGACTTTCCGCTTGGTGGTTCACACTCGGCACGGGGATCGCCCTGATCCTCATGGGACTTTTCTACGCCGGTCCCTTGCGGCGCACCGCACTTGAGACGATCCCGCAGTTTCTCGGCATCTGTTACGGCAAGCCCGCAGGCGTCTTTTCGAGTCTCGTATCTTCCATCGGCATCTTCTTCAGCGCCGTCGCCAGCACGCTGCCGGGACTTCATCTCATCGCCGCCGTTTTTGGCGTCGGTCACGGCAAAGCGGCGCTTTTTCTCGTCGCACTCGTCGCCGGATACGTTTTCTTCGGCGGCATGAAAAGCGCCGGCGTCGGCGGCGTCTTGAAAATGCTCATCCTGTGGCTGAGTCTTTGCTTCGCGGGGATCGCCGCATGGCAAGGTCTGCCCGAGGTCACGGTGAACACACCGCTGAAAGAGGGGACACTGAGCCTTATGAGCGCTGGTGCAGAAAGCATCGCCGCAGGGCTCCTCTCTCTCATCGTCGGCATCCTATCCACACAATCCTACATCCAAGCCATCTTCTCCGCCGCCAACCCGCGCACGGCTGCTGTCGGCGCCTTTACCGCCGCGCTCATCGTCATTCCCGTCGGTCTGCCTTGCTCCATCATCGGCGTCTACATGCACGCGGCAGCGCCCGACATCGCGCCCATCCTCGCACTGCCCGCCTACCTCTTTACACACGCAGGCGTTTTCATCGGCAGCGTCGCTATGGGCGGCATCGTACTTTCCCTCGTCGGCAGCATCGGCGGTCTTTCGCTCGGTATTGGAACCATGCTCTCACACGACGTATTCGCGCCATTTTTCGCCGTGACGCGCGAAAAGCGGCTGCTTCTCCTGCACCGTCTCACCGTGCTTCTCGTGATGGGACTTGCCGCCCTCTTCGCACTTTTTGCCATCGACAGCGAAGTCCTCGTCTGGAACTACCTGTCTATGGCACTTCGCGGCGGCGGCATCTTCCTGCCGCTGACAGCAGCGGTATTCCTGCCCGGGCGCCTCTCGCCGCGCCGCGCCGTCGCTTCCATGCTTCTCTCGACGGCAGCCGCTGCAGCGGCAATCGTATGCAAAAGCTCCATACACCCGCTCTTCATCGGCCTCATCACGAGCGCCGCGCTCATCTTGCCAAAACTTTGCAAAAAACCACCGAAAAACAACGGAGGGATCCTCTCATGACAAAGACAAACCCGACAGCAACAGAACTGATCGACTTCATCACCTGCGCCGCATCGCCCTTCCATGTCGTCGAAAAAAGCGCAGAACGCCTAAACCGCGCGGGCTTCCAAGAGCTGCATCCCGCCGCCGCATGGCGGCTTTTTCCCGGCGGACGCTACTTCGTCAAAGTCTACGGCTCGACGCTCCTCGCTTTCACCCTCGGTGAAAAATCTCTCGCAGGCTGCGGCGCACCGCTTCGCATGGCAGCGGCGCACACGGACTTCCCATGCTTTCGCCTGAAACCCGCCGCAGGCATAGCAAGCGACGGCTATGGCAGCTTGAACGTCGAGCCATACGGCGGTCTCATTCTGCGCACATGGCTCGACCGCCCGCTCTCCCTTGCAGGCAAAGTCATGCTGCGCGGCAGCGACGCCTTTCATCCCGAAGAGAAGCTCGTCGATTTTCCAAAACCGCTCATGACGATTCCGAGCCTTGCCATCCACATGGATCGCGAGGTCAACAAAAGCGGCGCCCTGAACGCCCAAAAGGACATGCTGCCGCTCGCCGCTCTCGTCGGTGCGGAAGCGGCAAAAAGCGATTTCTTCCTCCCGTGGCTTGCCGCCTCCTGCGGCGTAGAACCGACGGCGATTCTCTCCTACGATCTCAGCGCCTATCCATGCGAGACAGGCTGCACCTTCGGTATGGACGACGCATTCATCTCATCCCCCCGGCTCGACAACCTCACATCCGTTCTCGCCTGCCTCAAGGGCATCGAAGAAACACGTCCCGACGAAGGGCTTCGCCTCATCGCACTCTTCGACAACGAAGAAGTCGGCAGCCGCACGAAGCAAGGCGCAGGCTCCACCGTACTCAGCGACGTGCTCCGCCGCATCTATCAAGAATTCACGGACGAAAGCGACGCTCTCATCCGCGCACTCGCCGACGGCTTCCTGCTCTCCGTCGATGTAGCGCACGCCGTACATCCTTCGCACGCGGCAAAGAGCGACCCAAACGTGCGTCCGACGCTCGGCGCAGGCGTCGTCTTGAAGCAGGCGGCATCACAAAGCTATGCGGGCGACGCCGAAGCCGTCGCCATCGTGCGGGCGCTTGCCGAAGAGCACGCGATCCCCTGGCAGCGCTTCGTGAACCGCGCCGACAGCCGCGGCGGCTCCACACTCGGCGCCATCGCCTCATCCTTCGTTCCTGTGCGCACGATGGACATCGGCGCGCCGCTGCTCGCCATGCACTCCGCAAGGGAAACGATGGGCTGCGCCGATCAAGATGCACTGGAACGGCTTCTGAAAGTATTCCTCGCCTAAAAATCTGCACGCACTCTCACAAAATGCAAACGCACCCCCGAAAATCCATCTCGGACTTTCGGGGGTGCGTTTTAAGAAATCACAGATCTAGTCAAACGCCTATCTTCACAAACCTCTGCGACTTCCTTTTAACAGCGTTCCTTAAATGCCAAGCCCACGTTCCAGATACTTTCTTTGCAGCAAAAAAATACATCGCACCAGCTGATTCTGCTGCCTCTTGTCGAGGTACTTGGCAAAATGTGCGCCGATATGATAAACGGGCGTTGCAAGCGCCGTACGGTCGATCGAGCGCATGACAACGGCTGTCGTATGAAGTTCGCCGACAGCCGGCAAATCCGGTATGGAGATCTCGATTTCCATACCATCTTCCAACGGCTCCTTCCAAACGAAGGACACACCGTTGCCGCTGAGATCGACGAGCGTCGTCTCCTTCGGCTTATTTTTGCCGCCGTAAAGATTCGACAGCGTTACCTGCATGGGAAACGGCGCGGGCACGCGCACAAAATCGCGCTTCTGCTGACGCTCGACCTCAGCGGGAAGCTCCATGTACCAGATGCGATCGGGCAGCGGACTGCTCGCACAAAACGCAGACTCGAATCGATAGGTGCACTTCTCGCTCGGCATGGCGCAGCGAAAATGCGCGTTCGTCTCCGGACCATGCGCATATTCTGCGTCCGTCATCTGCATCTCGACGACGAGACGATCCACCGACATCTCTTTGAGTCTTCCCACGCGCGTTTTCTTCCCATTCTCCTGCAAAAAATAAATTTTCTCCTCTAAGACAAGCGCTTCTTCCGGCGCAAAGCGCTCTGCCGTCCCATTCTCTGTCGTCATATTCCCTCTGCTTTCTGCAATATCCATTCCATCATTTCTGCAAAACCACCTCGTCGGCAAGGCTGCCGTCAGGCAGAAAACACTGGAAGCGCAGCTGCCCTGCGGACGCCTCAAGCGTCATATAATTGCCGCGTTCGGGCTGCGCGAGCATCTTCTTGTCAAAGCGCATATTCTGCGGCACATCATAGTAGCAGTTGCCGCAGTTGCCTGTGTCGATGTAAAAAGGACCATCCTCGCTCGGCGCAAAGTGCAGAATATGCCCGAGCCGCCGATATGTATGCTGATGCGCCGTCAAGACGACGTCGGGACGCAGCTCGTCGAAGATCGGCATCAGCGCCCGCCCCGTCGCACTGATATCGCCCGTGACAGGATCGCTCCCATCAGGATAATCGTACTCGATGATATCCTTGTGCATCAAGACGATCTTCCACTTCTTGCGACTCGCCGCCAGATCACGGCGCAGCCATGCAGCCTGCTCCTCGAAAAGTCCAGCCCGCAGCGCATCGACTTCTTCCCACTGCGTATTGAGCGCAGCAAAGTGGCACACTCCCCAGTCGAACGAATAATACCAGCCCGAAAAATGCAGACTGCCGTTCCCCGGTACAGGAAAATAGCCGAGCCAGCCCAAAGGCAAGCGGCACTGCCAGTTGAGATCATACGCCTCATGATTGCCCATCAAAGGCGCACACGGCAGGCGGGCGATGATCTTCGCCGCCCCTTCAAACCACTGCCGCCATTGGTAGGCGGCCTCGCCATTGTCGACAAGATCGCCCATCATGATGAAAAAGTCGGCGTCCGACTGCTGCTGCGCCGCCTTCTCCACCGCATTTCGCCATGTGCGATAGCCGTCCGAACACTGCGAATCAGGAAATATCAACGCCTTGAACGTACCATCCGCCGCCGTCTGAAGCGAGAACCACGGCGACGCCGTATCGCCCGTGCGCAGGCGATACTCGTACGAAGTATCGGGAGCAAGCCCTGTCAAAAGAGCCTCGTGCGAAAAAAGCCGCTCGCCGCCGTCGACGAAAACCTTCTCACGCGCAGCAAACGAAGCAACATCCGCCGCACCCGCACACCGCAGATCGACGACAGCCTCCGGCTCGCTCACGGCAGACTCCCAAGCGATCATGCGCGAAGTCCGACTATCCTCCGTGATGATCTGACGCACAAAAAACGCATCCGGACCATCGGCGGCAAACACCCGCCGCCATGATGCAGGAAAAAGACCGAAAAGCCCCAGTGCAGCAACGGTTCTTGATGATATGTTCAAAAACCTGCGGCGCGAAATAGCGAACGCTTCAGACATCATTGCACAAACTTCCATCGTACAGCGCCTCATACGCCTCCTGCGCACGCGCTGTAAAAATTTTGCGCACAGCATCGTTTTCGCCGATACCCCGAAGAATCGTCTGCACGACGAATCCTTCCCGTTCCAAAACAGCCTTATGCGAGTCCGGCGCGTCGCCTGCCATATCATTCGTCGCATGATCGCCTGCCACAAGCATCAGCGGCACGAGCGTGACCTTTTTTATACACGCCTTTTTCAGTTTCGGCAGAACATCATCCAAATGCGGCCGTCCCTCCACACTGTAGATATAGATGTGATGCTGTCCCTGCTGCTCCAAGCGTTCCTGCATAACGGTGTAATAAGCATTTGCCGGATGCGGCGTGCCATGCGCCATGAGGAGAACAGCTTCATCCGCAGCACATGGCGGCAGATCTTTGGCGACAGCAGTCATGACATCGGCGACATCGTCGCGCTTTTCCTCCTGCCCCTGCCAATACACGAGCGGCGTGCCGAGCGTCATCCTGTAAAACCATGTGCGGCACTCCTCGAACACCTCGCGCTTATATCCATCATCCTTGAGTTTTTGTAGCGCTTCTTCAGGCGTCGGATAGGAAATCCCCTCGTTCGCCTTGACACGCTCGATGACGATGTGCGAAGTGAACGCGAGCATCACTTTGGCATTCGGATGCTCGCGCCGTATCTCTTCCACCACAGCAAGGATCGTCTTTTCGCGTGTCTCCTTAAAGGTCGTGCCAAAACTCATGACAAGA